>JAAYCS010000110.1 GCA_012729655.1 Desulfovibrionales bacterium | reverse complement strand
TCGGCCGGCCGGCCACTGTGACCCTGTCCATGTTCCGTCTTGACAGGAAAAAAGGCTTTCCATAAAGAAGCGTTTCCCTGCTGGGCGATCGTTCAACGGCAGGACAGCGGACTCTGACTCCGTCAATCTTAGTTCGAATCTAAGTCGCCCAGCCATTCCGTCCCCATCGTCTAGCTAGGTCCAGGACACCGGCCTTTCACGCCGATAACAGGGGTTCAAATCCCCTTGGGGACGCCACATTTCCACTTCTGGGCGATCGTTCAACGGCAGGACAGCGGACTCTGACTCCGTCAATCTTAGTTCGAATCTAAGTCGCCCAGCCATCCCGTTTCCATCGTCTAGCTAGGTCCAGGACCCCGGCCTTTCACGCCGATAACAGGGGTTCAAATCCCCTTGGGGACGCCAATTACGCCATGATCGGAACCTGGCCGCACCCCTGGAGGTTCGGAGATCACCTCAAGCCCCGGCATCGGCCGGGGCTTTTTTGTTCCCGCCAGGCGAAAACCTGCGGCCACGATGCCCAAGGCACGACGGCCCAGATGGCTGATCCATCTGCGCACCAGGTCCGATGCAAAGGAGAGTCGGACTGCTTGCCTTTTCAACTTGTCCTGATAGGATCCCCTTCCATTCAACTCTCTCCGGCCAGAGGGCCCCTGTGCCTTGTTGACCCCCTGAATGTCCGCCGGACCCGCAAGGAGCCCCATGACGCCCGAAGACGTCGCGCCAGCATGCGCCATTCCCTCCCCCGCCGCACCTGTCAATCTGGTCATCTTCGGAGGCACCGGGGATCTGGCCGTCCGCAAGATCTTTCCGGCCCTGGCCTCCCTCTGCCGCAGCCAGCTTCTGAGCCAGGACTCCCGCATCATTGCGGTAGGCAGAAAAGACCTGGGTCGGGAGCGCTATCTCAACCAGATCATGGAAAGGCTCGCCGGCTCCATCCCTTCTGCCTGTCTGTCCGATCTCCAGGCCCGGCTCGACTATCTGGCCATGGACCCGGACGTGCCGGGTTCAGCCCAGGTCCTGGCCGCGCATCTGGCCCGGCTCGACGCATCAGGGTCCAGGAACCGGCTCTACTACCTGGCCGTCCCGCCCGCAGCCTACATCCCTCTGTCCAGAAACCTCGGCCAGGCGAACCTTGGCGCGGAAGCCGGCGGGAGATCCGTGCGTATCGTGGTGGAGAAGCCTTTTGGCCGGGACCTGCATTCGGCCAGGGAACTGGACGCGGTCCTGCACCAGTATTTCGAGGAACGGCAGATTTTCCGCATCGACCACTACATGGCCAAAGAGACCGTCCAGAACGTGCTGCTCCTGCGCTTTGCCAACGCCCTCCTGGAACCGCTCTGGAATCGTCGCTACATCGATCACATCCGCATCACGGCCGCCGAGACCCTGGGCATTGGGCACCGGGCCGGATTCTACGACCAGACCGGAGTGCTCCGGGACATGTTCCAGAACCACATGATGATGCTGCTGGCCCTCTGCGCCATGGAGCCGCCGTCGCTCTTCGAAGCCGAACTGGTTCGCGATGAGCGGTCCAAGGTCTTCCGCGCCCTGCGGCCCCTGGATCTGAGCAGGCTGGGCGAACAGCTCGTTCTTGGGCAGTACGGCCCGGGCCTGGTCGAAGGCCAGGCTGTCCCCGGCTATCTGCAGGAGCCCGGAGTGCGGCCCGACTCGTCCACCCCGACCTTCGCCTGGATGAAGGTCTTCCTGGACAACTGGCGCTGGCAGGGCGTGCCCTTCCACCTCTGCTCGGGGAAACGCCTGGCCGGCAAGCGCACGGAGATCTCCGTGCAGTTCAAGCGCGTGCCCGTATCCATGTTCCGCAATATCCATGGCGACGCCATCGCGCCCAACCGGCTCATTCTGGGCATCCACCCGGAAGAGGTGGTCCGCATGGAAGTCCAGACCAAGGGCCCGGGTCCGCAACTCTGCCTGCGCTCCCAGTTCATGGAGTTTTCCTACGGCGCTCAGTCTGTCCTGCACCGCCTGGACGACTATGCCAAGGTCCTGCTGGACTGCATTCTCGGCGATCAGACCCTTTTCTGGCGACAGGACGCCGTGGAACTGTGCTGGGGCTTTCTGACCCCCATCCTGGACCAGTGCGACTGCCCGGATCGCGCCATCCCCCTGCACACGTATCCTGCAGGCGGCCCAGGCCCCAAAACCGACCAATGACAACCATGCGCGCCTGCCTCCAGTTTGTGGATGAACTGACGTTCGGACGCGCGGCGGCCAGCCATATCGGCCGCTGCGCGCGAAAGACGCTGGCATGGAGGCCCGCCTTCCGCATGGCCCTGTCCGGCGGAAAAAGCCCCCTGCCGGCCTTCCATGCCCTGACCGACCCCGTCATTTTCCCGCCCCCCTTCTGGGCTCGGACACACATCTTCCTGGCCGACGAACGTCTGGGCGATCCAGGCCACGCGCATTCCAACTTCCGTTCCATCAAGGAACATCTTCTGGATCTGGTACCCATCCCGGCCGCGAACATGCACCCCGTGCCCATGCGGCCGGACCCCGAGTCCGCCGCGCGGGAATACAGCGACATCCTGCTCCAGTCCTTTGGCGGTACCCCGGTCTTCGACCTCGTGGTGCTGGGCATGGGCGCCGATGGGCACACGGCCTCCCTTTTTCCCCACGGACCGCTCCTCGCGCACACGCCCTGCACGGTCGCCCCAGTCCCTGCACCTGACCTGGAGCCGCGTCTTCCCCGCCTGACCCTGACTCCGCTGGTTCTGAATGCCGCGCGGGAGGTCCTTTTTCTCGTTTTAGGGCAGGACAAACATGCGGCCGTGCGCGCCATCCTGGACGGGAACAGGGAACTCCCGGCAGCGCGGGTCGACGCCCGCCCGCAAACCTGGTATGTGTCTCCCCCGTTGTCAGCTGCAACGACACAATAGAACAACCCCGTCTGACTGGAGTAGAACAATGGCTGGATTCGAAGGAACAAAATGGGCGGATTTCCAGGCCCGCTACATGCTCCGCGACCAATCTTTCTCCATGGTCTCCATGGCCGACAAGGTCCCGGCCGTGTCCAGATCCATCCACTACGGCCTGTGCCTGGCCTTCGAGGGCATCCGCTATTTCGTGTCCCCCTCCGGCCACGGCGGTCTGCAGATCAGGTTTCTCAACCTGCACAAGAATCTGCAGCGGTTTCGACGATCCATCACCTACAACCTGGGCTCGGCCCAGCAGGATATGGTGCCCACGGAAACGGAACTGGAAGCCATGATCCTGCGCTATTTCCGCAGCCCAGAAATGGCTGTTTTCATGCGGGAGATGGCCGACACCCGCGGCCAGGGGTACCTGCGGCCATTCACCGTGGATGAAGCCCAATCCATTGGCGTGACCTTCCCGGATGCCCCGTCCATCCGCATGGTCACCTGCAAATACGACCGCTACATGGGTGAACCCTTCAGCGGCGTGACCGTCCCCCACTTGGTCCGGGCGGTGGCCGCCAACGGCACCGGATGCCTGAAGCTCGGCATCAACTATCCCTTGAGCGTGAAAGCCGTGGACGAGGCCAGAAAAGTCCTGCCCGAGGCCACCTCGGCCCTTTTCCTGGACGACAGGCTCGATCGTCCCCTCATGGAGCGCCTCGTCACGGAATGGGACTCGTCCTGCTGCCTCATCGCGCTGACCGACGGCACGGTGGTCAAAATCCCGGACAGCCCCCTGATCCTGCCTTCGGTAACCATCGACGGCATCTGTTCCATCCTGCGCCAAAACGGAATCGCGGTGGACGAGAGAAACATCGCCTATGGGGAACTGGTCCGCCGCGGCCAGTCAGACGGAATCGCCGCCATCTGCTCCGTGGGCACGGCCGGCATCCTGAACCGGGCCCAACGTCTAGTCATGGTGGACGAGGACAACCTTCCCTGCGCGGAATACCGGGCCAGGACCGACCATCCCGTCTACCTGGCCCTGGGCCAGGCCAGACAGACGTACTGGGACATCTACCAGGAAAAAGCCCCCTTGCCGGCAGGACAGAAGCTGGAGGCATTCTCTGTGTGAAGGGGTGGACAACGCTGACTTGCGGTGTTGACATCCGGTCCAAGACTCTCTATCTGCCTTCCACGCCAGGGGATGTAGCTCAGCTGGGAGAGCGCCGCGTTCGCAATGCGGAGGCCAGGGGTTCGATCCCCCTCATCTCCACCACAGGAAAATCAAGGACTTGGATATTAAAATCCAAGTCCTTTTTCTTTTTTCTCAAACCTTTCCCCGCACCATTCCCCGCACGGGGGCCTAAACCGAGCCCCCGCCCCGCCTTGTCTCGGGCGTTCTGGCATGGTACTTTTTCTCCATGAAAAAAATCAGTCCAGATTCAGACATTTTCGAGGCAAAGTTCAAAGATCGATACGAGGCCCTCTTCCCCCAGATCGACGGCCGCCGGTATCCTGGGGATCGGAATTGGTTGGACAGGTGCTCGTCCTGGGAGCTTTTTGCGTCCGAATACGGAGAGTTCGCCGCCGAATGTCTGCGGGCCAACATGGACCAGGCGCAGCAGTTCCCCAAGCTTGCCGAACTGGTCCTTGAGGCCTGGCCGGAAAAGCCCCGAGGATAGCCCCCTGACCTCCCCACGGCCCGCCTGACGCGTTCCAGGCGTTCGGGAATAGAAACGGGAATTTGAGGGTCAGATCTTGAATCTTGAATTTTTTCGGACCATTTCCTCTCCATGGCCCGACCACTCCGCATAGAATTTCCGGGAGCCATCTACCATGTGACATCCCGGGGCAACGCCCAGGCTCCCATTTT
>JAAYCS010000109.1 GCA_012729655.1 Desulfovibrionales bacterium | reverse complement strand
CCCGCGCCCGACCGAATCCCTGTCCGGCGGGGAATTCCAGCGCGTCATCATGGCCAAGGCCCTGGCCCACGACACCGAGCTGCTCCTTCTGGACGAAGCCGCCTCCAACCTGGACGTGGCCCGCACCGTGGACCTCTACGAACTGCTGCGGATCAGGAACAGGGCAGGCCTGACCGTGCTGACCGTGGCCCACGACCTGAATCTGGCGGCCCTGTATTGCCGGCGTCTGGTCTTTCTGAAAAACGGTTCCATCGCGGCCGATGGCCCGACCCGTGACGTGTTCACGGCCCAAACCTTGAGCGAGATCTATGAAACACCCCTTGCCGTGGCTCCGCACCCCATCACCGGGACGCCCCAGGCCCATCTGGCTCCCCGCCCTGAATAGGCTGCTGTTCGCGCTCTGCATTGCGGGCCTGGCCCTGTCCGGCCTGAAAGCACCAGCCCTGGCCGAGGTTGTCGTCACCGACGACCGGGGCCGCGAGATCCGCCTGTCCGCGCCGGCCTCCCGGGTCATCGCCCTGTACGGCGCGTTCAACGAGATCCTGGCCGATCTGGGCCGCGAGGACCTGGTTGTGGCGCGCACCAGCGCCGACGAACTGCCCCCCTCCATTGCCGCCAAGCCGTCCATCGGCACCCATCTGCGGCCCAACGCGGAACTGATCCTGGGCCTGCGGCCCGATCTGGTCGTCCAGCTCGGAGGCCGCAGCGAGGCCATGGAGCCGGTGCGGTTTCTGGAAGGACGGGGATTGACCGTGGCCGTCTTTGACATGGAAAATTTCTCCCAGCTTTTTTCCACCATGGAGCGCCTCGGCACCTTGACCGGAAGCGAACCCACAGCCAAGGAGCAGGTCGCAACCATGCGCGCAGAGCTGGAGCGCATCAGGTCCTCTCAGACCGGAGCGAGGCCGAGAATCTTTTTCGAGGCCCGCTATCCCAACCTCTTGGCCGCTGGACAGGACTCCATCGTGTCCGAAATAATGAGCCTGGCAGGAGGAGCCAACTGCGTGCAGATCCCGAACAAACTGGTCCGTCTGGGCGACGAGGAAGTCCTGCGCCTCGACCCGGACATCTACCTTATGCAGCACGGTCCCATGAATCCAACCCCCGTCCCTCTTCCGGAGCGGCCCTTTTTCCGCACCCTGTCCTGCCTGCGCGAGGGCCAGATTTTTGTCGTGGACCAAGGGGTGTTTTCCCGACCCGGTCCGCGCAGTCTGGAGGCCGTGCGTCAGCTTTCCCGAATCGTGCACGGGTGGCAGAACAGGAGCAAACCATGAGCGGGTGTCTGTATGGAGTCGGGGTGGGTCCTGGCGATCCTGAGCTCATCACCATGAAAGCGATCAAAATCCTGGGGAGTGTGGACCTCATCCTGGCTGCGGCGTCCACCAAGAACGAGGACTCCCTGGCCCTGGACATAGCCCGCCCGCACCTCAGAGACAATGCCCGCATCATCCGCCTGGGCTTCCCCATGTGCCGGGATGCACACACCCTGCAGACCGCCTGGGTCCACAACGCCAGTCTGGTCCTGGCCGAACTGCGCAAAGGACATGACGCAGCGTTCCTGACCCTGGGCGATCCTCTGCTGTACTCCACCTTCGCCTATCTGCTGCGCACCCTGCGTGGACTGGACCCGGATCTGCTGGCTTGCGTCATCCCTGGCATCACTTCCTTCCAGGCCGCTGCCGCGGCCACGGAAACTGTGCTGGCAGAAGGGGCCGAGAATCTCGTCATTCTCCCGGGCATCCGCGAACCCGCAGAACTGCTCCGCAACCTGGCCCAGGCAGACGATGCCGTGATCCTCAAGGCATACACAAATTTTGCCGCCATCCGGGAAGAACTGCGTAATTTTCCTTTGCAGACCCATTGCGTTTTCGCCTCAAGGGTGGGCATGAAGGAGGAACTCATCACCAGGAGCCTGGCGGAGGCTCCTGACAACCCGACCTATCTGTCGCTCATGCTCATGACAAAGCGCAAACCACGCTGAAAGCGAGGAATCATATGCCCAAAGCCATCATCATCGCCGGCACCTCCAGCGGTTGCGGCAAGACGTCCGTGGCCCTCGGATTGATGAAAGCATTTGCCCGCAAAAAACTCACCGTCCAGGGCTTCAAGTCAGGTCCTGACTTCATTGACCCGGGCCTGCATCGCATGGCCACAGGTTTGCCCAGCCACAATCTGGATGGGTGGATGCTCCCGGCAGAGGAAATTCGTCGCATGTTCCGCCGCAACAACGAAGGCTGTGACCTGTCCATCATAGAAGGAGCCATGGGGCTGTTCGACGGCATCGGCGCCAACAGAGAGGAAGGCTCAACGGCTCAACTGGCCAAGATACTCGACGTGCCTGTGCTGCTGGTGGTCAACGCCCGGGGCATGGCCCGCTCCGCTGCTGCACTGGTCAAGGGATACGCGGAGTTCGATCCGGATTTGCGCCTG
>JAAYCS010000108.1 GCA_012729655.1 Desulfovibrionales bacterium | reverse complement strand
GACCAAGTCTTGCGATCATCAATGCCGGACACATACGCAGAACAGTCGGTCATGGGCAAAGTGGACACCCTGCTCTCCACATGGGAAGATTATTCCCAGGTCATCGGCATGGCTGACGGCAATCTGCGACAGGGGTTTCAACTTCTGACCGAAATTCGGCAGGGCATCCTGGAACTTAAAACCCGCCTGGCGGAGAACCCAACCATTGGCAGCGAAATACGGGCCATGGTCGAAGAATTGGATATCCTTGCAGCCACCGAGGAATTTAAATTCAATCGCGGGGATTACCTGCACTGATCCCTTTGGTCGGCCACGGACCATCCTGCCCCTTACGGCGCGTTCGATTCCGACGCGCCCTTTTTCATCATGCGATCGAGCAACTCCGCCACTGCGGTGAGCGCGCTTTGCTCCTTGATGGCCAGCCTGTCTCCGGCAAAGTGATGCACCTTGCTGGAAACCCGCCCATTCAAGCTGCACGCAATCCAGACCGTGCCTACGGGCTTTTCTGAACTGCCGCCTGAAGGCCCCGCGATTCCCGAAATGGCCAATCCTACCGCAACATCCAGAAGCCTGCACAGGCCTCGAACCATGGCCTCGACACAGTCCCGGCTCACCGCTCCATGCCCAAGCAGCAGGTCCTGATCCACTGACAGCAGGCAGATCTTGACCCGATTGTCGTAGGCCACCACCCCCCCCTCAAACCATTCTGAACTCCCAGGAACATCGGTCAGGGTACTGGCCAACAGGCCCCCGGTACAGGACTCGGCTGTGGCCAGACGCCAGCCATGGGCACGCAGGGCTTCACCCAGATCGTGAACCAACCTTCTACAGACAGCATCCATGCTTCCTCCCGCCGCGGCACCCGTTTGGAGCTCCCTAGCCGCTGTCTTCAGTGATCGCAAGACTTGCAGACATTCCAGGTCTGGTCCACGTTTTGCTTTCACCGGATATGGACCTTTTCACATTGGACCCCAACGTCATCCTGACATTTCTTTCTGCCCTCATGCGCGTCAGCCTGATCCTCTTCCTGATGCCTTTTTTCGGAGGCCAAAACCTGCCCGCGCCGGTTAAGGCAGCCCTGACTCTGACGTTGACACTGGCCCTTTGGCCCAGAATTCCGCATATGGGACTCCAGATGCCTGGCCATCCTTTTGCCCTGGCCGTCATGCTCGGGGCGGAATTATTGATAGGCCTCATCCTGGGCCTTGTGGTCCGTTTTCTCTTTGCTGCCATCCAAACCGGTGGGCAACTCATTGGGTTTCAGATGGGCTTCACCATGGTCAATGCCGTGGATCCGGAATCTGGGATCTCCGAGGCGATCACCGCCCATTTTCTCTATATGGTCAGTTTACTGACATTTCTTTCCTTCAATGGGCACCTCTACCTTTTGAGCGGCCTGATCCAGAGTTTTGAACTCCTGCCGCCGGGCGCCATCCTTCTCTCACCTCGGCTGGCCAGCCAGATCTTCGCCCTTTCGGGTCAGATTTTTGTCCTTGCCATCCAGATCGGCGCGCCTGTCATCGCCTCCATCTTGCTCGTGGATCTGGCCCTGGCTCTCGTCTCCCGGGCCTCCCCCCAGATGAACGTGCTCATCATCGGCTTTCCGGTGAAAATCAGCGTTGGTTTTCTCTTTCTGGGCATCATTTTTGAAATCATCTCCCTGCATATGGAAGGGTTCGTCTCCCGCTTGCCCCTGCTTTTTTCACAGCTCATCAGCGCTATGCACTAGGATCACATGTCCCAATACGACCCAAGCCGTACCGAGAGAGCTACACCCAAGCGCCGTAACAAGGCCAGAGGCGAGGGCAGTGTCCCCAAAAGCCAGGAACTGCCCAAACCCAT
>JAAYCS010000107.1 GCA_012729655.1 Desulfovibrionales bacterium | reverse complement strand
TGGACAAATCCCTTCTCCCAAGCCTTCCCAAGCCCAAGCCTCGCAAAAAGTAAAGACTCCTGCTTCTATCGCAGGTCAGGGACGCCCGTGGAAAATGCGGATGTCTGAGCGCTTACAGAGTTTTGGCATTTTCAAAAATAAGCTTTCGCTGCAAAGCCAGACCTTCATCAAAGGATTCCTTTACAATCTTCTGATGCTCAGGAGAAAGTTTATTCCAGTGGCTGTTGGATACAAAAATCATAAGTGGGCAGTAGTTGTTATTGCTAAGCGTAACATACTTGCATACTTCATAGAACTTGTTTACCCACGCCAAGTTGATGTCAGTATTGATCCCGTCAATGGTCTTCTGTTGAAGCGAGGTGTAGACTTCCCCCCAGGACATCGGCGTGGGATTCATGCCAAACGCCTTGATTGTTTCGATTTCAACCTTGGATGCGGTTGTGCGTATCTTAAGCCCTTTGGCATCCTCCAGAGAGGTGATGGGACGGTTGCTGAAAATGGTTCTGTAACCAAGGTGCATAAAGCCGAGCAGTGTTACCCCCTTGCTTTCAAAGGCTTTTGTCAGCTCAAAGGCTTCCTTGGTGAGGAAAAAGCGTTCTGCTGATGCGTAGTCCGGAAACAGATAGGGAAGGTCAAGCACCATTATGCTCGGATCATAGACAGAGTAGTTGCCAGGAGATTCACCGCCTATGGCAAGAACACCCATCTGCAGCCCTTGCATGATAGCTTCTGCATAACCAAATTTTCCGCTTCCATACAGCTCGATTTTCAACTCACCGTTACTGCGTTCTTCCACAAGCTTTTTGAAAAGCGCAAAGCCAGCTGCCTGAGGATGTTCTTCAACATTGGTATACGCTGCTTTCAATGTGATTGCCGCCTGCCCTGAATGAGGCGCCATAAACAACAAACTGAAGACAATACTTGCCAAGGTGAGAAGACGCATAAGAATCTCCGTGGTAAAATGTGTTGTAAACCTCCCCAAGTTAGTGCTCTCCAAAAGGAGAGACTTCCTTGGGTGAATTTTTCATGAGGAACTCTGCCGGGGTCAAATTGCCAAGAGACTCATAGGGCCGCTCCTCGTTGTACTGCCTCAGCCAATTCTCCGTAATTTCCTTCACTTCCGTGAGGGATTTGAACAGGTAGAAGTCCAGGACCTCTTCCCTGTAGGTCTTGTTGGACCGTTCAATGTACGAATTCTGTGTAAGCTTGCCTAGCTGCGACTATTTCAGGATAGTGTGCAATTTTTCGCGTTTTATCTTAATATTCTTGTGGGTCTCCTGCTATATTTGTAAGAACCTCTACTACAGCAGGCTTATTCGCCGAAAGCGCTTCGCGTAACGCAGGGGCAATGTCTTTGGCGTTTTTAACTCGAATAGCAAATGCGCCCATTTTTTCAGCAAGCTCCGCGAAATTCACATTCGAATATTCATAAAGATCCTCTGATCGCCCTGTTATTCCGTTATAAAGAGCTTTTATTCCTCTATAGCATTGTCCAAGTCCGCCATTATTGTTCAATACTGTCACAGTATTGATTTTATGTCGAACAGCTGTTTCCAGTTCATTTAGATGATACCAGAAGGCGCCGTCGCCGGTAAAACATACAACGGGTCTTTCCGGCATGCCGCATTTCACTCCCAGTGATGCAGGGAACCCCCAACCAAGAGAACCGCCGCCAGGTCGGAAAAAGCGTTGCCCTTGCTGTGTCAACTCGATAAACGAACCCGCCCAGATAGCGGAAAATCCTGTGTCCGCCACGAGTGCGGCATTTGCAGGCAAGGCTTGTTGCACTTCATGGCACAATCGTTCCGCACTAATAGGGCAACTGTCGCTTGCCCTGATTTCTGCTTGAGCCTGCCGCCATGCGTTGACACTTGCCGTGGCCTTCTGCGCCCAGGCAACACTTTTGTGCGCTCCCGTGAGCAATGGCAGGATGGACGATGCCGCAGCTTTTGCATCTGCCATTATGCTGGCGCTATTCATGTAATTGCGCCCCAGTTCCGACGGATCGATATCGATTTGGATAACGTGGGTGTCCTGAGAGGGCAGGGACCATTTGTTAGTCACCTGATCGTCCAAGCCAGACCCGATGAACACCACGAGATCGGCTTCAGCCAGGATAGCGTTTGCGCACTTGCGGCCATACCCGCCAATGGGGCCGACACAAAGAGGATGCGTGTCGGGAACAAGGCCCTTTCCGTCCATGGTCGTCGCAAAAGGGATGCCTAATCTATCGATGATGGCGGCTAATTCAGGCCCCGCACCAGAGAGGACAGCGCCAAGGCCGATTACCAAGACAGGACGCTCGGCGTCATAGATTTGCTTAACAACCTCGGCCAAATCTGCAGGATCGGGGTATGGTCTGAACGGGGGCAATTGGGCGAATCGCTTGTCAACAGTCGTTCCACCTTCAGTTTCCCCCAATTCTATATGCATACCCTGATGCTGAGGAAACTCCAGATGGACAGGTCCGGGCGCGCCGGTCATAGCCTCTCTAAAGGCTTGTCTGAGTGCTTGAGGCAACTCGTCTGTTGTCTGGATGGATACATTATACTTGGTAACGGGTTGATAAAGAGGCCAATGATCAAGTTCTTGGTATGTATTTCGATGTTTTTCAGCTGAAGGCTTGCATCCAGTTATCGCCAAAACTGGAGAATGCGAAAGGTATGCGTCCTGTAATCCAGCAGCCAGATTGGCGGCACCAACAGATTGAGCGAGACACACTCCGGGTCTGCCTGTGGCCCGTGCATAGCCGTCTGCCATGTACGCAGCCCCTTTTTCTGAGTGACACAAAACGCGCTTAATGCCTACCTTCTCCATCTCCAGCATGGTGTAACGAAGTACTGCTTCCATATAGAATACATGTGTGACACCATGTCCCTTAAACATTTCCATCAGAATTTCGCTTCCTTTGCGAAGCTGCTTCAACATAGCCATAACAAATGACCTCGAGTTTTTTTTAGATGCTTTTCATTCTTGTCTAGTGAAGAGTATGATAGGTTTTATCTATCCGGATAGCATCACTACTCCTCATGCACCTTTCAAATGGTCTCGTCCCGTCCGGGTATCAGTTTTTATGTCCGGCAGCGACCATACCGTCCCAAGTATCGACTTTGGCTTCTGTTTCCGCCGTGAACCACGTGCTCGTGACATTTTTGCTTTCCGTGTAGAAGCGCACGCCGTCCATTCCCATGACATGAAGGTAACCGATGAAGCTTTTCTTGTGACCGGTGAAACCGAAAATGCTCATGGGAACAGGAATCCCCACGTTGATGCCTACTTGTCCGCCATGCGTGCGAAATGCAAATTCACGGGCGTAGTAACCGCTAGAGGTATAGATGACAGAACCGTTGGCAAAAGGATTGCGGTTCATGAGTTCCAAGCCTTCCTCGAAATTCTTCACGCGCTTAATGCACAGCACGGGGCCGAAGATTTCCTGCGAGCCGACGGTCATGTCTTCAGTTACATGATCAAGGATGGTGGGGCCGACAAAGAAGCCGTTTTCATAACCGGGAACTTTTACGCCTCGGCCATCCAGCACCATTTTGGCGCCTTCTTCGAGGCCTTTCGCAATCCATTTTTCTACGGATTCCTTATGGCGGGCATTCACCAGTGGCCCCATCTTCGTATCCGGCAGATAGGCACACCCGAGGGTCTGTTCCTGTGCCTGTTTCACCAAGAGTTCCACAAGGCGGTCGGCGATGGCTTCTTCCGCCACGACGACGGGCAGAGCCATGCAGCGCTCGCCGGCACAGCCGCAGAATGCATTGATGATGCCTGCAGCGCTCCGCTCGAGATGTGCATCGGCCGTGACAAGGGCGTGGTTTTTGGCTTCGCCGAGACACTGCGCGCGTTTGCCGGCCTCGGCGGCCTGACTGTAGACGGTCATGGCCACGGATGTCGAGCCTACAAAGCTGACACCGACGATGTCGGGGTGCTTGATAAGGTGTTCTACATCCGAGACATTGGCAGTGACAATGTTCACGACACCTTTGGGCAATCCGGCTTCTTCCCAGAGTTCCATGATGCGCATGGAGCTCTGGGGACAATTGGTCGCGGATTTGAGCACAAACGTGTTCCCTGCGGCAATACAGAGAGGAATCATCCAGCCGTGCGGGATCATCGCCGGGAAGTTCCACGGCACCAGTCCGAGGAAGACGCCCATGGATTCACGGTAAAGCACCGTGTCGTAGCCCTTGGAGACGTTCATGATGGACTCGCCCTTCATCAGCTGCGGCATCCCGGAGGCAAATTCCACGACCTCTATGGCTTTGACGATGTCGCCTTTAGACTCGGAACGCGTTTTGCCCTGTTCCCGGCACAGGAGCGTTGTCAATTCGTCAACATGCTGATCCATCAATGCCTTCATGCGGAACAACACCTGCACGCGACTGCGCACCGGCGTGCGTGACCATGCCGGATAGGCGGCCTTGGCTGCGGCGACAGCTTCGTCAAGTTCGGCCACGGTACACTGGGGAATCTTAGCAATCACTTCGCCCGTCGACGGGTTATAGCCGTCCCGGTAGGGAGCCTTGGAGGCGGATTCTCGCCATTCGCCATTAATGTAGAGCTTCAGTCGAAGCAGATCTTCCCGGCGACCATGTTCTCCGGCTTTTTCCAATACAGTAAAATAACGCTGACCTGGTGTCATTCGAGAGTCTCCTTGATATGTTTCTATTTCAATTGAATGTTTGCAACCTGCGCTTCAGCACATCCATGCGCCTGCGGAAATGTTGATGTCTTGACCGGTCATTGAAGATGCTTTGTCCGAACAGAGAAAGGCCGCTACCTCCGCGATGTGTGACGGCGGAACAAACGAGTTGAGGGGGGAATTACTCTTTTTGCGGGCTGCGGCTTCCTCAAAGCTGATCCCAGCGGCTGCCGCTGCATGACGCAGGATGGCATCTTGCCGCGGCCCTTCAACAGCGCCGGGGCAAATGGCGTTGACCCGAATATTCCACTGGCCGCACTCAAGTGCCAGGGAACGTGTGAGGCCTATGACGGCGGCCTTGGCTGCGCAGTAATTTGCGCGTTCTATCAGCGGGCGTTTGGCGGATACGGATGAGACGTTAAGAATGACCCCCTTGCCTCGGTTTCGCAGTACCGGGATCGCGTGCTTGCACATAAGGAACATGCCGTCCACGTTGATGGAGTTGGCCTGTCGCCAGTCGTCCAGGGTCACCGATTCCGTCTGGCCTTTGGGTCCTGCAACGCCGCTGTTGTTGATAACGATGTCCACACCGCCAAAGGTTTCGACAGCAACTTTAAAGAGTGCCTGAACAGAGGCCTCGTCTGTGACGTCCAAGTGAACACCTTGCGCCTTTCCACCTTCCTTGCGGATTATGTCGACGGTTCCTTGCGTCCCCTGTTCATTGATGTCGGCTACGATCACAGTTGCGCCATAACCAGCGAACCCAAGGGAAAGCGCACGTCCGATCCCCTGTCCTCCTCCGGTTATAATAGTTACTTTATCATTGAGATTCATATGTTATTCACCTCTGTTAGAGTTGTTATGCATGGGATATATTGACATTAATTCTTTTCCACAGTCTTCGAAGCATCGGGAAGACCAGCATGAGGACGGCCACAATAAAGAGGAACAGCGCAATGGGATGCTCTGTCAGGGTTCGGCTCATTTCTCCTTGTTTCAGCAGATAGGTCTGACGCAGACTGAGTTCGAACAGCGGGCCGAGTACAAGTCCGATGACCAGCGGCGCAGGCGGCATTTTGAAATAACGCATGAACAGGCCGAAAGCGCCCATGATCACGCAGGTCCACAGATCCACCATACTGTTGCGGACCCCGAAGGTTCCCAGCAGACACAGAAGGGTGATGATGGGCAGCAGGATGGATTCCGGAAGTTTAAGCATGTAGGAGAAGCCCTTCGCACACAGCCATCCGAAGGGGATTATTAGGAGATTCGCCAAAGACAGGGACAGGAACATGCTGTAGACGATGTCGGGGCTGTCCTGCATCAGGCGGACTCCCGGAGTGATGCCGTGGATGATAAGCGTGGCCAGCATGACGGCCGTAACGGCATCGCCGGGAAGCCCCAGTGCAAGTGAAGGTACCAGCGCGCCGCCGGTGACGGCGTTGTTGGCCGCTTCGGGAGCTATGATGCCATCAGGCTCGCCCTTGCCGAAGTTCTCACGCCGCGGAGAGGAGCGTTGGGCTTCCCCATAGCTGAGAAAAACCGCTGCCGAAGTGCCCGTTCCCGGCAGAATGCCGATGAAGGAACCGATAGCGGAGGATTTGAGGAGTAGCAGCCAGCGGGATTTATCCAGTTCGCTTAGCGAAGGCATTTTGAGCCCGTTGCATTTGATGATATTGGTGATCTGCTGGCGGATTACGACATCAATCCGGTCAAAGACTTCGCTGAGGGCGAAGACCCCAACCAGCACGGCGACAAGATCGAAACCGCTTGCCAGAGGAAAGAAGCCGAACGTGAAACGTTCGTCGCCGGTCATGACGTCCTGACCGACGCTGGCAAAGAACAGGCCGATCATGCCGGAAAGAACCCCTTTGAAGATGTCGCCCATCGCGACGGTGCATATGCAGGTCATGCCCATGAAGATGAGACAGAGGGTTTCCGGAGGTCCGAATAGCATAGCGATGGAGGCAAGCTGCGGCGCGCACATGACCAGCACCACGCAGGAAAACATGCCTCCAAAGACAGAACCCAGCGTGGCCCACCCCAGGGCTTTTTCGGCGAAGCCTTTTTGTGCCATTGGGAACCCGTCAAAGGTTGTCGCCGCAGACGCTGGCGTGCCCGGAGTGTTGACCAGGACGGCGGATATGCACCCCCCGTATACGGAACCGGCATAGACTCCAAGCAATAGGGAAATGGCGGCGG
>JAAYCS010000106.1 GCA_012729655.1 Desulfovibrionales bacterium | reverse complement strand
TGGCCATGCTCAACTCCTGCGCGCCGGGCGTGGGCGTGGTCAACATCGACAACGGCTTTGGCGCGGCCGTGCTGGCCAAGAAAATCCTGGATGGGTATGCGTAAACAGGCACTCTTTCGGATCACGAACGGATCCCGGGCCGGGACCTGGCCAGGGCAAGGCTCCAGGCAAGCCCCGCAGCCATGAGTATCCTGTCCCTGGCCCAGTCAGCTCTCGGGGTGGGCATCCCGGTCCTCTGTTACCATCAGGTGCGCCCCGAAAGCGGGATGACCCCGCAAAAATTCGGCGGCCACCTGGATCTGCTCCGGAAGATGGGCTTCCGGACCATCGGCCTGTCCCGCCTGTTCAAGGCCGTCACGGGTGGCACGGCGCTGCTCGGCCCGGCCATGGTCATCACCTTCGACGACTGCACCCTGGACAACTGGGTCTATGCCGTTCCCGAACTGATCCGGCGGGACATGGTCGGTGTTTTTTTTGCCATCACCGATTTCCTCCGCCCCGGGCAGGCCCGACCACGGGCCGACCAGGCCGCCCCCCTGGAACCCATCCCCGCCTTCCCCGACATCATGCGCAATGCGCTGCACGGACACGTTCAGGGATTCATGAACCAGGCCGAAATCCAATCCCTGGTGCACGACCTGGGCATGGAGGTATACTCCCACTCCGCAGCCCATCAAGCCTGCTTCATCAATTCCGAACACGCAGGCTTCCTGGCCGACAACAGCCACTGGAGCCACCGCTTTCTGTGCGGTCCGGACAGCCCTCCTGAGACCCCGGTCCATCCCGTGGGCAGCGCCTATGCGCACGCCGGATTCGGTCTGGACCGGCATGGGCGCCCCTTGGAGCTGAATCCGGAGCCCGCACGGCTGGCCTTCTGCCTGGAAGACTTTTCGGCCAGCAGAATATTCCTCGAAAGTGTCTTGAACCGGCCTTGCCCCTTCCTCTGTCTGCCCTGGGGGCAGTACGACGGAGTGACCCTGAAGGCGGCTGCGCAGGCCGGATATTCCGGGGTGCTGAACCTGGATCGGACCCCGGTCGGACCTGGAACAGACCCCATGCGCACCGGCAGGCTGGCCGTCAGAGACAGGAAGTCGAGGCCCTGGCTCGCCCTCAAAACCCTGGCCCTGTCCCTCAAAACCCTCGCCCCCCTGGCCGGTGCCGGAAAACAACCATGAACATCGCTTTTGTCAATTCCACCAGAAAATGGGGGGGGGTCAAAAGCTGGACCCTGGATGTCGCGCATGGTCTGGCCCAGCGGGGGCACCATGTCCGCCTCGTCGGCCGGCCAGGACCATTTGTGGGCAAAGCCCTGGAAAAGGGGCTGCCCGCCGTTGGCCTCCGTTTCGGCCCGGATTTCAACCCGGCCCTGATCCTCAAATTCGTCCGCATGTTCACGGTCCAGCGCACCGAACTGGTCGTGGTCAACGTCGGCAAGGACATGCGCACGGCAGGCATTGCCGCCAAGCTGCTTGGCATCCCGGTTGTGCACCGGGTCGGTCTGGCCGGCGACATGGACGACACGTTCAAGGTGCGCGCCCTGCACCGATGGATCAAACCCCGCATCCTGGTCCCCTGCCAGCAGATCCAGCGCGGCCTGCTCCGCCACCTCCCCTATCTCGAGGCCGGGGAAATCACCGTCATCCTCACGGGCAAGGAGCCGAGTCCCCTCCCGCCTGGCCCAGTCCACTCCCCCGTGCGGTTCATTTCCACGAGCCAGCTTAATGCGGACAAAGGGCACAGGGACGCCCTTCTGGCCCTGAACCAGCTCAAGGAGGAGGGCCACCCCTTCGAATACCACGTTGTCGGCACGGGCCGCATCGAAGAGGAGCTGAGGCGGGTGGCCGTGGAACTGGGGCTTGGCGACCGGGTGGTCTGGCACGGCTTCCAGAAAGATGTCAGGGCCATCCTGCGCCAGGCGGACGTATTCCTCCTTCCCTCCTGGCGCGAGGGTCTGCCCAACTCCCTGCTCGAGGCCATGGCCGAAGGGCTCGTCTGCGTGGCCCGGAACGTCGGGGGCGTCGGCGAGGTCTGGCCGGAGTCAGCCAGCGCCCTGCTGCTGCCCGAGCCGACCACCCCGCAGGAGCTGGCCTGCGCGCTGTCCGCCCTGCTGCAGCGCGGCCCTGAAGAGCTTCTGGAGATGAAAACGGATTTCTGGTCCAGGGGGCGGGACAATTCCCTTGACCTTCTGATCACCCGCGTCGAGGAATTCCTTGTCAATACTGCCGGGGGCCGACCGTGATCGAGCTGGGACCACTCCTGGTCCAGGGCGGCTGGTGCGAAATCCGCCAGGTCTGCGGTCATCCTGACCTCTGCGCCAAGGTGCTCATCCCGAAGCGCCGTCACAAGGGCAATCGCCCAGACCCCAACGCCATGGTCAGCGAAAAATACGGGATCGCGGATTTTCTGGAATACGAGTGGGCCAACTACCAGAAAATCATGGCCGCATGCCCTGCGGAACTGCGCGGGCATTTCGTGACCATCCGCGGGATAGAAACCACCACGGACAGTCGGCGGGCCCTGGTCATGGGCACGGTCCGCGACGACCTGGGGCACGTCGCTCCGAGCCTGGAACACAACACGCGGCCTCTGGCCCCCCTGTTCTGGGAAACCCTGGACCGCATCCGCCGTGAAGTTTTTCTGGCCCACAGCATAGACCATTTCGGCATTGTGCGCCGGAACATTCTGGTCAAAGCCCCGGACTTTCCTGTCATCATCGATTTCCAGACCGGCCGCGAACGCTTTCGCGGCCAGTTCTGGCTGCGCCTCCCCTGGTTTGTGCGGCGCAAGATCAACCGCTGTTTCCGCAAACTCTATTCGGAGATGCACGTGACATTCTCCGCCCCCAAGGCGCCATGACCCTGAAAAAAGTCGAAACCCTGTCCCTGCTCAAGCGCACGCTCAACTATTTTCTGCCCTACAAGCTGCATATCCTGGCGGCCTTCGCCGCCCTGGGCCTGGTCGCCCTGTCCACGGCCGGAGCCGCATACCTGGTCCAGCCGGCCCTGGATGAAATCTTCATCAACAAGGACGGCACGGCCCTCATGGTCGTCCCCCTCCTCCTCATCGCGGTCTTCCTCGGCAAGGGAACCGGGCTGTTCGTGCAGAAATTCCTCATGTCCTACTGCGGGCTCAAGGTGCTGGAGCGCCTGCGCTACGAACTGTTCGCCAAGATCATCTGCCTGCCCGTGAACTTCTTTGGCGAAACCCGCGTCGGCATGCTCATGTCCCGCATCATCAACGACGTGAACCTGATCAGCTCCAGCCTCCCGGAACTCATCCGCATCATCCAGCATTCCCTGACCATGATCGGCCTGGTGGCCCTGATCATTTACCGCGACCCCAAGCTCGCCTTCTGGGCCTGCCTCGTCTTTCCCCTGGCCGTGTACCCCATCATCTATTTCGGCAAGAAGCTGCGCAAGGTGGGCCGCAACTACCAGTCGAAAATAGCGGACATCTCGTCCCACCTGCAGGAGAGCTTCAACGGCCTGCGCGTGGTCAAGGCCTTTGCCGCCGAAGACAAGGAAAAGGAGAAATTCGGGCAGACGAGCGCCAAGCTGGTGCGCATCAGCCTGAAAGGCAATGTCTACAACCAGCTTTCCTCACCCATCATGGAGCTGATCGGCGCCCTGGGCGCCGGTCTCGTCATCTGGTACGGCGGGAGCGAGGTCATTGCCGGGAACCGCACGCCGGGCGAGTTCTTCTCCTTTTTGACCGCCCTGGTCATGCTGTACGACCCCTTCAAGTCCATCAGCCAGGCCAACAACACTATCCAGCAGGCCATGGCCGGGGCGGAGCGGGTTTTCGAAATCCTGGACGCCGCGGACCTGCAGGAGGAAACCGGGGGCACCATGCAGTACGAGCCGCCGTTCTCCTCCCTTTCCTTCCAGAATGTCACCTTCTCCTATCCCGGCGTCTCGGAGCCGGCCCTGCGGAACATCAATCTGGAGATCAGGGCCGGGGAGCGCGTGGCCCTGGTCGGTCAGAGCGGGGCGGGCAAGACAACCCTGGTCCAGCTGATCCCCCGCTTTTACGATTGCCAGGAAGGCCGCATCGTCCTGAACGGTCGTCCTCTCGGCGACTACACCCTGCCCAGCCTGCGCACCAACATCGGCATCGTGTCCCAGGACCCGTTCCTCTTCAACCTCTCGGTCCGGGACAACATCGCCTATGGCCAGCCCCGGGTGGACTTGGCGGCCGTGGAAAAGGCCGCCAGGGCGGCCTACGCCCATGATTTCATCATGGAACTGCCTGAAGGCTACGACACGGTGGTGGGGGAAAAAGGGGTGAAACTTTCCGGCGGCCAAAAGCAGCGTCTGACCATCGCCCGGGCCATCCTCACCGATCCCTCGCTGCTGATCCTGGACGAGGCCACCTCGGCCCTGGACACCGAATCGGAACGCATTGTCCAGCAGGCCCTGGAAAACCTGATGAACAACCGGACCAGCATCATCATCGCCCACCGGCTTTCGACCATCCTGTCGGCGGACAAGATCGCGGTCATGCAGCACGGCCGCATCCTCTCCCTCGGCACCCACCAGCAACTGCTGCAGACCTGCGCCGTGTATGCCAGACTCCATGACCTGCAGTTCAAAAAGAACGGCTCCGCACAGGACGTTTAGCCGGAGCCGAGGCAGGGGGCCCCGCGGCAACATCGCATCGCTCAGTCCGCAATGCCCTCGATAAAAGCAAGGATTCTGCGGGCCCGCTCGTCCCAGGAAAAAGACGTGGCGTGGGACCGGTTGCTGCGGGCCATGGCGTTCATGAGATCCGGGCAGCTGCCGAGGGCGATCAGTGCCTCGGCAAACGCGCGCGGGCTGAGGTCCCGGGCAAAGACGCAATGTTCGCCGTCGGCAACCAGCCGCTTGAGGTGCTCCAGGGGGGTGCACACCATCGGCAGCCCCAGGGCCAGGGACTCGGCCAGCTTGAGGGGCGACAGGAACTTGTCCGCAGACACGGAAGGGACGGCGGAAATGTGCACGTCGGCCAGGGCCGCCGGAAGATCCGCCGGCTGCACATACCCGGCGAATTCGATCCGTCCTCCCGCCCCTCCCGCACGGTGCACAATGCCTGCGCGCACATCGTCGCTGACCGGACCGACGAATTTCAGGCGGTACGTCCCGGGCAGGAGGGAAAAGGCCTCGGCCAGGAGAAACACCCCCTTTTCCGGTGTGACCGTGCCAAAATAGCCGACACAAATCGTGGGGCCGGGCATGACAATGGTCCGGGAGTAGAACGCGTCCAGGTTCACGCCCGAAGGCGCGACCAGCGAGGGCACCCGGCATCCGGGGGGTGCGCACACGTCCTCGCGCAACCCTTCGTCGATGAAAACCAGTCCGTCGGCCCGGGAGAGGAGGGACATGAACGCGTCATCCTCCCGGCCACCGCCTTCGCGGCCAAGCTTGTGCAGCTCGTGCACGACGCGTATCTTCTTTCTGAACAGCCTCCGCACCAGGAGGGCGCGCTCAAGCTCCGTGTTTTCACGCGTGTAGACCACGGGATTGCGCGCGGCATGCATGCATTTCAGCAGCCAGTAGCCATATCTGATCCCCCTCAGGCGCGTGGGGGCGCAGAAGGAATCGCCCAGGGCATCCAGGCCGACCCCGTAGCACTCGCGCAGATACCTGTCCCGGTCAGGAATGGAATCGGAAAAAAAGAGGGCCGCATGCACATGGGACGCATGCCTTGCCAAGGCGGCCACCATGTTGATGCCCTGAATGATGTTCGCTGACCTGTGCGGCAAGCGGAACTTCTTGGCATAGATGAGTTCCAAGGGAGTCGTGTGCATCACGCCCCCTTCATGAACCGGACTTCGCGGCGCAGGATGAAACGGGAACAGTAGAGCAGCATGCGCCGGACGGAGACCAAAAGGCGCACCAGATCCGGATGTCGCCTTTGCAGGGAGATCATGCGCTCGTACTTCGATCTTGCCCAATCCCTGCGCCCCGCATTTTTGTAATGGAAAAGGATCCCCGTTTCGCACGATACATCATTATACACCGCAGGATCCAAAAGCCGCACAGGAATTTTCCCATAATATTGAATTGTTGGCCCACAAAGTAAATCAACGTGCTCCATCAAAAGATCGCTCAACGCTTTCTGATCCGTGACATCTTCGTCTTGACACCGGGCAATCCAAACGTCAAAAAACAGCTTCACTTCTTTAGAATTCTTGAAATAAAGCAGCCCTGAATTCAAGCAACCATTGACCAGATGCATCTCTTTCCGTTCCTTGACATGCCGCGGACAAACCGCAATTTCGGCCCCGGAAAACACACTCTCCCTGATCTGAGAAGTAAAAACAGTGTCCGCGTCCACGTACAGACAGTCATTCTCCGTCGCATGCAAGAAGTCTTTCAAACACCGTGGCTTATGTGTTGCCTTGATAAAATTATGCGAGTTATACTCAAAATATGATTCCGGAATGTCGACATGCCGCAATGCGCTTCGCAACGACTTTTTTTGCCACTCCTCCAACCCAAGATCGTAAATAACTGGATACCGGCCGTATACATTGAAAACGTTGCCCTCGAAATGCTTCAGGAAAGAAAAATAATTGCCATCGCCGCAGGTCACTATGTCGAACACGCATCCTCCAAACAATCCATGACCGAAAAATGAACTTCAAAACATTCTTGGTGAAATATTCTCCTAGCGGCCTTCTCGGTGCCTACGCCCTGTTCCTGGCCAGCCTGGCTCTCGAACTGGAGGTCAATATCGCGCGCACGATCCTCCTGGTGGCCTTCGCTGCCTATGCCGTGGCGCACAGGGAATTGCCTCGAGCCCTGTATGCTTCCTCGCTCCTGAAATTCGCCGCATTGTTTCCTGTCATTGCAGCCATATCATGGATATTGAGTCCTTATGATGAAGCCAATGGGCTGAAAACCTTCGACTGGCTGATGTGCCTCATTTTCGGCATGGCCACGACCCTGATCTGGGGACGCAGGACTATCCTTCTGCTTCTGCTCATCCCTGCGATCACCCTGCTCGCAGCGCTGGGCACAGCCGTCTGGAACGCGGCATCGGGCCTGCCTGTCGAAAACCTGTTCACCCCGGACAACAAACTCATCCTGTTCATCGGCACGGCCAACAGACTGGGCTTTCTCCTGGCCACTGGCGCGGCTATCTGCATCGGCACCCTGTTCATGCTGGGGCGCATGGCTCTGCCTCTCTTTCTGGCCGCCTCCACATTGTCCGTACTGTGCTGGCTTGCCCAGTCCCGCGCGGCCGTCTTCGGCCTATTCGGGGTCATCCTCACCGCCACGGGGTACTCCCTGGTCCAGAACAGAAAATCACCTCTGGCCCTGGCCCTGGTGCTGCTGGTAGCCGCGCTGATCGGCTTCGGGTCCATTTTCGCCACGGACCGGATCATGGCGACCCTGACATCCCTCGACATGAGCTATCTGCTCAATGGTCGGGACGACATCTGGTTGGCTGCCTGGGAGATTTTTCTCAAGTCGCCCATGGTCGGATTCGGGGTGGACAGCTTTCATAAAGCCCTGGCGGCCCACCTCGCCTTGCCCGAGAACGCCGACCGCTTTCCTGCCATCAGATCTCAGTACGTATTCTGGAACGCCCATCAGATGGTGCTGGGCATCCTCTGCGAAACAGGGCTGGCAGGGCTGGCGGTTTTCTGCGTCCTGATCGTGCGCGGCATCCGCGCCGGCATCAGATTTTTGCCCGAAACATTCCCCCCTCTGCTCATGCTGATCGCCTTTCTGGTCCATGGCATAGGCGGGTATGGTTTCCACCGGAGCTGGAATTCGGCCTTCTTCTTCCTGGCCCTAGGCATCCTGGAAGGATGGAACTTATTGAACGTCAATCGCCGACCCCTACAGGCCGGTTCTGAATGATCAGACACATCCACCCTCAAGGCTGGCCCGTCACACGCACATTCTGCATGAAAGCCCTGCAGAGCGGCCGCCAGCTGCAAGGACATCACACCTTGGTTCACGCTCTCTTCCACACACCGGCCCGGATTTGAATAAAATCCCTGTGAGCATCCTCAGAGGGAAGAGGGCACCTCCTCCACACATCGACCGGTGGACTGAAATTCCTGCCAGCACTTTTTAACCAAAACCGCAATTTCGCTTTTGAAGCGCTCCGGGGCAAAACGCAATGCATTGTCCCGGCAGGACTTGGGTAGAATATCCCCCTGCACAGCCTCGAATTTTTGCACCGCCCCACGCAGGGCCTCAGGTGTTTGCTCGGAGAAAAAAACTCCGGTCGGTACGGAGCTATCCAGCCCTCTGATGGTCTCACAGGCCCCGCCCCTGGCAAAGGCAATCACCGGCGTGCCGCATGCCTGCGCCTCAACCGGAGTGATGCCAAAATCCTCTTCCGCTGCAAACACAAACGCCTTGGCCCGTTGCATGTAATCGCGCAATACATCCAACTGCTGGTACCCCAACAGTTCAACATTATCCGTCGCCATGGCTCGAATTTTCTCCATCCCCGGACCGTCGCCAATGACCACCAAACGCTTTTCCGGCATGCTCGAAAACGCTTCTACGATAATGTCGATCCGCTTGTAGGGGACCAGACGTGACGCAGTGAGATAGAAATCCTCCTTTTGTTCCATGAGGCTAAAGCGCGAAACGTCCACAGGCGGGTAGACCACCGCGGCGAGGCGTCGGTACACTTTCCAGATCCTGCGGGCTATGAACTGTGAATTGGCGACAAACTGATCAACCCCATTTGCGGTCCGGGCATCCCAGACACGCATACGGTGCAGCACCCATTTGGCCAGCCAACCTTTTAAGCCGCGATCAAGACCGGAATCCCGCAGATACTGATGTTGAAGATCCCATGCGTACCTGATCGGCGAATGCACATAGCTGATATGCAGTTGGCCAGGACCGGTGAGTACACCTTTGGCCACAGCATGGGAACTGGACAACACAATGTCATATCCAGACAGATCAAATTGCTCCATGGCAAGAGGCATGCATGGGAGGTAGCTCCTGTAATGGGTGCGCGCCCCTGGCAGGCCTTGGATGAAACTCGTTCGTAATTTGTGGCCGTTCAGAAAAGCACGCTCTGGATCCGGAAGAAAATCGCAAACAGAAAACAGCTCAGCGTCAGGGTAGAGATAAAGCAGTTGTTCCAGAACACGTTCTGCACCGGCATACGTTGTCAGCCAGTCGTGGACTACAGCCATACGCTTCATATTTTAATAATTTAACCTTTATATGATAAAGAAACACCCAATGCAAAACTTATGATTGGTTCTTCTATGACATTTGCGACAATACCATATCCAGAAACAAACAATAATATTGGCAGTACATGAACCAAATGAATTTTCATGGTCAGCTTTTGTACTCTAAACCATAACAGAATAAGGAGACACAATGCCATCGGCAATCCGAAAATGACTGCTAGGTATACAAACATATTGTCCGCCGGAAGGTAACGGGTTGCCTCAAAAATTTGTTGGGCTGAACCTATTCCTCCCATCCCACGCCCAGTCCACCAATGCCACTGACCGTCCAGATCGAGCAGGCGCAATGAATTCGGCCACATCCAGTCTAATCGGTCATCAAAACTGGCAAACAGAAACCTGGAAAGAAGATCTTCGAGATTAATTTCGTATTTAATACAAAGAGTTGATAGTGGGAAAAAAATCATGACAAAAAGAATGAATGCAAAAACAACCAGCCAAAGGCGTAGCCAGAACCTTCGCCAGCCTACTAAATAGCCCCCAGTGAAATACACTGAAAGCATCAACCACACTCCCATTGGGCCTTTCGATGTAGTGAGTATGATACAGGCACCAGCAACTAACCAGCAGAGAATTTTGACCCAGCGTCGCTGAACAAACAGCACAAGAAGGATAGCCAAAAACAGTAACTGCGAAGCCGCGTTGAAGGAAGCGCGCGCAAAACCAGCGTAACGCTCCACACCCAAAGCAGACCACTGGCGAGATACTTGAACATCCTGATCAAGCACCTCTAACGTGAGACCACTCCATGGATAAGAATAAAAAGGATCTAAAAATATTCCAGCAGATACAATAAAAAATAAAATTCCAAGAAAAATTAAAAAAGAGCGCAAATCAAAAAAATCTACACTCCATAATCCAAAAATAAATGGAACAATGACCCATAATCCAAAAATTGACTGTGAAGCTGTATGTAGATTTATTAATCCGTAAAATGTATAAAAAAAAGCTAAAAAACTTAATGATAAAGCAACAACATTAATTTTTTTTTTAAAAAAAATAATTATAAAAACAGTAAGACACATTAGTATTTTTGGGATATAAATGAAAAAGTCGAGTCCAGCTTCGTTGAATTTCCAGCGTAATGGCGCTTCCAATATCATGAAACATAGAAATAGTACAATTGACCAGTAGACTATCTTTGCTAAGTGCACACAGCATTCTGGTAGCAGAACTAGTCTGCCTGAGGAACCGATACTGCAGCAGTTCATAATCCAGGTGCCCTCTGAACTTCGGAATAAACCGCCTCATATTTCATTATCCAGCGTGAAACATCCAAAAATTGCTTGCTGCTGGCCTTGGCATTGTCTTCAAGATACTGATATAAATCCCCATCACTGTAGATTTTGCTTAAGCATGCCGCAAAATCACTCAGGTTCTCCGGCTCAAATAACAATCCGTTATAGCCGTCGACAATCATTTCTGGGATGCCTCCTCTGCGTGACCCGATGACTGGTTTCCCGAATGCCAGGGATTCGATCACCACTCCAGGTAAATTGTCGTTGAGGAGAGAAGGGACAACAACAATGTCAACATGCGGATAAAAATCTTTGGGTGACACACGGCCCATGAAATGTATCCTTGGATCGCACGGATGTTTGCGCAATTGCACTTCATAATCCTGCTTTCCGCTGCCAGCGACCCACAGCTCAGTGTCCAGCAAGTTTGCAG
>JAAYCS010000105.1 GCA_012729655.1 Desulfovibrionales bacterium | reverse complement strand
CAGTTCATCGACAACTTCAACGCCAAGTACGGCCAGATCCCCGATGACGTCGGCGCCCTGACCTGGGACGCCACCAACATGGCCCTGGCCGCCATCCAGAAGATGGGCGCCCTGTCCGGCGACCTGGGCAAGGACCGCGAGGGCCTGCGCACGGCCATGGCCTCCATGCGCGGTTTCGAGGGCATCACCGGGACCATGAGCTACGACGGCAAGATCGGTGACCCGTTGAAATGTGCCGTCATCGTCAAGATCAACGACGCGGGCGAGTTCACCTTCCATGAAACCGTCTGTCCGTAAGCCTGACTGATCCCCGGGGGGCCGCGGCCCCCCGGTCATCCTCCATCCCAACCGACTTTTTCGGGTCCGATATGCTTGAAACTATCATCCAACAGGGCATCAACGCCCTGCAGCTGGGCAGCTACTACTCGCTCATCGCATTGGGCTACTGCCTGGTCTACGGAGTGCTGCTGCTCATCAACTTTGCCCACGGCGACATCTTCATGGTTGGCGCCTACATCGCCTTTTTCTGCGCCACGGCATTTCTGGGCAAGTTCGGCTACATCGATCCCGGCATGCCGGGCTGGATCGTCCTGGCCCTGACCGTGCCCCTGACCATGCTGCTGACTTCGGGGGTCGGCGTCTTCATCGAGCGCGTGGCCTACCGGCCCCTGCGCCTCAAGGGAGCCAACCGACTCTATGTGGTCATCACGGCGCTGATGATGGGCATCGTCCTGGAGTACGGCAATCTGGCCATGCTCGGCGCATCGCGAAAGTCCTTCCCGACCCTGGTCCCCCGGACCATCTTCGAGATCGGCGGGGCCACGGTGACGAGCCTGAAGCTGGCCGCCATCGTCACCAGCTTCCTGGTCTTTGGCCTCTTGCAGTGGATCGTGACCCGCACCAAATTGGGCATGGCCATGCGCGCCGTATCCTACGACAAATTCGCCGTTCCGCTCATGGGCATTCCCCTTGACATCATCATCGTGTTCACCTTCTTCCTGGGCTCGTCCATGGCCGGTCTGGCCGGACTGCTCTACGCCATGAATTTCCCTGTCCTGGACCCCTTCATGGGTGCCCTGGTCGGCTGGAAGGCCTTTATCGCCGCCGTCGTCGGCGGCATCGGCGACATCCGCGGGGCCTTCATCGGCGGCTTCCTGCTGGCCTTTCTGGAAGTGACGGTGGCCGCAACCTTCAGTTCCGAGCTGCGCGACCTGATCTCCTTCACCATCCTGTTGGGCATTCTCTCCTGGAAACCAACCGGGCTCTTCGGCAAGCCCAGAACCACAAAGATCTGAACCATGAGTCTACGCCTCACCACACCAACGGCGCTGTGCGCCTTGCTTCTGGGCCTCGTCGGCCTGACCCAGATCGGCATCCTGGGCCAGTATGAGCAGACCTTCCTGTGCACCATGGGCATCTACATGATCCTGGCCGCCAGCCTGAACCTGGTCAACGGCTATATGGGCGAATTCAGCTGCGGCCACGCCGGCTTCATGGCTGTGGGCGCCTACACGGCATCCATCGTCGGAGTGATCCTGTTCGTTGGCGACCCCAACTTCGGCCCTGCCCTGCTGCCCATGGAACTGGCCCCCCTGGCCTTCCCGGTCATTCTGGCGGCGGGCTTCGCCTCTGCCGCCGTGGTCGGCCTGCTGGTTGCCATCCCGTCGTTCAAGACGCGCGGCGACTATCTGGCCGTCATCACCCTGGCCGCCGGCTATATCGTCAAGAGCGCCCTGGAGAACATCGAGGTTGTGGGCGGTCCCAGAGGCTTCATGGGCATGAAGAAGGTGACCCTGGGCATCGAGGAGACCTTCGCCGTGCCCTGGATGCTGATCTGGATCTTCATCGGCGTCGTCCTGACCGTCTGGCTGCTGCGGCGCTTCGTCTACTCGACGTACGGCAAGGGGGTCATGGCCATCCACCAGGACGAGGTTGCGGCCGAGATCATGAGTGTGAACACCAACCACATGAAGCTCGTGGCCTTCATGCTCTCCTCGGGCTTGGCCGGGCTGGCGGGCGGCCTCTACGCATACCTGATCGGCTTCGTGAATCCGGCCTCCTTCACCATCCTGCGCTCCACGGAGTGTCTGGTCATGGTCTACATGGGCGGCATGGGATCCCTGACCGGCTCCATCCTGGCCGCGGGCATCTTCACCATCATGCTGGAATTCCTGAAGCCCCTGGAGCAGCTCAAATGGGTGGCCATCCCCATGCTGCTCATCCTGCTCATGCAGTTCAGACCCGAAGGGATCATGGGCAATCGTGAACTTTCGGACGTCTTCCCCAAACTCAAGCGCTTCTACAGGTTCAAATAACATGGCCTTGCTCGAAATCAACGATCTCACCCAACGTTTCGGCGGACTCCTGGCCGTCAACGAATTCTCGGTGCGCCTGGAAGGCCGGGAACTCTGCGCCCTTATCGGTCCCAACGGAGCCGGCAAGACCACGGTCTTCAACCTGGTCAGTGGATTCTACCAGCCCACCTCCGGGTCCATCAAAATTGCGGGCAAGGACACCAGGGGGCTGAAGCCGCACCAGGTCACGTCCCTGGGGGTGGCCCGCACCTTCCAGAACATCCGCCTGTGGAACGATATGACGGTGCTGGACAACATCAAGGTCAGCCAGCATTACCGTCTGGGATACAGCCTGATGGACTCCCTCCTGCGCACACGACGGTATACGGACCGTGAGGCAGATATCGACCATACCGCGATGGAATTGCTGGATTTCATGGGCATGCGCGAACTGGCGGATGAATTTCCGCCCAACTTGCCCTATGGCGTCCAGCGCAAGGTCGAGATCGCCCGCGCCCTGTCCATCAAGCCAAAGCTTCTCCTTCTGGACGAACCGGCCGCAGGCCTGCCTTCCACAGATGTGGTGGAACTGATCAAACTCATTGAATGGATCCACAAGGAACTGGACCTGGCCATCTGGATGATTGAACACCAGATGACGGTGGTCATGAGCCTGTGCAACTGGATCAAGGTCATCGATTTCGGGTCCACCATCGCCGAAGGCACTCCCGAGGACATCCGCAACAACCCCGTCGTCATCCGGGCCTATCTGGGGGATGAAAACATCTGATGCTTTCTGTCACCAATCTCAAAGTCAAATACGGCAACACCGAAGCCCTGCACGGCATCTCCTTCGAAGTGCGACAGGGTGAAATCGTGACCCTCATCGGCGCCAACGGCGCGGGCAAGACCACCACCCTCCTGTCCATCTCCCGTCTCGGCCCGCCCGAGGGGCCCAGGATCGTTGAAGGCGACATCACATACAACGGTCAAAGCCTCCTGGGGATCTCTCCACATGAGGTTGTCAGCAGGATGCGCATGGCCTTGGCTCCTGAAGGGCGGCACATTTTCGGCAATCTGACGGTGGAGGAAAACCTGAAGCTGGCCACCTACGCCCGGACAGACTCGGATCGGATCAAAACCGACTACCAGCGGGTGTACGACCTCTTTCCCCGGTTGGTGGAGCGCCGGAAGCAGCGCAGCGAATCCCTGTCCGGGGGCGAACAGCAGATGCTGGCCGTTGGCAGGGCACTGATGACCGGGGCCGACTTCATCATGCTCGACGAGCCGTCCATGGGCCTGGCCCCGCTTCTCATGTATGACATGTTCCGGGCCCTGAAGGAACTCAATGGCCAGGGCATGACGCTGCTCCTGATCGAACAGAACGCGCGCATCGCCCTGCAGTTCGCCCATCGCGGCTATGTGCTGGACACCGGGGCTATCGTGGCCGAAGGGCTGGCCCAGGAGCTGATGAACAACCCGGATGTGAAGAAGGCCTATCTCGGCGGCTAGCACACGGCAATTTTGTCCCCCATTCAAGCTCAAGCAATACTTGAGCTTGTTTTTTCAGCAAACCATGGCATCATCAAACATCATCCTCATCGGCATGGCTGCGGCTGGCAAATCCACCATCGGCCGGCGCTTGGCCAAACATTTGCGCTGGGCCTTTGTGGACACGGACCTGCTCATGGAAGCATGGTGGGGCGCGCCATTGCAACACATCCGCGACTCCCTGGGACTCACGGCCTTTCTGCAGGCCGAAGCCGACCAGATATTGCGTCTCAACCTGCGCCAATGTGTGGTGGGCACCGGAGGAAGCGTGGTCTATTCCGAGGCGGCCATGGCCCACCTTGCCGATCTGGGGGTCATCGTGCACCTGAAGTCCTCCTTTACAAGCATCGCCCGGCGTCTGACCAACCCCGCTTCCCGTGGGCTGGCCATGGGGCCCAACCAGACCCTGCGGGAACTCTATGACGAGAGGGCTCCGCTGTACGCCCGCTTCGCCCAGGTGACCGTGAACACTGACTCTACGGACATGAACCAGATCTGCTCCTCCATTGTCCAGGGCGTAAACCCACTTTTGCAGGAAAACGCGTGATCAAGAAACCCTTGCCGGCCCAGGTCTTTCGCAAACTGTCCGTCCTCTACGAGGACATGCAGACCCAATACGTGAATCACGCCCAGGTCCTGGGCCTGACCTGTGACCAGTGTGCAGACAACTGCTGCACCAGTTATTTCCAGCACCACACCCGCGTTGAATGGGCCTACCTGTGGGAGGGACTTTCGGAACTTCCAGACCAGACCCGCAACAAATTCACGCAGCGGGCCCGGGATTACGTGCGCCTGGCCGGGGAAGCCCTGGCCGAGGGGCGGCGGCCCGCCATCATGTGCCCGCTCAACGACGAGGGCAGGTGCGGGATGTATGCGCACAGACTGATGATATGCAGGCTGCACGGGGTTCCCAATCGCTTGCGCTTTCCGAGTGGAAAGGTTGTGGACTTCCCGGGCTGTTACCGCAGCCAAGCCCTGTGCGCCAACAGGATTGTCTTTCCCGTCCTGGACCGCACCGCGATGTACGCCCGGCTCATGGAGCTGGAGATGCAGTTCGTCGGCCCCAGACGAGTACGGACCCTCCCACGAGTTGATCTGACCCTGGCCGAAATGATAGTGCAGGGCCCACCACAACCTCACGCATCAGGAGACTGACATGTGCCGCCGCGTCATGCTGGGTCTTGGACTCGCTCTGTTGCTCACGGCCTGCGCCCATTTGAGCGTCATCCACCTGGACAAGAAGCCCTGGGCCCTCGGCCAGGAGGACAGCTTGACCATGCGTTTCTGGGAATTCTCCTACACCAGTCGTCTCCAGAACAACAAGCTGGTTGTCTCCGGAACGGCCAGACCAGTGCAGGGCTCCATCCCGCCATGGGCGACCTGGATTCAGGATCTGTGGTTGCAGATCTACCTCAGCGACGACCAGAGCAAGGTTCTGGCCAAGGATCTGCGGCTCTATCTGCCCATGGCCCTGGATCACACCCATGGAGTGCCTTTTGAATTCCACCTCATGCCCGAGGCCCTGGGTTCCTCGGGACCCCTCTACGTGTCCTTCGGGTACCGCATGGAGCTGACCCCGGGCAGAACCAGGCAGACGTCACCCGGAGAAAGCCCGCAGGTCTTTTTCGCCAGTCAAGGCGCGCTCTTCCAGTAGCTTCACCTGAAAAAAACGCCAGGAAGCATCGGCTTCCTGGCGTTCATGATCGCTGGGACCGGATGAAAAGCGGGTCCTAGTTGATCGTGCGCGATTCATCCCGCAGTTGCACCACCAGGGATTGGGCCAACTGACGGGCTTGATCCGTTTTTTTCCACTCTTCGTACACATGCATCCAGTAATCAAAGCCGTAAATCTTTTGCATGAGCTGGTCTTCATGGAGGTTTACCCATGTATCGAACAAATACATTTCCGTGGCGAAATCTTTACTGTCGAGTATCTTGGGTATTGTATTGACGGGAAACCTGTTCCCTTCGAAATTAAGCTGCAAAAATTCCACAACCGCGCGCTGGGACAGTTCCGGGGAAAGAGGCTTGTCCTTCACCCGTTCCGCCAGTTCCCAATAGTCCGGGAATTGGCTCTGCATCTGGTTCAGTTGCTCCTCTGTCAACGAGATGTACAATTTCCCTTCGCGCTCCTCGATGAAATAATATCGGAGCCAGAACTCGAAATGGAAAACCTTGACCGTGTCATTCAACGCGTTGTGCGGCGTGGCCATTTTTCTCCCCTGTATCATGGTTTTAAGTAATGATTGGCAGCCAGATGAAAAATTTCAGCAAGCATCATCCATAGAGCAAAACACAATTTCATGCTTTATTGACAAAAACTGTAAACAAAAGTAATAATGAAAATACATATACGCGATAGGTGGAGGTTGAACATGGAAGATTATGTAAAACAGGCTCTCGAGATCGTCAAAGCACAGGCCAGCGTGCGCAATATGACTGAAGAAGAGCTGACCTCTATGGTCCGTTCCCTGACTGCAGGCATCAAAAATGTCGCCGAAGGCACGGTGCCTGAACCTGCCAAGGTTCCAGTGGCCGATGATCCCAAAAAGGCCATCCGGGAAAAAAGTGTCATCTGCATGGAATGTGACAAATCGTTCAAGGTGCTGACCAAGCGACACTTGGCGATGCACGGCCTGACCCCCGAGGAATACCGCGAAAAATGGGGCTATAAAAAGGGCACCTCCCTGGTGGCCAAGTCCCTGGCCCGCGACCGTCGTAAAAAGATGCAGGACATGAAGCTCTGGGAAAAGAGGATCAAGAAATAGATGTCGTTGATGAACGCGGCGACACACTGCTTCGCCGCGTTCACTTTCCGGCGTCGAAATGCAGACCTGTCTTTGTCAGGGAGGCCGAAAGAAGCGTGAATTCCGGGTCAAACGCCTTCAGGATGAACAGCGGACTGATATAGAGTTTCTGCCAGTCGAACTCCATCTCCGCCCCGTCTTCGCGCCCCTTGACTCTGCCAACCAGAGGCCGGACGTCGACATCCCCAGGCTCGCCCTTTTTGCTCTGCTTGGACACAATCCATTGCCCGGCCTGCATGAACGCCTCCAGGCGGGCGGCAAAGCGTTCCCTGTCCCCACTCGCCGCAATGCTGACCACAAACTCCTCACGCACGGAAATGGGCGCCCTGCGCTGGCATGGCAATTCATCCACGCGCACGACCCGCATGCCCTGCGGGAGTTCCGCTCCGAGTTTCGCTGACAGACTGTCCAGGTGCACGGGTTCTCGCACAAAAAAATCCACCCACTCGCAGATGCTGCCAACGCCCACAGGCAATGCCCGGGCAAAGGAGATCATGGGCGCGGGGTGGAATCCGCTGCTGAAGGCCAGGGGCAACATGGCCCGCCTGCAGGCGCGCTCGAAAATCCGCTGCAATTCCAACTGGCTCAGATAGATGGCCGGGCCGAGCTTGGCATACCAGACCCGGAACCGCTGTGCACGCTGGTGCAGGTCGGTGTTCCTGGGGACCGGGAATTCCTCCACCCGGCCCGGACTGGCCTGATCGCGGGAAGGCTGGTTCAGCACCGGAGTGACGAGCTGCCCGGCCGCCTGCAGGCGCAGTTCGGAAATGCGACCCTCCAGGTTGCACACCCCGCAGTTCCGGCAGGCCGCGTAACGGCAGTCTTCAGTCACGGCCGCGTCCAGGGCGCGCCGGCGCTCGGCCAGGAGAAATCTGCGGCTGACCCCGCTGCCAAGATGGTCCCAGGGCAAGGGCATGTCCGGGTCGCGCTCCGCCAGGTAATCTTGCGGGTCGATGTTGTTCTCGGCAAACGCCTGCAGCCAGGGTTCCAGGTGCAGATGGTCGGACCAGCTGGTGAACAGCGCCCCTTTGGCGTAGGCGGTTTCCAGGGCCGGGGCCAGGCGGCGATCGCCGCGGGAAAACACCCCTTCAAGAAAGGTCATGTGCGAATGGTGCCACTTGAGCTTCAGCCTGCGATGGGGCCGGAAAATATCGCGCAGATGGCCAATGCGTTCCTCGATTTCGGCCATGGGAATCTGCCGCTCCCACTGGAAGGGCGTATGCGGCTTGGGCACGAAGGGGGAAACCGCGGCCGTGATCTGCAACCGCTTGGCCCCCTTCCCGGCAGTGGCCGCGACCTTCAGGCACAGATCCAAAATCCCGTCCAGATCCTCGGAGGTTTCCGTGGGCAGGCCGATCATGAAATACAGTTTGACCTGCTGCCAGCCCAGGCGGAATGCCATGGCCGTGTGTTCCAGGAGCTCGGCCTCGGTCACCCCTTTGTTGATGACGTCACGCAATCGCTGGGTGCCGGCTTCCGGAGCCAGGGTCAGACCCGTGTGCCGGATCCTGCTCATCAGAACCATCAGATTTTCGGATACGGAACCGACACGCAGGGACGGCAGGGAGATGGACACCTGTTCCTGCCGGCAACGGGCGTAGGACGCCAGGAAAAGGGATTCCAGGGCACTGAAGTCTCCCGTGCTGAGGGACAGAAAGGACAACTCCTCGCTTCCGGTCTCGGCCAGACCCTGGCCGATGATCTCTGCCAGCACTTCCACGCTCCGCTCCCGCACAGGTCGGTAGATCATCCCGGCCTGGCAGAATCGGCATCCGCGCGTGCAGCCCCGCGCTATTTCCACGGAAAAGCGGTCATGCACGGGTTTGCCGAACGGCACCACCTGCCGGGAGGGAAACGGTACACGGTTCATATCCAGCACCAGGCGCTTTTCGACCTTGCCGCCCTCTGCATGCCCCTGGGCCATGGCCCCGTGCGGGGGAAAAAAGGAAGGCACATACACGCCCGCCAGAGCGGACAAGGCGGACAGCAAGGCGGCTCTGCTCCACCCCTCGTCCTTTGCCCGGCCCATGACAGCCAGCATCTCGGGCAGGATTTCCTCCCCGTCGCCCAGGACCATGACGTCCAGGAAAGGTGCAAGAGGCTCGGCATTGAAGGTGCATCCCCCGCCGGCAATGACCAGTGGATGACCCGCGCCTCGAACCGAGGCGCGCAAGGGGATGCCGCCCAGATCCAGCATGTACAGCACGTTGGTGTAGCACAGCTCGTGGGTCAGGCTGAAGAGCACCCCGTCCAGGGCCACAAGGGGGGTGTCGCTCTCCAGGGTGGACAGCGGCGCATCGTGCCGGCGCAGCACCGCGGCCACGTCCTCGGTGGGGGCAAAGACCCGCTCGGCGTAGAACTCCTGGTGGGCGTTGGCGGCCTCGTACAGGATTTTCTGACCGAGGTAGGACATGCCCACTTCGTAGAGGTCCGGGAAGGCCAGGGCCACGTGCACGCGCACGGTGTCCAGGTCCTTGTGCACGCTGTTGATCTCGGTGCCGAGGTAGTGGCTGGGGCGGGAGAAAAGGGGAAGAAGGGCCTTCATGAGTCCTGAACGACCAGATCGCGGGCAGAAAAAAAGGGTGGACCGGCCACCCTCAAGACCCGGAACAGGTACGGCTATTTTTTGAGAAATTTGCTGAAATCCGAGACCCCGCCGCCCATTCCGCCCAGGTTGCGCAGGCCGCCAGGGGCCGAAAGGGTCAGGTTGGTCGTCGCTTCGAGGTACTTGGTTTTCAGTTCCTCGGGCACGGATTTGTACTGGAACAGGACGTGCCGGTGTTCGATCTCTCCATCCATGTTCTGGTCAAACGGATATCCAAACGGCAGAAGGAGCATCTGCACCCCCCCCTGGGCCGTGGGAATGGTCTGCAATATGGCAGGATCCTTGATGACGCCTGCAGTCTGATCCCACTTGCCCAGCACCATTTCGCCATTCACCAGCTTTACCAGCCTGATATCGTACATTCTCACCTCATCAGTGTTGTGGCGGAGTATCGCCCGGAAAAAGGCCCCTCCCATACATGAAAAAAATCGTCTACGAGGTGCGCCGGACCCTGTCAAGAATGGATCAGCGGCCCTATTCCCCATCGGGGCCCTTTGTGGTAGCCGGGGCTCGACATCGCAACGGCAGGTACGGTCATGAACACTCTGGACATCGTTTTCTGCGTGATACTCGGATTTCTGGGACTGCGCGGCATCTTTCGCGGGATGATCAGGGAGGTTGCCTCCATCCTGGGCCTGTTGCTCGGCTTTTTCCTGGCCAACACCTCCCACGCCGAGCTGGCCCCCCTCCTGGTTGGCCCGCTGGGCGGCCCGGGCCTGGCCAACCTCGTTGCCTACCTGGGCATCTTTCTGGGAACCGTGGCCGCCGTCTTCATTCTGGCCTGGCTGGTCCGCAAGATCCTCAGACTGGTCATGCTCGGCTGGCTGGACAGCGTGGGCGGCGGGGCCCTCGGCCTGTTCAAGGGCGCCCTGCTGTGCAGCATCATCGTCATGGCCCTGACGGCCTTCCTGCCGCCCAAGGCCGAGATCCTGACCCGCTCGCACATTGTCCCCTATGTCAATCTGTTCAACTCGTACCTCTCCAACGCCCTGCCCAAGGACATGCGGGACCAGTTCCTGCAGCACAGCAAGGAACTGCACAAGGCATGGGAGGACAGGGTTCTCTCCAAACTCAAGGAAATAAAGGAATCCGCTGGTGGAAAACAATAGTTTCGGAAAGATCATCGAGGTCATCGACACCCTGACCGGCCCCCAGGGCTGTCCCTGGGACAAGAAGCAGACGCCCCTGTCCATGTGCGACTACCTGGTCGAGGAATGCTTCGAGCTGGTGGAGGCCATCCGCATGAACGACCCGGCCGAGGTGGCCGAGGAACTGGGCGACGTGCTCTTCCTGCTTCTCTTCATCGGCCGGGCCATGGACCGGGAAATCCCGGATTTCCTGCAGGAGGCCGTGGATGCGAACGTGACCAAGATGATCCGCCGGCACCCCCACGTGTACGGGGAAAAGGCGGCCAGCGTGGCCGAAGTCGTCAGGAACTGGGAACAGATCAAAAAGCTGGAAAAGGCCGAAAAGGAGAAAGACCCGGGCGTCTTCGCCTCTCTGCCGGCCAGCTTGCCCCCGCTCCTGCGCGCCTACCGCATCAATTCCAAAGCTGCCAGGGCCGGCTTCACCTGGGCCACGGACGAGGACCAGGCTCTCAAGCTTCAGGAGGAATGGCAGGAGTTGCAGGAGGCCCTGGAGGGCGGGGACGAGGCTGCCAGGGAGGAGGAATTCGGGGACTACCTGTTTTCGCTGGTCGAATACGGCCGACGCCGGGGCATCAAGGCCAATTCGGCCCTGGCCCTGGCCAATGCCAAGTTTCTCAAGCGCTTCGAGGCGGTGGAAGGGCTGGCCGCCGAGCGGGGCCTGGACCTGGACCGGCTCTCCCTGGCTGAAATGGACCGGCTTTGGGACGAGGTCAAGACTGCCGGGAAATGACGTCCAAAATCCTGGCCAGCACGCCGTTCACGTCGGTCAGGCCCGTGTCGATGATGAGGGCGTCCGGCGCCGGCCTGAGGGGGGCCACGGAGCGATTGCGGTCCTGGTCGTCGCGGATGCGGATCTGGGCCTGGATGCGCTCCAGGTCTTCCTCCATCTCCATGGCCCGCAACTGATCGAACCGCCGTTTGGCCCGCACCTCGATGGAGGCGTCCAGGAAAAATTTGAACCGCGCCTCGGGAAAGACCACGCTGCCCATGTCCCTCCCTTCCGCCACCAGGGGCGTTGTCCGGCCGATGGCCTGCTGGTTGCGGCGGAGAAAATCACGCACCACCGGGATGCGGGCGATGTGTGAAGCCCACAACCCCACCTCCTCGCTGCGGATCTCGGGGGGAAGCGGGTATCCGTTCAGGAGCAGTTCGGAATTTCCGCCAACCCCTTCCAGGTCGAAATCCAGACGGTTGAGCTGCGGCACCAGCTTGTCCACGGGCAGCTCCCAGGCCCCTTCCCCGAAGGTATAGGCCACGGACCGGAACATGGCCCCGGTGTCCAGATAGGAAATGCCCAGGCGGTCGGCCAAGAGGCGGGCCACCGTGGTCTTGCCGACCCCTGCCGGCCCATCAAGGGTGATGATGGTTATGTTCACGCAGCACCTCCGTGGTTGTGGCCAGGAATTCCCTGTTTTCGTCCCTGTTCCCGATACTGACCCTCAATCTATCAGGCATGCCGTAGCTCGCCAAGGGTCTGATGATGATCCCGCGGCGGAGCAATTCCTCGAAAAGGATTCCTGCATCCATGGGCGGCGCGAACATGAGAAAATTGGCCTGGGAGGGATGCACGGTGCAATCCAGATCCGCCAAGGCCTGAGACAGCAGCGCACGGCCCTCGTGCACCGTGCGCAGGGTCTCGGCCAGAAAGACGTCGTCCTCCAGGGCGACCAGTCCTGCCTGTTCGGCCAGGATGTTCACGCTGAAGGGCAGCTTGACCCGCAAAACCAGGCTGGCTAGCCATTGGGGCATGATCCCGTACCCCAGCCGCAGTCCCGCCAGCCCGTACATCTTGGAAAAGGTGCGCAGAATGACCAGGTTGGGGAGTGTTCGGAAATGCGGAAGCATGGAGAATTCGTCCAGGGGATCGGCAAAATCGATGTAGGCCTCGTCCACCACCAGAAGAGCCCGCGCAGGCAACCTGCCGGCCAATGCCAGCAGATCCCTGGCCGGGCAGGCATGGCCCGAGGGGTTGTCAGGGTTGGTCACAAAAACCAGGGCCGTGTTTTCGTCGGCCGTGTCCAGAAGGGCGTCCAGGGGAAAGGAAAAATCCGCGTTGAGAGGGGCCTGCCTGAACTCCACGCCGCACAGGCGGGACTGCAGGCCATAGATGCTGAAGCACGGATCAAAGGCCACGACATTGTCCACGCCGGGCCGGGCCACCACGCGCAGGAGCAGGTCGATGATCTCGTCGGAGCCGTTGCCGGCCACCAGACAGGACTGGGGCACCCCGAGGTGGGCGGCCAGGGCCTCCGTCAAGGCCGGGGTACCGGCCTGGGCATACCGGAAAGCCAGGGCCCCGGCCCTGGCCAGCCTTTCCCGCACTACCGGGGACACGCCCAGGGGATTCTCGTTGCTGGCCATCTTGATGACCCGGGTCAGTCCGTAGCGTTTCTTGATCTCGTCGATGCTCAGGCCGGGCGAGTAGGGCTTGAAGCTCTCCATCTCCGGCCGCACAGGAACCTTGGTCATAATTTCTCCTTGATGCGCCCCGTGGAGAATGCGGCGCGCGTGGCACGTATCCTGCCTGTCCGTTCTTTATGATGCCATTCCCGCGCAGGCGGGAATCCATGCGTTTTCCGAAACATCGCGTTCGGGGATCCCACCTTCGGCCATCCCCCTGCCCCGGCCCTCGGATCAGTCCGTATCCGCGGCCAGCACGGTCTGGATGGCCCGGGTCAGAAGGCCGAACTCCTCGGCCATGACCGTGCGGGGGTCCAGGCAGAAGGCATCCTCCTCCACCCTTCCGATAACGGGGATGTCCGCGGACAGCAAACCCTGGCGCAGGGCTTCCAGGTCCATGCCCCTGGGCCTGACTGTGACCAGCACCGTGGGCAGGTCCTGCTCCGGGAAGGACCCCCCGCCCACACGGGAAAAACCGTTCCTGATGCCGATGTCGGCCACATCGGCCAGAACCGCCAGCTTGCGCCGCAACCGCCGGGCCTTGGCCCGCAGCTCGTCCGCCGAGGCCGTGATCATGGCCAGGGTGGGGACCTGGGCGCGGGCCACTGCCGGATCGAGATACAGGCGCAAGGTCGCCTCCAGGGCGGCCAGGGTCATTTTGTCGATGCGCAGGGCGCGGTTGAGCTGGTTCTTCTTGATGCGCTCGACATAGTCCTTGCGGCCGACGATGATGCCGGCCTGGGGGCCGCCCAGGAGCTTGTCCCCGCTGAACGAAACCACGTCCACGCCGTTTTTCAGAACCTGCTGCACCGTGGGCTCTGGCATGAGCCTGTAGGGGGAGAAGTCGAACAGGTTGCCGCTGCCCAGATCCTCGAACACGGGCAGGTCCCGCCTGCGGCCCAGCGCCACCAGTTCTGCCAGGTCCACTTCCTTGTGAAAGCCGATGATGCGGTAGTTGGAGGTGTGCACCTTCATGAGCATGGCGGTCTGGTCTGTGATGGCCTCCTCGTAGTCGGCCAGGTGGGTGCGATTGGTGGCTCCGACCTCGCGCAGCACCGCCCCGCTCTTCTTCATCACCTCGGGCACGCGGAAGGATCCGCCGATCTCCACCAGCTGCCCCCGGGAGACGATGACTTCCCGACCCTTGGCCAGGGTGTCCAAGACCAGGAGCACGGCCGCGGCATTGTTGTTGACGACCAGTCCGGCCTCGGCTCCGGTCAGGCGGCAGAGCAGCTCCTCCACGTGGGAATAGCGGCTGCCCCGCTGCCCCGTCTCCAGGGACAGCTCCAGGTTGGAATAGTGGCGGCAGCCCTGCAGCACCGAGGCCACGGCGTCCCGGGCAAGGATGGACCGGCCCAGGTTGGTGTGGATGACCACCCCCGTGGCGTTGATCACCCGCCGGAAATGAGGCCTGGACCGGTTGCGGACATAGGCCTTGACCCTGGCCACCAGCCTGGGCCAGGCCAGATCGCTCTCCTCTGCGATCACTCCGGAGCGGATCTCCTCCCGGCAGAGATCCATGAACTCGCCGGCGAGGTCTTTGAGCAATTGGCGCGGCAGGGACGCAAGGGTTTGGTCCTTCTGCAGGTCCTGCAGGAAACTGTCCATGGAGGGGATGTGACGGAAAAGGGAGGACACCGCATTCTCCTATGCTGAAAGATGTTCCGGGTACAGACTGTAGTAGGCGCCCACCAGGTAGAGGGAACCGCAGAGCAGAATTGATCCCCCCGGCAGGGCCAGGGCAGCGCGCAGGTCCCCGCAGGCCTGAGCATCGGGGCCGAAGCGCCGGGCCAGGACCTCCGGATCGCTGGCGCGTTCCAGGCCGGGCAGACCGGGCACGATGACGCGACGGGCCAGGGCCCTCAAGCGGGCCAGCAGGTCCGCATCAAGGGTCTTGTCCCGCATGGCCTGGAACACGAGCAGGTCGAAGCGAGCTCCGCCTGTTTCCAATGCCTCGCAGAGGGCGGTCAAGCCCATGATGTTGTGGGCCCCGTCCACCAGAACCCGGCCATGGCGGCAGAAACGCCCGGCAAAACGGGTCCGGGCCAGGGCATTTGCACACAAGCCCGCGTCGCATGGCCACCCTCGTCCCTGGGTCAGGCTGGTCCAGGCCAGGAGGGCCAACCCGGCATTGTCCAGCTGATAGGGCGGATGGCCTGGCAGATGCGCGGGAGTGAGCAGGAAGGGCTCGGGCTTGAAGGGGATGGCGTAGCCGCACCCGCTCCGGTATTCCTCCAGGCTGCACAGCCGGTGCGGACCGGTGGCCTGGCGGAAGATGTCCATCACCTCCGCTGCCTGCGCGCCGGTGACGGCCGGGCAACGGCCCAGGGCCCCGCTCTTGTCCCGGGCAATGTCGGCCAGGGTCGGACCGAGCACGGCTTCATGATCCAGTCCCACCGGGGTCATGGCCACCAAGTCCGCGGACACGGCACAGGTCGCGTCGTGGGTGCCGCCCAGGCCGGCCTCCAGGATGACGAGATCAAGCCCGGCCTGCCGGAACAGATCCAGGGCCATGACGGTCAGCAGCTCGAAATAGGTCAGGCCCACGTCGGAGCATGCCCTCAGGACCGCGTTGGCCGCGTCCACCCACAGCGCCTGGGGCAGGACCTGGCCGTTGATGCGGATGCGCTCCCGCACACAGACCAGGTGCGGCGAGGTGTACAGCCCTGTTTTCAGGCCGTGGGCGCGGGCCAGGGCGTCCAGGAACCCGGCCGTGGACCCCTTGCCGTTGGTCCCCAGCACATGGGCCACCACGGCCTGGGGCCGGGCCAGGCCCATCCGCTCCAGGGCCACGCGCATGCGCGAGAGGCCCAGCTGCATGGAGAACAGGCCCAGACTGTCCAGATAGGACTGGAATTGCGCAAAGGAGGCGAAGGTCATGGAGTCCCACGTGAAAAATGTTCAGCAGAGGATCCGGACAGGCCATGCGGGGCCACGATTGCCGCGGCATGGACAACTGTCCGGAGTGGATTCATAGAAGGTTCCCAGGCCGGGGGCAACAGAAAATGACCCTGACTTGACTTTCAGGACCAGAGAAAATAGGGAAATCTTCCGTTTCAGCGCCAGTAGCTCAGGTGGATAGAGCAATTGCCTTCTAAGCAATCGGTCGGGGGTTCGAGTCCTCCCTGGCGCGCCACAAGAAAACAAGGGGTTGGATGTAAAAATCTAACCCCTTTTGTATTTTCTAAATATGATGCCCCACCATCTGCCCCACCGCGTCCAATAAAAATGGCCGCCCACCATCCCGGCGAGCGGCCTTTATCGAATCACGCGGGAAGCGTGCGATTGCCTAAATCCTGGCCTGATACGTCGGACGCACTTTGCCGGGGAACGTGCCAGCCCTGGACATTTTTTCCTGCGCCTCCATGCGTCGGCCAAGATCCAGCTTGGCGACGGTGGACAGAGGCTTTTCCATTGAAGATTCATGCCTGGATTCCTCGTATTGCAGGCGCACCGGCTCCAGCTCCAGGGAAGCATACTCGGCCACGGCATCCCACTTCACGAAACGCTCACAGGCGGTCATGATGGCGTCGCGCATCTTGCGCTTCTGCACCGGGTCTTCGTGCCCGTCCATGCGGGCCTTGAGGTTCGATGCCACGGCCAGCAGCACCGCAGGATGCCACGCACCGGCCAGCATGTTGATGACGGAATCGTCGGGCATCCATGCGACGTTCGCCGCGACGATGGCGTGCCCGTGGTTCGCGTTGTCGGCCTGCTCCAGCGCCGCCGTGGCCAGGGCATAGAAGGAGTCTGCCAGGATCGCCCGCTGTTCCTGGAGCCATGCGACACCTTAGGCCAGCCTGATCTTGATTTCCGACATTTCGACGCTGAACTCTTTGAAGATTGCGGCTTTGCGCTCGTTGCGGGCGTTCTCGGTCAAGCCGGGGTCCAGCTTGGATTCCTTCATCTTGATGATACCGTGAATGTCCCGCAATCGCTGCACGTCAGCCTTGAATTCTGCCTTGTTCATCTTCAGTTCCTTGGGGCCTCGCCCCGGTTGATATTGCCTAAAATTTGCCTCGCCTGCCACAGTAAGGCGTTCAATGCCTTGCGCCTGGCGATGGCCTCCCGCGTGAAATTGCCGTGCGTGTAGCGCCCGTGTGCGGCTCCAGACAGGCTTGCCCCGCCGTGCATCCGGCAACGTCCGTTCGGCATCGCAGGGGCCTTGCAGGGCGCTCCCGTGCGTGTCCTAGCGCCGCACCGCTTGCATGTACGCAAGGGGTAATCAGTTCCGGCCACTGTCGCCCCCTCCCCCCACCGGGGCCTGGGTCACAGCGCCAACGATGGCTTGCCCTCCGGCCTCCACGGTGACGTGCTCCACGGTGACGTGCTGCCGTCCGCCCGTGCGCAGCTTCGCCAGGGCCTCGATTTGCCGGACCTGTAGCCCCTGGAATTGACACGCCAGGGCCATGTACTTGCGGCGGGCGTCGGGGTTGTTCTCGGTGTTCGATCCGATGCCAAGACACAGGGAGGACGCCGCGTCCGTGGCGATGAGCTGTTGAATCAGCAGGTGTTCAAGGGCGTTCTGCGGGGCCAGCTCCACCAGCAGGCGCAAGGCTATGTTGCGTTGCCTGTCTCCGGCTTCATCCGTGTACGGGTTCGCCGCTGTCGCCGCGTGTACTGCCCCCTGGAGCACAAGCCCGTGGTCGGTGTGTAGCGTGTCCTTCATCGCCTCCAACTGCTCGGGCGTGATGTCGAGTCGCCCATTGCCCTTGAAGGTCGGGACCATCACGGCGCGTTTCTCCCTCTCGGTCTGGACGGCGGGCACGTTTCGCTGTTTCGCCGCTGTTTTTACAGCGGGAAGGTTCTGCTGTTTCCTAGCCATTATCGCCCACCTCCAGGTTGATGTCCGGCCACTCGAACTCTTTCAGCTCGGGCAACTCGAACTCCACCGGCTTCAAAGCCTCGTCCATGTCCAGTTCTGACCAGCCGTCCGCGTTCATGCTCCAGCCTCCAGCAGCACCTTAATTGGGCGCGGCTCGTACACTCTCACGCCGATGCACTCCCACTGCGCAATGAATTGTGTGCCGCAGTCGGTGCACCTGTAGCGTTGCGTCTGGAGTGTTTCGCAAACAGTAAACGCACCGTGCAGCTTGAGCGTTTTGTCTCCCCGCACCGTGGGCATGGTATTCTTTTGACCATTTCGAACCTCCGTTTGTGCAGGACCATACCTCGTCAAAATATCTGCACAAGAAAACCAAGTGCATCTTTCGTTTTGCTGCACTCCAGCCATGAAATGAAAAAGCCCGCTTGTGCGGGCCTTGGGGTAAACTTGGGGTGATTTTGTGGTAGTCCGGTCTTGCCGTGATCGTGCCGTACCTTGATGTGATCTTGACCTAGTTTTGCTGTAATCTTGTTGCGGTTCATCCCCGCGCGTAGTGTTCACGCCCCATGGCGACACAAGTTTTCCCTAGTAGTTGTCTCGCCGCGCGCTGGCAGGATGATTCATTCAAAACTGAAGTTTTCTGAAGTCAACATTTGTCAACGTCCACTCCCGCGCGCGTAGGTGTCCCGAAACTTCGCCCTTTTTATAGGTGTCGCTTCGCTGTCTCTCGCGCGTGCGCGTGTAGGTGTCAGTTCGTTGTCAGTCCCACCAGGTTGCGCCGAAGAAATGTACCTCAATTTCGGTCATGCGGAAAAAATGGAGCCCATGACGGTTTTGCCGTATGAGTTCCAGACATTTGCTCCCCCCTCGCGCGCGAGCGCGTACTGCGCGAAAAGTCCTCGCGCGCGTAGTCGTCACGCACTCCGGGCAATCCCGCTGCCCTTTAGGTGTCACCACGGTGTAACCGCGCCCACACAATAGCCCTATTTCGTAAAAACGCGCCGTGTAGCACAGAGTTCCACGCGATTCTTGATATTTTTTTTATGCTTTGACATATTTCCCCTGAAAAGAGGGAGTTTCCTTTCAACTCTTGCCAAGGAAGACGTCATGTCAAATGCTATTTGGATCATTGTCTATGACCTTAAAAATGCCAGAAAAGATGAATATCTTCGTTGGTTTCATGATGTTCATATCCCGGAAAAACTGGCCCGGCCGGGTTATACTTGGGCTGCTCACTACCAAGTTTTGCGCGATGATGATGAAACACCCTCCAACAATGGGCATATAGGCTGCATTGCCTTGTTCGGCGGACAATCCACCAGCGTTTTCTACAATCCTAGCCCGGCCCAAATAAAGCCCACCCAGTCAGAGGAAACGAGGGATATGATGACCTGTCGGATGAACTCACAAAGTTTGATTTTATCCGAGGAATGGACGTCCCAAGGGCAGGTCATCGGCGATGGTATCAACCCCGCCATTAGCGCTGATATCATTTCCCTGGCGCTCTGCAATGCTGCCGGAAATGATGAGGATTTTGGTGCCTGGCTGGTTCAGGAGCATCTGAAATCAGCCGGCCAAGTCCCAGGTACAATCCGTGTACGAAAGTTTCTCGCCTCCACTGGCGGTGCCAAGCATGCAGTTATCCATGAGCGCGAAAACGTGTCGGCATCTCCAATGGCATTTACCAGGGGCGAAAACGGCGAGTGGAACGCACGGGTCGAGACGTATGTATCCTATCCTTTAGGTCAGCCGAAGACAGCCACCCTCTTGTGGCCCGTCCCGTCTTAAACGGAATCGGTCCACAATGAGTCCAGGAACCAGCATAATGAAAAATTATGATTTGAGTTGGACAATGTGGCCTGCCGAGATATTTCATTGGTGGTTACTCAAGATTCAAGGCCGGTGCCCCTTGCCTCGCACCGGCTTCATCATCAAGCACAATCTGCGCAGGGAACCGGTGACCGGCTGGCTCGCCACTGCCAAGGAGCACGCGCCGAAAGTAGAGAATTTCACAACGTCCCGAGAAAAAGGCCGGATCTACCGGGGCTTCGTGATGCGTGAGATCGGCAAGAAGAAAAGGGCGGTCCGCCAGATTTTCGAGGTCACGGAAGTGTTGAGCAAGGACGGTGTGTTCATGATGATTCCAGAGGTCCGCGTCTGCGTTTTGTGGGCCAACCTGGAATTTGATGCCGACCAGGCTTTGAAGCTGTATCGCAAGCGGGGCACCAGCGAGCAGCATCACGGGGAATTCAAGACCGAGATGGACATGGAGCGCCTGCCGTCGGGCAAGTTTGCCGTGAACGCAACCTTTCTGCGCTTGGGCATGCTGGTGTACAACATGCTTCGGGTAGCCTCCGTGGACTTGGTTGTGGCTCGAATGCTGGGGCTGAAAAAAGCCAACCGTCGCAGAACCAAGACGGTCATGCGGAGCATGATGAGCATTTGCGCTCGGATCACCCGCCATGCACGCAAGGTAATCCTGCATGTCTCCTGCCCGGAGCCATGGTTCAAGGTGGTCTCTGACCTGTT
>JAAYCS010000104.1 GCA_012729655.1 Desulfovibrionales bacterium | reverse complement strand
TGGCAGGAGTGATTCTGGCCAACCGCATTCTCGGGTTTGTCAACGCCCCGGCCGTGGGGCAGAAACTTTTGGTCAAGGCCCTGGGGCACGAGGTGGACGCTTCGATCTATGCGCGGCGTCGGGAGGCCATGGCCGAGGTGCTGCGCGAGGCCGGGTTCCAGTTCTCCCTGCCCCAGGGGGCGTTTTATTTCTTCCCGCGCATTCCCAAGGGCGGGGACGACTCCGCCTTTGTGGCTGAATTGATGCAGGAGCAGATCCTGGCCGTGCCAGGTTCGGGCTTTGGATATCCAGGGTATTTCCGGCTGGCCTTCTGCGTGGACGAAGCCGTCATCCGCGGTTCGGCGCCCGGTTTCGCGCGGGCCTTCGCCCGGGCCGTGGGCTAGGAGCCCCCGCACGGCCCGTCTTTTTGGCCCGGAAGCCCCCAGGCAGACTGCCTGGGGGCTTCCGGGCCCGTACTTGACGGGTGCATTGAACTTGTCTATGCAACCCTACTTCTTTTCCCTAGCGCAGGTGCCCTTTCATGTTTGACAGCTTGTCCGACCGGCTGGAATCGGTCTTCAGAAAACTGCGCGGTCATGGCCGCCTTGACGAAAACAACATCCAGGAAGGACTGCGCGAAGTGCGTCTGGCCCTCCTGGAAGCGGACGTCAATTTCAAGGTCGTGCGGAACTTTGTGGAGAGGGTCAAGGGCCGGGCCCTGGGGCAGGACGTGCTGGCCAGCCTCACGCCGGGGCAGCAGGTCATCAAGATCGTCCACGAGGAGCTCATCGCGCTCCTGGGCGGGGAAAGCTGCGCCCTGGAATTCAAGGGCAAGCCGCCGTATGTGATCATGATGGCCGGCCTGCAGGGATCGGGCAAGACCACGTCGGCCGCCAAGCTGGCCCTCCACCTGCGCCGTCAGAAGTACGCACCCTATCTCGTCCCGGCCGACGTCTACCGTCCGGCGGCCATCGACCAGCTGCAAAAGCTGGGGGCAGAGCTGGGCGTGCCGGTCTACCCGTCCACCGTCGAGATGAACCCAGTGGACATCTGCGCCGCGTCCCTGCGAGAGGCGGAACTCAAGGGCTGCTCCGTGATCATCATGGACACGGCCGGCCGGCTGCACATCGATGACCTGCTCATGCAGGAGCTGGTCGGCATCAAGGAAAAATGCCGGCCGCATGAAATTTTGTTCGTGGCCGATGCCATGACCGGCCAGGACGCGGTGACCGTGGCCGAGAAGTTCAACGAGATCCTGGACATCACCGGCGTGGTGCTGACCAAAATGGACGGCGACGCCCGCGGCGGCGCGGCCCTGTCCATCAAGTCCATAACCGGCAAGCCGTTGAAGTTCGTGGGTATGGGCGAGCGTCTGAGCGAGTTGGAAGTCTTCCATCCGGACCGCATCGCCTCCCGCATCCTGGGCATGGGCGATGTGCTGACCCTGATCGAGAAGGCGCAATCCACCATCGATGCCAAGGAAGCCGAAGCCCTTGAAAAAAAGTTCAAAAAGGCCGAATTCGATCTGGAAGATTTTCGCACCCAGATGCGTCGGATCAAGAAGCTGGGGTCTCTCGAAGGGATCCTGAAGCTCATTCCGGGGATGGGGCAGGTCCGCAAGCAACTGCAGGACGTGCAGATGCCGGAAAAGGAACTCTCCAAGGTAGAGGCCATGATCAGTTCCATGACCATGGGCGAGCGCCGCGACCCCAAGATCATCAACGCGAGCCGCAAGCAGCGCATCGCCAGGGGCAGCGGGACGACCGTGGCCGAGATCAATCAACTGCTCAAGAATTTCGAGCAGATGCAGAAGATGATGAAAAAGATGGCTGGCGGCAAGATGCCAGCCATGCCGCAAGGCGGCCGCATGCCCGGCATGCCTCCGGGCCTGGGCAGGATGCCCGGCATGTCCGGGATGCCCGCCGGCATGCCCGGGTTGCCTGGAGTCCCCGGAAGGTCGGCGGCCGAAGCGGCCAAGATCAAGGAAAAACGCAAGAAGGCCAAGAAGCAGCGCAAGAAAAAATAGATGGGCAGTGACCAGCCTGGTTCAGGACCGGTCTGGCCTCGCGCCTGCATACTACATTACAGTTCAGGGAGAACAACAATGGCTTTGAAACTCAGACTGACCCGCATGGGCTCCAAGAAAAAACCGTTTTACCGCATCGTGGCAGTGGACTCCGCGTCACGTCGTGATGGCCGTGCGCTCGACTATGTCTGCTACTACAACCCCATGACCGACCCGGCGGAGATCAAGTTCGATCAGGACAAGGTCAAATCCTGGATGGAACGGGGCGCCCAACCCTCGGATACCGTTCGCTCCTTGCTAAAAAAGTCTGGATTCAGTAGTTAGTACCTCCAAGACCCGTCGCGGGATTCGACGAGCGGTTCCACAGTTCTTCCAGCGGAGGTGCCCCTATGCTCAAGGATTTGATCGAATTCATCGCCAAGTCCCTGGTGGACAATCCGGACAGTGTATCCGTTTCTGAAATCGAGGGAGAGCAGACTTCCGTCATAGAGTTGAAGGTGGCCAAGGAGGATCTCGGCAAGGTCATCGGCAAGCAGGGGCGCACGGCCAGGGCCATGCGCACCATTCTGGGCGCGGCCTCGACCAAGGCCAGAAAGCGCTCTGTCCTGGAGATCCTGGAGTAGCGTGGTCCAAGAGAATCCGGATCCGGTGAAACTCGTAGAGCTGGGACGGGTCCACAAACCACACGGTCTGAAGGGGGAGCTCTGCATCGACATGTATGCGGACTCCCCTTTCCTCTTTGAGGGTCTGCGCCGCGTCTATCTGCGCCTGCCGGGCAAGAAGCCGAAACCCTGCATCCTGGAGGCGTGGCGTCCGCACCAGGGTCGGGCCTTGATTCTGGTGGACCGCTGTCAAGGCCGGGACCAGGCGGAGTCCTGGCGCGGGGCAGAGGTGTTGGTCCGGGAGCGGGATCTGCCGCCCGTTGACCAGGACCGCATGCTGCCCGACAAACTGCTGGGACTGCCGGTCAGGGATGTGAGGGGCGAGGACGTGGGTGTCCTGGAGGACATTCAGGACATTGCCGGGCAGGAGGTCTGGATCATCCGTGACACGGCCGGGCACGAGATCCTGCTGCCTGCCGTGGAGCAATTCGTAATCGACATAGACCTTGACACCGGACTCATCCGGATAGATCCCCCCGAGGGCCTGCTGGAACTGTACCAACATCCATGACCAGGCATCGCTTCTCCGGGCATGGAGCAGAAGCAGGAATGCGATTTTCCGTCATCACCATTTTTCCTGAATTTTTCGACTCCCCCCTGTCCTGCGGGATCCTTTCCAAGGCCAGGGAAAAAGGTCTGGTGGCCTTCAGGTTTATCAATCCTCGCGAGTATTCGACGGACAAACACCACAACGTCGATGACCGTCCCTACGGGGGCGGACCGGGCATGGTCATGGCCGTGGATCCCCTCCGGCGGGCCCTGGACACCCTTCCCTCCTCCGCCCGGATCCTTGTGCTCAGCCCCAAGGGACGGCCCTTGACCCAGGACCTGGCCCGGGATCTGGCCCAGGAAGAGGAATTAGCCCTGGTGTGCGGCCGTTACGAGGGCATAGACGCCCGCCTGGAGCAGCTTTGCCCCATGGAACTTGTGTCTGTGGGCGATTTCGTGCTCAACGGAGGGGAGGCCGGGGCCCTGTGCCTGATCGAGGCCGTTGGACGGCTCATCCCGGACTTCATGGGCAAGGACGAGAGTGCCGACGAGGAAAGTTTCAGTTCCGGCCTGCTGGAGTATCCGCACTATACCAGGCCCGAGGAATACCAGGGGCTGAAGGTGCCGGAGGTGCTTTCTTCCGGCCACCATGGCCGCATTGCTGCGTGGCGGCGGGAGAAGAGCCTGGAGGCCACCCTGTCCCTGCGGCCCGACATCCTGGACCGTGCGCTGCTGACAGGCGAGGACATCCGGTATCTCAAGGGGTTGGAAAGAACGAGGCCGGGAAGAAACCTGCATGTGGCCCTGGTCCATTATCCGGTGGAAAATAAATCGGGCCAAACCGTGACAACCTCTTTGACAAACCTGGACCTCCACGATATTGCACGCGTTTCGTGCACCTATGGTCTGGGTGGATACTATATCTGCACGCCTGTAAGGGACCAGCAACAACTGGCACACACCCTGATCGGCCACTGGCGCGAAGGGTACGGCCTGAAGGCCAATCCCGACCGGGGAGTGGCCCTGGCGCGGGTGAAGGTGGTCAGCCTTCTCGGTGAAGCCATCGCAGACATAACGGAGCGCACAGGGCAGCGGCCCAGAGTCGTCGGCACCAGCGCCAAGGCCGGCACGCTGACCTTTGCCCAGGTCTCAGCCTGGCTCGCAGGGGATCCTGTGCTGCTGGTTCTGGGCACGGGGCATGGACTGCACGGCAGCCTGCTGGCGGACGCCGACGGCACGCTCAGGGCTATACGCTTCATGGACAGGTACAACCATCTTTCCGTCCGCTCGGCGGCGTCCATCATGGTGGACCGGCTGCTGGGCGATGCGGGGTAGACGCACACTTGGCAGCTTGCGGGCTGCTTCAGATAAAGGAGAAGATCATGCATATCATTCAAAAGATTGAAAACGAACACCTGCGCGCTGACCTGCCCAAATTCCGGGCCGGGGACACTGTCAAGGTGCATACCCGCATCATCGAAGGGGAAAAGGAACGCATCCAGGTGTTCCAGGGTGTCGTCCTGCGGGTCAAGAAGGGAACGACCGACGGGTCGTTCATCGTGCGCAAGGTTTCCGATGGTATCGGCGTGGAGCGGATCTTCCCTCTGCACGCCCCGTCCATCGATCGCATCGAGGTGGTGTCCGAAGGCGTGGTTCGCCAGAGCCGCATTTTCTACCTGCGCCGTCTCAAAGGCAAGGCAGCACGCATCAAGACCAAGAACGCCTGGTAGGGCGCATGTGCTCGTTTTGAGCCGTCCTGGAAGGCCGTGGCAGCACGTAGACGCTCCCGTTGCCGGCATCGACGAGGCCGGCCGGGGCTGTCTGGCCGGACCGGTGGTGGCGGGGGCCGTGATTTTGCCTTCCTTCTATGACCTCCCAGGGCTGACGGATTCGAAAAGACTTTCCGCGCGGCAACGCGCATTGCTCGCGCAAGCCATCAAGGCCCAGGCTCTATCCTGGGCCTTAGGTTTTTCCTGGCCTCGAGAAATCGAACGCATCAACATCTTGCAGGCCACCTTGCAAGCCATGGCCAGGGCAGAGGCCGCCTTGACGGTCCGTCCTGTCCTGGTGCTGGTGGACGGCAACCAGCCATTTCCCTCGGCCGTGCGGCAAAAAACCGTGGTCGGCGGGGACGCAATTCATCCGTGCATTTCTGCCGCTTCCATCCTGGCCAAGACCTTCCGGGACCGCCTTCTGGAACTGATGGACGTCCGTTATCCAGGATATGGGTTGTCCAGGCACAAAGGCTATGGAACCAGGGAACACCTGCAGGCCCTGGACAGGCTCGGACCATGCCCCGTGCATCGGATGACCTTCAAGGGGGTGCGCCCCGGGCAGGAGGAGCGGCAGTTATGCCTGCCCGGCATCTGATCACGGGCCAGACCGGCGAGGACCTGGCGGCCGCGTTTCTGACCGAGAAGGGGTTGCGCGTTCGGCAGCGGAACTTTCGCTGCCGAGGCGGCGAAATCGACCTGATCTGCGAGGACCGGGGAACAGTGGTCTTTGTGGAGGTCAAGACGCGTTCCGGCGCCGTGCGCGGAGAACCGGGCGAGGCGGTGTGCGCAGCCAAGCAAGAACGCCTGATCAGGGCCGCAAGCCTGTACCTGAGCCACATCAAGGCCTGGGACCGGCCGTGTCGCTTCGATCTGGTCAGCGTGGTCATGCACGCGGCGGATGCGGCCATAGAACATTGGGAGGATATCATCGATGTACGGGACGGTCTGGGTCGTGGCCACGCCCCTTGGCAACCTTGGTGACTTCTCCCCTCGGGCCCGGCAGACCCTGGAGGAAGCCGACGTCATTCTGGCCGAAGACACCCGCCGGGCCGGCCGCCTGCTGCACCTTGCCGGTATCGTAAACAAGCGGTTTCTGAGCCTGCACGAACACAATGAGGAGGAGCGCATCAACGAGGTCCTGGGGCTCCTTCGCAGCGGAGCCAAGGTGGCCGTGGTCTCCGATGCGGGAACACCCCTTATTGCCGATCCAGGGTACCGCCTGGTGGCAGCCTGCCGTGAGGGAGGAATCCCCGTGGTGCCCGTGCCTGGGCCGTGCGCTCCCATCGCCGCCCTCATGGCCAGCGGCCTTCCACCGTATCCGTTCGTGTTCCTGGGTTTTCTGCCGCGCAAGGCAGGAGACGTGCGCAGTCTTTTCCGGGAGTACGCCATGGTCACGGCTACCCTGGTCTTTTTTGAGCGCAAGAACAGGGTCGGCCAGTCCCTGGCCCTGGCCCTGGACGTGCTCGGAGAGAGGGAATTTTGCTTGGCCCGGGAATTGACCAAGAAACATGAGCAGTTTATCAATGGAAGGCTTGGTCAGCCTCTGGATGTCGCAGGAGAATTGCTGGGCGAGGTCACTGTAGTCATCGGCCCTCCACACGCCGAACGGGCCGCCTCACGGGAAGAGGTGCTGGACTTGGCCCGGGCCTATGCGGGGATGCGGCCTAAGGATGCGGCCCGGTTGATCCATTCCCGGGTGAGCGGATGGACAGTCAAGGGAATTTACGAGGTCATGTTGGAACAGGGCGTGGAGTAGGCAGTGGGTGCACGGGTTTTGCTGCGGATATTCCTGCGCACGTATGTGGTCGGGGCCACATTCAACACCAAGGGGATGCAGAACGTGGGCTTTGCCCTGGTGATGGAGCCTGGGCTGGTCGATTTGTATGGCCATGATCCTGCAGCCCTGCAGCGGGCCCGGAGCCGCTACCTGAAGCACTACAATACGCATCCTTTCTGGACTCCGCTTCTGGCCGGCATTTTCCTGTCCATGGAAAAAAAGATCGCCAGCGGACTCCTGCCCGCCGATATTCTGTTGAAGCTCAGGTCCACGACGGTCTATACCCTCTCGGCCCTGGGGGACTCTTTTTTCGGCGGCAGCTCCCTGGTCCTGTGGTCCCTGGTCGGGATCAATCTGGCCGTTTCGGGGCACATCTTGCCTCTTGTCCTGTGGCTTTTCCTCTGTTTCTGCCTGTTGCAGGCGTTCAAAGTCTACACCTTTGCCCGCGGCTATGCCCAGGGCCTGTCCTTTTTACAGCGCCTCAAGTCCTGGAACCTTATCGATTGGGGGCAGCGCATCAAGATGGCCAATGCGGCGCTGATCGCCCTTTTTGTGCTCCAGATCGCCCCGGGGGAGGGCTTTTGGCTCCTGGCTTGGGCTGCTGGGGCGAGTCTGCTGGCTGCGGGCAGTGTTCTGCGGTCCCCTGCCCGTTGTTTTTGGATAGCTGTTGTCATTCTGGTTGGGCTTTTCGCGCCCTGGAACCTGGTTCTGCCTTTGGTCTCCATGTAGGTGATGCGTATGGATGGAGTGCAGGAAAAGATCATTCGCGTCGGCAACAGCCTGGGAATTCATGCCCGGCCAGCTGGAAAGATTTCCCAGGAAGCACAGCGCTATGCCTCGAGCGTGACCATTTGCTCCAAGGATGCCGAGGCTGATGCCAAGTCCATTTTGGACATCCTGACCCTGGCCGCGCCCCAGGGAACCGAACTGATCCTGCGGGCCCAGGGGCCGGATGCAAGGGAGGCCATTCTGGGGGTGTCCCGTCTGTTCGAAGAAATGTTTGGAGAAGATCGCTGATGGCTTCCCGCACCCTTTTCGGTATCCCCGTCTCCGCAGGCATCGCCATTGGCAAGGCCTATTGCCTGAACAAATGCCACTTTTCCGGGACTGCGCGGCAGGTGGTGTCCGAGGCGGCTCTTCCCGGTGAGATGACCCGGCTGACCCAGGCCTTTGAGGCTGCGCAGGCTGATCTGGAGCGGACTCTGGCCATGGTGCCCGAGGATTTGAAAGAGCATGCGGCGATCATCGAATCGCATCTGATGATGCTCAAGGATCACAAATTCCGCAAACGTGCCCAGGACCACATCGTTTCCGCCAAGGTCAATGCCGAGTGGGCCCTGGAACGAGCCGTGAACGACGTGCAGGAGATTTTTGCGGCCATAGCCGACGAATACCTTCGCCAGCGCATGCAGGACGTGCAGCTTGTGGCCGAACGGGTGCTGGGCAAGCTGGTCGGCTGCGGCGCCGGGCGGGAGGCCATCAAGCACCGGGCCATTCTGCTGGCCCATGACCTTACTCCGGCCGACACCATCGAGCTGGAAGTGAACAAGATCATGGCTTTTGCCACTGCCCAGGGTGGCAAGACATCGCATGCCGGAATTCTGGCCCGTTCCCTCCAGATCCCGGCCGTTGTCGGGGTCGAGGGTCTTGAGGACAACCTGAACGAGGGCACCATCATCATCCTCGACGGTTTCGATGGACGCATCATCCTGGAACCCGACGAGGAGGAATTGGCCCGGTACACGGACCTGCAGGTCCAGTTCGAGGGCTACCAGGCAACCATCATGCGTTCCTGCCGCCTGCCGGCTGAAACCATCGATGGCTTTCGGGTGCAGGTTCTGGCCAATATCGAGCTGTTCGAGGAGGTCGTGGCCGTCAATGACAACGGCGGTGAAGGCATCGGCCTGTACCGTTCGGAGTACAGCTATCTGAGTCGGTCCCAGATGCCGACCGAAGAGGAACTGACCGAGATCTATGCTGACATGGCGTCCCTGGTGGCTCCGAAGAAGCTGGTCATCCGCACCCTGGACGTGGGCGCGGACAAACTCATGCGCGCCCATACGCACGTCGAGAGCAATCCTGCCCTGGGCCTGCGGGCCATCCGCTACTGCCTCAAACACCGGGATGTGTTCAGGACCCAGCTGCGGGCCATTCTGCGGGCCAGCGTCGTGGGCAATGTCTCCATCATGTTCCCCATGATTTCGGGGCTGCAAGAACTCGTGGAGGTCAAGAAGTTCTATCGCGAGGTGCAGCGGGAGATGCACGCCGAGGGTATCGCCTTTCGGCAGGACATGCCCTTCGGGATCATGGTTGAGGTGCCTAGCGCGGTCATCACCGCGGATTTTCTGGCCCGGGAAGTGGACTTCTTCAGTATCGGCACCAATGATCTGATCCAGTATTCTCTGGGTATCGACCGGACCAACAAGGACGTGTCCTACCTCTACCAGCCCCTGCATCCGGCCATCGTCAGGTCTGTCAAATGGGTGGTGGACTCAGCCCATCGGGCCGGGATCGAGGTCTGTCTGTGTGGGGAAATGGCCGCAGATCCGTTCTGCATCCCTGTGCTTATGGGCATGCAGGTCGACTCCATCAGCCTTGGCCCCCACGCCATTCCGGGCATCAAGCGCATTGTCCGCCAGGCGTCCATGGAGGAATGCGACGCCCTCCTGAAACAGGTCATGGCCAGCCAGTCCGTGGCCCGCAACAACAAGCTTGTCCGGGAGATGATCTTCCGTCGTTTCCCGGAGGAGCTCATGTTCTACTCGTCTCTGGTGGACGAGTAGACCTCCAAGGATTATTCATGTGCGCCAAACCCACGGGCATCAAAATCATTGCGACCAATCGCAAAGCCCGTCACTTCTATGAACTGCTCGATTTTATCGAGGCCGGGATCATGCTGACCGGCTCGGAAGTCAAATCCCTGCGGGACGGCAAGGTCAATTTCATGGACGGCTACGTGCGCATGGCCAATGGCGAGGCCATCCTGTCCGGCGTGCATATTTCCACCTACGCCAATGCCGGGTACGCCCAGCACGACCCGGATCGGGAACGCAAATTACTCATGCACCGGCATGAAATCGCCTCCCTGAAGTCGAAAATGGAACAGAAAGGGCTGACCCTGGTTCCGACCAAGATGTATTTCAAGAATGGCAAGATCAAGATTGAACTGGCCCTGGCCAAGGGCAAGAAGGTTCATGACCGCCGCGAGGACCTCAAGCAGAAAGCCGTGGACCGGGATACGGAGAGGGAGATGAACCGGTTTTAGGCCGCTGTTGGAAATAACGGCTACCAGCCATGGTATGCACGGTTCACTCCGGGCCGCACTTTCAGGTTCGGTCAGAGGGCAGCCGGCCCAGAGGCATGCCATTCCATAGGGCTGTGCAACCCTTTCTGGTGGGCAGGGCTTGTCCCCTACTGGATGTCGGTGTGGCTCAGAAACTCATCCACGGTCATGCACGCGATGCCCACGTCCCGGATATCCTGGATGTTGGCCAGGTGGATTTCCGGGGTGCGTGAGGACGAGGCGTCGGTCAGGAGAACCATTTCGTAGCCCAGGCTCAGGCCGTCGAAGAGGGTGGCCCGCAGGCAGAACGGGAGCTGGGTGCCGGTGACCACCAGGCGGCTGATGTGCTTGCGCCGCAGGATGAGATCCAGTTCCGTGGCCATGAAGGCGCTGAAGCGCTGTTTGACGATGCGGAATTCGTTTTCAATGGGCTCCAGACCGGGGACGATGCGCGCCCCGGGCGTGCCGGGCACCACCATGGGGCGCCGGGCAAAGGCCCCTTGCCGGGAGACTTCCACGTCCGAGCCGTCGGCACGGTATTCGCGCACCACATGAAAGACCGGCCAGGCCAGATCCCGGAACCGGCGCAGGACCTTGCGGATGGTCCCGATGGTGGCATGGGCCCCTGGCACCTCGCAGGCCCCGCCCGGCACGGCGAAGTCGTGCTGCATGTCGATGACGAGCAGTGCGGTTTCAGTCATGGTCTTCCCTCCATGCGGTTGTCATTCCGGGAAATCTGCCCTAGTGCGGATGCGCGCGCCGGCCGGCACAAAAATGGATAGCCAGCGTTGTCAGGCTCAGCAAGAAAGATTTTCACCCCCAAGACCAACGCGTCGGGAGTTTGCATGATCGGTTATTTGACGAAAAAGATATTCGGCTCCAGAAACGACAGATATCTGAAGTCGTTGGGACCCCTTGTGGCTCAGATCAATGCCCTGGAAGAGGGCATGACTGCCTTGGCGGATGTGGATTTTCCGGCCCGCATCGCGCGATACCGGGAGGAGGTGGCTGGCGGGCGTGACCTCGATTCCCTGCTGCCCGAGGTCTTCGCCCTGACCCGCGAAGCCAGCAGACGCGCCCTGAACATGCGCCATTTCGACGTGCAGCTCATGGGCGGGGTCATTCTGCACCAGGGCAAGATCGCCGAAATGAAGACCGGCGAAGGCAAGACCCTGGTGGCCACGCTGCCCGTGGTCCTGAACGCGCTGTCCGGGAGTGGCGTGCACGTGGTCACGGTCAACGATTACCTGGCCCGCCGAGACGCGGCCTGGATGGGCAAGCTGTACAATTTTCTGGGACTGTCCGTGGGCGTCATCATCCACGGTCTGACCGATGCCGAGCGTCAGGCGGCCTACGGTTCCGACGTGACCTACGGAACCAACAACGAGTTCGGGTTCGACTACCTGCGCGACAACATGAAGTTCTACAAGCATCAGCTCGTGCAGCGTGACCTCAACTACGCCATTGTCGACGAGGTGGACTCCATCCTGATCGACGAGGCGCGCACCCCGCTGATCATTTCCGGGCCTGGCGAAAAATCCACCGCGCTGTACGGACGGGTCAACGCCATCATCCCCAAGCTGGTCCGGGAGGAACATTTTTCCATCGACGAAAAGGCCCGCACCGTGGTCCTGACCGACGAGGGCGTGGTCCACTGCGAGAAGATTCTGGGGGTGAACAACCTGTTTGATCCCTCCAACATCACCCTGCAGCACCATATCCTGCAGGCCTTGCGCGCCCACTACCTCTTTGCCTGCGACGATCACTACATCGTCAAGGACGGGCAGGTGGTCATCGTCGACGAGTTCACGGGCCGGCTCATGCCCGGCCGGCGCTTCAGCGACGGGTTGCACCAGGCCCTGGAGGCCAAGGAAGGGGTCAAGGTCGAGGCCGAAAACCAGACCCTGGCCAGCATCACCTTTCAGAATTTTTTCCGCATGTACGCGAAGCTGGCCGGCATGACCGGCACGGCAGACACGGAAGCCGTGGAGTTCCAGCAGATCTACGGCCTGGAAGTCATTGTCGCGCCACCGAACAAGACCATGATTCGCAAGGATTTCCCGGACGTCATCCTGAAGACCCAGGTGGAGAAGTTCAGCGCCATCGTGGAGGAGATCCGCGCCCTGCACGTCAAGGGGCAGCCCGTGCTGGTCGGCACTACGTCCATCGAGAAGTCTGAGTACATCTCGGGACTGCTCAAGAAAAAGCACATCCCGCACGAGGTCCTGAACGCCAAATACCATGAGAAGGAAGCGGAGATCGTGGCCCTGGCCGGACAGAAGGGCCGGGTGACCATCGCCACCAACATGGCCGGCCGGGGCACGGACATCGTGCTCGGGGAGGGCGTGCGTGAGCTGGGCGGGCTGCACATCCTGGGCTCGGAGCGTCACGAGAGCCGGCGCATCGACAACCAGCTGCGCGGCCGGGCCGGCCGCCAAGGCGATCCCGGATCGTCGCGCTTCTACCTGGCCCTGGACGACACTCTCATGCGTCTTTTTGGTTCCGAGCGCATCGCCGGCATCATGGAGAAGCTCGGTCTGGAAGACGGGCAGACCATCGAAAACAGCCTCATCACCCGATCCATCGAGAACGCCCAGAAGCGGGTGGAGGGGCACAATTTTGAAATACGCAAGCAGCTCCTGGAATACGACGACGTCATGAACCAGCAACGCGAGGTCATCTACTCCCTGCGCCGCGAACTCATGACCACGGAGGATCTGCAGGATACGGTGGAGGAGTTCATCGACGATCTGCTGGCCGAGGTTTACGAGCCGTTGGACAACCGCAAGGGCAGGACCGAGCCGCTGGACGAGGTCCGGGCCATGATCCGCTCCAAGCTGGACGAGATTTTCGCCCTGGAACGGGTGGTGGAGCCCGGGAAGTTCGTGGAAAAAGAGGAGGCCCAGGCCAGGATTCTGTCCATTCTTGATACGCATCGGGCCGCAGCCCCGGACCAGTACCAGGAGGTGTTGCGTTTCTTTCTCCTCGACGCGTTGGACCGCAACTGGAAGGACCACCTGTTGCAGATGGATTACCTCAAGGAGGGCATCGGTCTGCGCGGCTATGCCCAGCGCGATCCCAAACAGGAATATAAACGCGAAGGTTTTGAACTGTTCGAGGATCTGCTCTTCCGCATCCGGGAAAACACCATGAAGGCCCTGACCCACCTGCGGATCGAGGTGGTCAAGCAGGAAGAACTCAAGCACGAGGAGCAGGACAACGTGAAGTACGCGGGTGGGAGCGAGCCGGCGGAAAGCAAGCCCGACACCGTGCGCCGGGCCGACCCCAAGGTCGGGCGCAACGACCCCTGCCCCTGCGGGAGCGGTCAGAAGTACAAGAAATGCTGCGGTAGGCAGGCATGATCAGAAAACCCCGGTGCGAGCCGGGGTTTTCGTTTGCGGAGGGGAGGAGTCATCCGGCGGGCGGGACGCATCCCGCGGGGGCCTGAGCGAAAGAGAAGATGGATTCCCGCGCAGGCGGGAATCCATGCCTTTTCAGTGCCAGTCCGCATGCACGGGGCCTAAAAGAAAGCGCGGGCCGGGGAGTGATCCCCGGCCCGCTGCACGTTGTCCTGTATTTCATCCCGCCGCTACTTGCCCATCCAACCCTTCACGGTGTCCGGATGTTCCGTCAGGAAACGCTGGGCGTTTTCTTCGGGGGTGCCGCCGGCCTGGTTCCAGGCCATGACGGTCTGCAGCTGAGCCGGGGAGTCCCACTTGAAGTTGGCGAAGAAGGCGTGCACCTCGGGCATGTCCTCCTTCAGGCCCTTGCGCACGATGGCCTCGATCTTTTCCTCGGCGCCCAGCACGCCCTTGGGGTCCTTGAGGTACTTGAGATCCCACTTGCCGAACATCCAGTGCGGGGACCAGGCGGTGACGACGAGCCATTTCTTGTTCTTGATGGCGGTGTCCAGGGCCGCGGTCATGGTCGCGCCGCTGCCTTCCATCAGTTCGAGCTTGTTCAGGCCGTAGTCGGCCATGGCCTGCTCGGACAGCTTCATGAGGCCCGCGCCAGGGTCGATGCCGATGATCTTGCCGTCGAACTTGCCGGCGTTGGCATTGAGTTCCTCGATGGAGTCGATTGTCACGTACGCGGGCACGGCCCAGCCGAGCTTGGCTCCGCCCGAGACCACGGACACCTTTTCGACCTTGTCCTTGACCTTCTCATAGTAGTCGGCGTGGGTCACGGGCAGCCAGGCCGTGACCATGGCGTCCACGTCGCCCGTGCCCAGGGCCTGCCACATGGCGGCCGCGGCCACGGGCAGGGTCTCGACTTCATATCCCATCCGCTCCAGGGCGGCCTTGGCCGTCATGGTGCTGGCCGTGGCGCAGTCCCACTCGACGTAGGCGATGCGGACCTTGCCCTTGGCGGCCATGGAAGGCGCGGCCAGGAATATAAGACATATCAGGGTCAGCAGGGTTTTCTTCATGCGGTACTCCTTGTTGGTTTTATTTGTCTCTGCGGGTGCCCAGTTTCTGCAGCACCCGGTCCAGGATCATGGCCACGATGACGATGGCGATGCCCGCCTCGAAGCCGCGGCCCATCTGCAACCGCTGGATGGCCTTCCAGACTTCGCCGCCAAGGCCCTTGGCGCCGATCATGGACGCGATGACGACCATGGACAGGGCCAGCATGACAGTCTGGTTGACGCCGGCCATGATTGTCGGCGCGGCCAGGGGCAGGTCCAGCTTCATGAGGCGTTGCACGCGCGTCGCGCCGAAGGCCGTGGAACATTCCACGAGGTCCGCCGGGATCTGGCGGATGCCCAGGCAGGTGAAGCGGATGGCCGGCGGCATGGAAAAGACGACCGTCGAGAAGATGGCCGCGGTCTTGCCCAGGCCGAAGAAAGGGATGGCCGGGATGAGGTAGACGAAGGCCGGCATGGTCTGCATCACGTCGAGTACGGGCATGACCGCCTGGTACATGCGCGTGTTGATGGCCGAGAGTATGCCCAGCGGCACGCCGAGGGCGATGGCGCACAGGGTCGAGACCAGGACCAGGGCCAGGGTGCTGACCGTGGCCGCCCACAGCCCCATGTTCCAGATCAGGGCCAGGCCCAGGACGCTGCCCAGGGTCAGCCTGCGGTCCCGGGTCAGGAGCCACACGCTGGCCGCCGCCAGCACGATGAAGACTGGGATGGGGACCAGCAGCAGGCCGCTTTCCATGGCCCCGAGGACCGTCTCGACCACATCGGCGCTGGCCTTGGTGATGAAGGACAGGTGTTCGACCAGAAAGTCGATGCCGGATTCAATGGTCTCGCCCACAGGCAGTCTGAAGTCGTTCACGCGGCACCTCCCCGTTCGGCCAGGGCCGCGACCAGCGTGCCGCGTACGATGACCCCCTTGAACTTGTTGCTCTCGTCGACCACGGCCAGGGGGTAGGGAAGGTCGGCCATGATGCCGAAGAGATCCTGGGCCGGGGTGTCCGGGGCAACGGTCTTGATCTCGGTGCAGATGGCCTCGGCCAGCTTCTCCTCGCCCCTGCCGGCCAGGTTCGCGGCCGCGTCGGCGGACACGATGCCGACCAGCCGATGGTTGTGGTCGACCACGAAGAGGTGGGCGATGTTGTGCTTGCGCATCTTGCGCAGGGCCGCGCGCGGCCCGTCGGTGCGCAGGTCGGCCACGGCCTCGCTGCGTTTCATGACGGATTCGGCCGTCAGGATCTTTGTGATGTCCACGTCCTCCACGAAGCGGGCAACGTAGTCGTTGGCCGGGGAGGTCAGGATCTGCTCGGGAGTGCCGATCTGCACGATGGCTCCGTCCTTCATGAGGATGATGCGGTCGCCGAGCTTGAGGGCCTCGTCCAGGTCGTGGGAGATGAAGACGATGGTCTTGCGCATCTTCTCCTGCAGGTTGATGAGTTCGTCCTGCATGTCGCGGCGGATGAGGGGGTCAAGGGCGCTGAAGGCCTCGTCCATGAGCAGGATGTCCGGCGACAGCGCCAGGGCGCGGGCCAGGCCCACGCGTTGCTGCATGCCGCCTGAGAGCTGGCGCGGGTAGGACTCGCCCCAACCGTCCAGGCCGACCATGGACAGGGCCTCCTCGGCCTGCTGTAGGCGCTTGGCCTTGTCCATGCCTTGGATCTCCAGGCCGAGGGCCGCGTTCTCCTTCACCGTGCGGTGGGGGAACAGGGCGAAATTCTGAAAGACCATGCCCATCTTGCGTTGTCGGAGCTGTCGGAGTTCGGCGTCGTCCATGGCCGCGACGTCCCGGCCGTCGACGAGGATTCTGCCGGCCGTCGGCGTGATGAGGCGGTTCAGGCAGCGCACCAGCGTTGACTTGCCGCTGCCGGACAGGCCCATGACGACCACGATCTCGCCTTCGTGCACCTCGAATGTGGCGTTGTTCACGCCGACCCCGTGGCGGGTTTCGGCCATGATCTCGTCCTTGCTCCTGCCCTTGGAGAGCATCTGCAGCGCCTTCTTCGGGTTTGGGCCGAATATCTTGTACAATCCTTCAACGTGTATTTTTGCCATTCAAGCTCCTTGGATGCGGGTTCGGGCCGTGCCGTTGCGAGGGGCCGGCCGTTTCGAGCATTGGGCAGAATAGCCGATTCGGGCAGGGGGACAAGGGGAGGGGGCGGGGATGGATCGGGTATGCGAGCATACCCGATGAATCAGAGGGGAGGATGCTGCTGCAGGAAGGCGGCCAGGGAGAGGGAGCCGCCCTTGAGGCCGAGTTTGCGGCGGATGTTCTTGCGGTGGGTCTGCAGGGTTTCGAAGGACATGCCGAGCTGTTCGGCGATGGCCCGGCCCTGCCAGCTCTGCTGGATCAGACGGCAGATGTCCGTTTCCCGGGGCGTGAGGCGGGCGAAGAGGGTGGCCGCGTCGGGGGGCGTCTCGACCATGTCCGCGATCTTTTCCTCCAGGGCCGAACGGTAGGCCTGCCGCACCAGGTGCGAGTCCTCCTGGACGATACGCTCAACCGTGGGCAGGACCTCTTCGCGGACCTGCTGCACGAGGCCGTCCTTGAGTTCCTGCCGCTCCTCCTCCACGTTGCGCAGGACCTGTTTCAGGGCCGTGTTCATGTCCGCGACCTGCATGCGGCTTCTGGCCAGGTCGCGCTCCAGGGCGATGCGCCGCCGCTGGTCGCCGAGCATGAACTGATAGAGGCGTATCGTTCCCACGCTGAGGCAGCGGATGGTCATCTTGACGGGTGTTTCCTGCCCGTCCGGGCCGAGAGTGGCCAGCGAACCGCGCCAGAAGGCGCCGCTTTTCAGGGCCCGGGCCGTGGCCAGGACCCTTGCCTCGTCCAAGGGGCGCAGGATGCGCGGCAGACCAGAGCCGTCCAGACATTCGTCGCCGGCGGCGTACAGGACGTGCGCCTTGCGGTTGGCCGCCAGGATGCGGAAGGTGTCGTCCGTCAGCAGAATGGCGTCGCGGGCGTCGTTGAAGACCGCGTTGAACACGGCGTAATCAAGGGCCGATGCTGTCTGGGCAGTGTTGTCCACGGCCAGGGTCAGGGTCGCCAGGGTCACGACGGCAAGGAAGGCGCCGGCCGGGGCCAGGCGTGCGGGGATGGGCATGAGGCGCAGGATGAGGGGCTCCCCGCGCGGGCCACTCAGGCTGTGGCCCGCGTCGGCAGGAAAGCGGGCCGTCATGGCCCCCATGCCTGCCGCGTCGATGCCGAGCGCGTTCCACAGGGGCGTGCCCGCCGGGATGTCCCATTCGGGTGTTTCCTCGGCGCGTGCTTCGGTGATCCTGCCCGCGGCGTCGCAAAAAAAGAGCACCGTCGGCATCGGCGAATCCTCCATGGCGTGTTTCCTTGAGCCGGCTGGCGGGGCACAGGCCCTCATCGTGCAGGCTAAGCCATGGCGGACCAAAATACAACCGCCCCGGATCAAAGGTCGGGAGCGGACGTGGCCGCGCGCCGTTTGCCACGCGGAAAGACGGAACGGGAACGCCGCTCAGAGCTTCAGGGAGCCTTCGGCCTGCGTTCCGACATGCGTCAGTCGGTACTCCTCGAGTTTTCGGTACAGGGTCTTGCGGCCGATGCCCAGGATCTGGGCCGCCCGGGATTTGTTGCCCTGAACTGCGTGCATGACCATGCTGATGTGTGAGCGCTCCAGTTCCTCCAGGGTGGAGAAGCTCGCATCCCGGGAGGTCTGGGAGCTTTTCTGGAAGAAGGGCAGGGCGTTGACGTTGATAATGTTGTTTTCAGCCAGGATCATGCCGCGCTCAATGATGTTCTTCAACTCACGCATGTTGCCCGGCCAGGGGTTGTCCATGAGCTGCTGCATGGCCCGGGGTGAAATTTTATACTCCCGTCCGTCCTTGGCCAGGGACATGAGAAAGTATTCGACCAGGGCGGGGATGTCCTCACGACGTTCGCGAAGCGGGGGAAGCTCGATGTTGAAAACATTGATGCGGTGGTAGAAGGCGTCATGGAATCGGCCCTCCTCCACCTCCTTGGCCAGGTTCCTGTTGGGGGCGAAGATGAAGCGCACATCCACGCAGCGCTCCTCCTTGTCCCCTACCCGTCGGAAATGCTGGGTTTCGAGGAGGCGCAGGAGCGCTCCCTGCAGATCCAGGGTCAGTTCCCCCACCTCGTCGAAAAAGAGAGTCCCTTTGTGGGCCAGGGCCAGCAGTCCGTCGGTGCTGCGGTCTGCCCCCGTGAAGGCGCCCTTGCAGTAGCCGAACAGTTCGCTGCGCAGGAGTTCCTTGTCGAACGTGCCGCAGTTCTTGATGATGAGGGGCTGGCCTGCGCGTCTGCTCTTGGCATGCAAGGCCGCGGCGGCCACATTCTTGCCTGTCCCCGATTCACCCGTGAGCAGAACCGGGACATCCGTGGGTGCAGCTTTTTCGATCAGGAAGCGGACATGCTGTACGGATTGGGAATGGCCGATGAATTTTGGCGTGGGTTTGTGGTCTGTTTGGCGCAGGAGCTCGTTCTCCCGCTGCAGACGGACGCGCTGGTAGGCCTTCTCGATGACCAGTTCGATGCGTTCCAGGGAAAAGGGCTTGGTGATGTAGTCGTAAGCCCCGTTCTTCATGGCCTCCACGGCGTTGTCCACGTCGGCGTAGCCGGTGATGAGAATGATGGCCACATTGGGAACGGTTTCCAGGAACCTGGTCATCAGTTCCAGGCCATTGGCGTCGGGCAGGTGGATGTCCAGGATGATGATGTCGCAGAAATGCTTGCGCAGATGTTCGAAGGCCTCGGCTGCACTACCCACCGTATGGATGTTCCGGCCGGGAGAGGCCAGTTCCCGGGAGAATAGCTTGCGTATATTGGACTCGTCGTCAACGACGAGAATTTCGATGGAATTGAAAATACTCATGTTTCGTGACCTTGTGTTTTTCCTTGGAGGTCCATGGGAAGCATGACCCGGAAAATGGATCCTTTGCCCACTTCACTGCAGACGTGAATCTCTCCGTCATGGTTTTTGATGATGTTGTAGCAGATGGACAGACCGATGCCGATACTGTGCCCCTTGGTTTTGGTGGTGAAGAAGGGGATGAACAGCTTGTTCAGGTTTGCCGGGGGAATGCCCTGCCCTGTGTCCTCCACAATCAGGGCGGCGTGGTCCCCGTTATCCAGGCAGGTGCGGATGGTGATGGTGCCCTGGCTGTCCATGGCGTCCATGGCGTTCAGCACCAGATTGAGCAGAACCTGCTTGAGTTCTCCCTGGGCCCCCTGAATTTTGACGGGTTCGGGGTGGAGTTCCTGGACCAGGGCGATGCCTGGATGTTGTTTGATCTGGTGATGCAGGATCTTGAGGGAGTCCGTCACCAGGGAGTTGAGATCCATTTGGCTGAATTTACATGATTTCTGGCTGCTGAAGGAAAGCAGATTGCTAACGATGTCCCGACAACGGTTGCATTCTTCCACAATGATGCTGGTGTACTCCTCGAAATCCTGGAGAATGGCGGCGTCAGTTCCATTCCCGATGAGGGTGGCAAGAAGGGGGATGCGTCGTTTGAGGGCTTCTGAAAACCCGCTGATGGCTGCCAGGGGGTTGTTGATTTCATGGGCCACCCCTGCAGACAAAAGTCCGATGGTGGCCATCTTTTCAGCCTGATAGTACTTGGCCTGATACTCTTTTTCGAGCGTAACGTCCCGTTTGGACACAAGCACGGTGCGGACCCTCCCCTTGTCGTCGAACATGGGTGAGGCGACCATTTCGAAATGGGTGGTGCGGTCGTTGCGGGGATCAATATAGGATGTGCGTTCCGGTTTGCCG
>JAAYCS010000103.1 GCA_012729655.1 Desulfovibrionales bacterium | reverse complement strand
GTCAGGAACTTCACATGGATGGACTCGGCTTCCTCGACGCCACCCTTGCGAACCAGCAAATACTGGCTGAAGTCGCCCAGGACGATGTCACCGAGGTTGCCCAAGGTCTGGCAGAATTCCACCGGGATGATGGGCAAGCTGAACAGAGCCCCGAAGGGATTCCCACGGAAGTCGGGCGTGTAAACGGGCATGTCACCAATGGTCATGAGCGGAAACTGGGCCAAGCAGTCCTGATTCACGAACCAAGCCGCGCTGCGCAGGTTGCCCTTGAACCGGCCAAGCATCTTCACGACGTTTTCCGCCACGATGGTTCCGGCGGCCTGGGCGTTTTCCTTGGCCACGGTCACGGGCAGATCGGAGTTCATGACGCCAAGGCACTGGCCAGCGCCGTTGCCTTCCCAGATTTCCTTGTCCAGGCGGAAACTCAACTGCTGGCGAAGCACGCGCTTCGTGTAGGCGGCCATGGCCGGGGCGTCGCGCATCATGCGATTGGTCACGTAGATGAGCCCGTAGAGGTCTTCCAGGCGCAGTTCGCGTTCCTTCAGCTTGGCCTTGCCAGAGTTGGCCATTTCGTCGGCTTCACCCTTGCGGTAGACCTGAATGCCGTTGATCTTGCCGGTGGAACGGTCGCGGTCGTCGGCTGCCAGGTAGCTGAACGAGTCGGCCATGGCGCCAATGGGCTGCTGGGTGCACCGGGATGAAAAAACGCCGGTCTGGATGGCGCTCTCAACGATGCTGGCCGCCTTGTCGGTTTCAACGAGGTAGCCACCTTCGGAAGGGGTGCTGGTGTTGCCGCCAGCCGCGTTGACCACCTGGGTGTATCTCTCACGGGCTCGGGGTGCGCCGCGCCCGTCAACGGTCATCTCCATCACGTCCATCATCTGTTCACCGAGGTCTTTGTAAACCCGGGGCTGGTTGGTGATGGTGATGTGGCCAGAGCTTCCGATATCGACGGCAGTAGCCGCTGCGGCATGGGCGGTCTGAGGATCGGCCAGGCCGTTTGCTCTCCGGTAGTTCTCCATCTTGCGGGCCAGGGTGTCACGCTCGTTGACGAGCCGGTCAAACTTCCGCTGGTCGGCGTCGGAGAAATCGTCCTGGGCCTGCATGTCGCGCAGTTGGTCGTTGATGTCGGTGATTCTGTCGATAGCTTCGCCGTAAAAATTGGGATTCATGAAAAACCTCGTTCTGAAATTTAGATGTTGTAGGATGCAATGCACAGTTCGCGCTCACGCCACGCCTGGGGGCTGTTCAAGTCCGCGCTGGCCATGGCCGAAGCGCCCCGTGCCCCCGGCTTGTCCTCGAAGATCCGGTCCACAAAACCATGGCGCTTGGCCTCGGAAGCGGTGAACCATGTTTCAGCATCCATCCATGCCTTGACCTGGGCAATGGTCTTGCCGGTCTTGCGGACATAATCCTGGGCGATGGCGCTTGTGGCCTTCCTGAGCAGGTCCGCGTAGCTTTCAAGGTCTTCCGCTCCCCCCATGGCCAGACCCCACGCATTGTGAATCAGCCACATGGCGCCGTTGGTCATTTCCACCTCACGGGCAGCGATGGCCAACGTGGTTGCGGCGCTGGCGGCCATGCCGTCCACATGGGCGACGACGCGGGAAGGGTGTTGAGCGATGGCGGTTTTCATGGCCTGAGCGTCGAATACTGACCCACCGGGAGAGTTGATGCGCAGGTGAATGGTCTTGGCTGTGATGCTGTTGAACTCGGGCACCCACTCGCGGGGGTCGATTCCGAACCAGCCGCCTATCGCGTCGTATATGTAAACCGTGGCCTCGCTCTTGGCCGCGTTATAGAACGACGTAGGGGAGAGCATGACGGGCTTTCCGGCCTTCTGCCTCTCCCTGGCCTCGGACTCAGCCTTCGCTAGTAATTCACGCGCTGAAATGTGTTTGCTCATCGGTTGCCCCACTTTTCCAGAAGGGCCTCGTAGTCGGCCTTGTGCGATTCAAAGTAATTCCGGGCCATGGCTTCGGAAAACTTTTCGTCCGAAATTTCGCCACGGTCTTTCAGCTTCAAGAGCGTGGCGAGTAGTTCGCCCTGGGTCAGCCCGGCCTCGGCTGCCCTGACTTTCAGACGCCTGGCCGTGTCCTGGCTCAGCCGGATAGTGTGTCTTGTTTTTTCCATCTCGACCTCCATGAGTCAGACTTTGAAGCCTAGTCAGACAAATTTCCCCCTCGAAGCCTTTCATGGGTTTCCGGTTCGGCTTCGATAGGTTTTGCCTATGGATTGCATCGAACAAACATCCGGGAATTTTGGCCGCACGAAAAAATGAGAGCCAACGACGGTCTGCGGGGCGAAGCCCCAGACATTTGACTCCCCCCACCCCCTGCACCAGATAGGCGTCCTACGTCCTGAGCGCCCGCGTCCTGCGCCCTGACCGTTGCCGTGGCCGTTGGGTCATGCCTCGCGCTCGGCCCGCCTGCGGGGCTTTGGTGCGGGTTTCCTGCGGAATGTCATATCCGCCCTGACCATGCAGACATATCGCACCGTGCACTCGCACTGCCGGGCCACGTCGTCGAGGGAGAGGCCCGCTTCGAGCAAGGGGAGGATCTTCTCTTTCAACGTGACAGGCTTGACCACGTTGGGGAGACACACCTCATAGCCTCGGAACTCGTTGCTCAGGATCTCGTTGGCCACAGAGCCGACAATGTCCGTGAACTTCTCCGAGGTCGCCTTCGCCGGGATGTAGATGCGCCTGCCCGGGAAGGCGGTCAGCAGGGCCAGGGCCGCTTCAGGGCCGATGAGGTCTTCAAGGTCCGGTCTCGATACCCAGATACTCGCCATGCCTATTTCTCCTCGCGCTGCTGCGCTGCTTTCAGTTCCTCGATGATGCCCTGTAGCTTCTGGACCTCGGCCCACAGTAGGCGCGTCCTGCTGTCGATGCGGGAGTCCAGGGCCTGCAACTCGTCTTCGAGCGTGCCGACTCGTTCGTAGATGTCAGGCGTCCTCATACTGCGCCCTCCACTTGATCCTGGATGCTCAGGACATAGATGCTCGTCACTGCGTCCATGAGGTGCCCCGGCCAGCACGCCGGGAACTCGCACCCGTGCCAGCCGTTGACGTGGAAGTCGGGCCACTCGGTCATGAGTTCAGCCAGAAAGGCCCGGCACCCTGCGGGCGTCCACTCGGGGGCATGGTAGCCACAGGACGAGAGGGCGTCCGCCAGGTGCTCGGGCATGGGGAGGGGAAAGCCAGAAGGCCCTCCGGACAGTTCGCGGACAATGGCGTCCTTGTGCTGCTTGGCCAGGGCCACGACTTCGGGCCGCTGCCCATGAGGTACTCGGGAGAGGTCCAGGGACAGGTGCCCGGACTCGTCAATGCGGGGGTTCGCGCCACGAGAGC
>JAAYCS010000102.1 GCA_012729655.1 Desulfovibrionales bacterium | reverse complement strand
TTACTGTTTTTCAGCAGGTTGATGGCAAGACCCGTAAGGTTGTGTCCCGTTATCAGCAGTTTCGCGCTATTCAGAAAGCGACCCTCAGACTTCAGGAAGGTCGGACAAAATCGCAGGGGGCTGAACGGGATGAAAGAGGCGGCATCATCTGGCACACCCAGGGCTCCGGCAAGAGCCTCAGTATGGTGTTTCTGGTTCGCAAAATGCGGACCCTGGAGCGGCTCAAGCGTTACAAGATCGTCACTGTTACCGACCGCACCGATCTGGAAGGTCAGCTTCGTGAAACGGCTCGGCTCTCCGGCGAGGCCGTGCGGCCCACGGACAAGGACCGGAGTACCAGGGAATCCTCGACCGCTCTGACCCAGCGGATACTGTCCGAGACAACTCCGGATATCGTTTTTGCCATGCTGCAGAAGTATCAAGATGTTGACCGGCAGGCCAAGAACGATGAAAAGATCGCCATGACCATCGTCCGCAAGGAAAAGAAACCGGGCAAGGACGAGCCAGTCGTGGAAAAAGAGGTGACCTTCGAAGAGAGCATCCGCTTCGAGGAGTTTCCTGTCCTCAATGAATCGGACGAGATCCTGGTGCTGGTGGATGAGGCTCACCGTTCACACACCCGATCTCTGCACCGCAATCTGCGCAGAGCCCTGCCCAATGCGGCAATTATTGGATTCACCGGCACGCCGATTCTGAGCAAGGAAAAAACAGAGACCCGGGAAATATTCGGCGACTTCATCGATAAATATCTGCTGCAGGATGCCGAGTTGGATGGCGCAACAGTGCCGATCCTCTATGAAGGCCGGACGGCTGATGGCCTCGTCAAGGATGCTCCGAGCCTCGATCAACTGTTCGAGGATATGTTCCGCACCTATTCAGAGGAAGAACTGGCGGTTATCAAAGCCAAGTATGGTACCGCTGGCGATATTCTGGAGGCACCTTTGCTGATCGAACAGAAAGCAAAGGATATGCTGCGCCATTATGTAGGTGTTGTTTTGCCTGAGGGCTACAAGGCCCAGGTTGTTGCAACCAGTCGCCGCGCCGCCATCGTTTACCGCGAAAAATTGTTGGCCGCTAGGGATGAGCTTGTCAGAGATCTGGAAGGCATTCCTGCCGCGACGCTGGCGCTCCCGGACCATGAGATTGAACTGCTTGATCCGCAACCACGATTCCTTGTGCGTGCGCACGCGCTGCTTCCGCTGATCAGAGGGCTGGATGTAGCGGTCGTCATTTCTGGGAACCATAATGATCCGGAATCGTGGTGGGATTGGTCAAACAAGGAAAAGCAGGACGAATACACCAAGCGTTTCAAGCGCAAACTGGCGGCAGAACGGACAGAAAAAACTGATCCGCTCGCCATGATGGTTGTGAACAACATGCTTCTGACTGGTTTCGATGCCCCTATTGAACAGGTAATGTACCTGGATCGGAAGGTGGTGGCCCATGACCTGCTTCAAGCTATCGCTCGCGTCAACAGAACATACGGCAGGAAGAAATGCGGTTATGTCGTGGACTATATCGGCGTTGCTCGGCATTTGAATGATGCATTGAAGGACTACGACGGTGAAGATACCAAGGGCGCTTTAATCGATATCAACGTCGAGCTGCCAAAGTTGATCGACCGTAGGAACAGGGCCGTGGCGGTTTTCACTGACCGAGGCATCACTGATCTTCAGACCGAAGTTGAAGCCTGCGTAGATTTGTTGGCGGACCTTAAAATACGAGCTGAATTCATCAATAAGTTGCGCATGTTTTATGAAACGCTGAATATTCTGGAGCACCGGCCCGAAGTGCCCAACGATGTGTTCCGGGATGCAAAGCTCCTTGGGTTCATTAATAAGGTTGCGGCGAACTTGTACCGCGATCCTGCTCTGAACCTTTTGGGTGTAGCAGAAAAGGTTAAGGCCCTCATTGACGCTCACATATCGGCCCGTGGTGTTGATCCGAAGATACCTCCCACAACGATTACGGACGCTGAGTTTGAGAAAATCCTCCAAGCTCAAAACAACAACCGGGCAAGAGCAGCTCAGATGCAGCATGCAGCCAGGTATCACATCATTGGTTTCAGCAATCAGAATCCGGCGTTTGCTCGCAAGATGAGCGAGAAGTTGGAGGAAATCCTCAAAAGGTTCAAGGAAGACTGGGATGCGCTGGAACGAGAATTGAGAAAGTTCATCGACGAATTACGGCAGGGAGATCGTAATGACTTCCCGGACCTCGATCCGCGTGTTCAAGTGCCCTTTGTTCGTTTGATCCTCGAAGCCTGTTCGGAAGGGCGTAAGCTGGATGACGCGCAGAGAAAGGTCGCCATTACCACAACCCTCGATATCGTCGAAAGAATCCGCCAGGAGGTTGCCAAGGTTGGTTTTTGGAAGAACTCAGACCGACGTGAACTCCTCACAAAACAAATCGTGAGGGATCTCGATGCCTCCGGAGTGTGTCCTCTTGGAAAAGAGCGGGATATCGCGCAACGGCTTGTTGCCCTTGCCAAAGAAAACCACGAGAACCTGGTAAGAAAATGAACGAAGTTCTTGTAGTCGATAATTTGGAGTTCGAGGTGAGACGGAGCCCACGTCGCAAGACGCTCGGGTTGACCGTTGATCGAGCGGGAGAACTCGTCGTTCACTCACCGGAAACCGCAAGCGAAGCAGAGCTCCATAAGTGGGTCGAGAGAAAGTTGCTCTGGGTTCACCAGAAACTGCTACGCAAAGAAGTGCATAGTGGTGGGGTTCACAGACTCGAAATGGTAAGTGGTGAAAGCATTGCCTACCTGGGGCAGAACTATCGACTTAAGATCGTCAAGGACCAAGCCACCCCGCTTCAATTCGATGGCCAGTGGTTTTTGCTGCGGGAGGATGACCGATTGGATGCGCCGAGGCATTTTCAGGCGTGGTATCAAGATGCCGGGGCCGAGTGGCTGGATGAGCGTGTCCGGTTCTG
>JAAYCS010000101.1 GCA_012729655.1 Desulfovibrionales bacterium | reverse complement strand
CGCACGGGGCGTGTGCTGCTGCGGTATTCCGGAACAGAGTCCCTGGCCCGGATCATGGTCGAGGCCCAGGATCAGTCCATGGTCGATGCGCTCAGCGCCGAACTGGTCCAGGCCGTGGAGACAGGGCTGGCGTAAAGGAAATTCATGAAGGGTGGGTGACCCCTCCCGAGTGTGTGAAACTATAAGGAGCGATGCATGCAGGTACGTAAAGTTGTCATCCCGGTGGCAGGATGGGGGACCAGATCCCTCCCTGCGACCAAGAATGTGCCCAAGGAAATTCTGCCCGTATTCCGGAAGCCATCCATCCAGTATATCGTCGAAGAGGCCATCGCATCCGGACTGTCAGATGTGGTTTTCGTCAACAACCAGAACAAGCGTATCATTGAAGATCATTTCGACTACAACCTAGCCCTGGAACAACTTCTGGAGCGGAGGGGGCAGAAAGAACTGCTGGACGAGGTGCGCAAAGTGGCGGAAATGGCCAACATCATCGTCGTGCGCCAGAAAGAGCAGCTCGGACTGGGTCATGCGGTGCTCTGCGCCAAGGAGGTCGTCAAGGACGAACCCTTCGCGGTCATGGTCGGCGACGATCTGATGTTCAACAGGGACCCCGGCATCAATCAGCTGCTGGATGTCTTTAAGAACGAACGCATGCCTGTGGTTGGAGTCATGGATGTCCCCAGGGACAAGGTCAGCAATTACGGAATCATCGATGCCGAGGAGTTTGCTCCGGGCCTGTATCGGATCCGCGGAGTGAAGGAAAAGCCGAGTGTCGAGTCAGCCCCATCCCGGCTGGCCCTGGTCGGCCGTTATGTGCTGACCCCGGAAATTTTCGCCCATCTCGAAGGGCTGGCCCCTGATCAGACAGGAGAGATCCAGCTTACGGACGCCCTGCAGTCTCTGGCCAGGCAGAACAGGATTCTGGCCGTGAAGCTGCGCGGCCAGCGTTTTGATGTCGGCGACTGGGTCGATTATCTGACGGCCAACATCTATTTCGCCCTTCAGGACGAAGACCTCCGATACGATCTTATCGACAGGCTGCGCGAACTGATCCCACCTGCCCGTTGACGATGCCCGTCTTCCCGGGGAACGGGACCAGTCCGTTCCCCGCTTTTATATGAGATGCATGGACGAATTCTGCTCGGTCCTTCTGCTTTCAGCGCCATTTTCCGTCCTGACCTACAGATTGCCTCCGGCCTTGCCCGTGGAGTTCTGGCACGTCGGGGCCAGGGTCCTTGTACCGTTGGGGCGGAATTTGCGCGTGGGAGTTCTTCTTGAAGTCGGGGTACCTCTGCCAGAAGGTTTGATCCCGAAGGATGTGTTCTGGCCCATCGACAGGACGTGTCTTTTCGATGCCCAGTATCTCGATTTTATCCGGGACCTCTCTGTGCGGCAGATGGAAAGGCCGGGCCGCATCCTGTCCAGGGTATTGCCGGCCGGCATGCGGGAACTTCCGGATTTCCGCACCCGCACAGGCAGACGTATAGAGATGAGGGAGATGTCGGATCCCGTCCGCCGCGTGGAATTCGGGACCTGGTGGAGAAACGGAGAGTTCGCTGCGGTCCTTCCCGGAAGCAAAAAGGCGCGGCTTTTTTCCCTGTCGGTAGAACCCCCGTGGCAGCTCCGCCCCGGGGCCACTGCCCAACTCGAGATTTTGCGCTATCTCGATGTCCACGGCGTTTCCTCCTCCAAGGCGCTGCATATCCGTTTCGGGAAGGGTCTTGCCCAGCCGCTGGCCGCACTTCTGCGCAAAGGTCTGGTGCGCGAGGTGGAATTCCGGTTCCGGGAAGAGGTGAACGATTCAGACGTGGCCGTGACGTCCTTGAATGACGATCAACGGCGGGCGGTGGACAGGTTCACCGCGTTGCTCACCTCCGGGCAACCCGAAGCGGCTCTGCTTTTCGGTGTGACCGGAAGCGGCAAGACAGCCGTGTACCTGGAACTGGCGGCGCGATGCCTGAGCCTTGACCTTCATGTTCTGCTTCTGGCCCCGGAAGTCGCCATCGCCCTGAAACTGCATGCGGATGTCCGCCGTGCCCTGCCCTGGGCCGATGTCCGGCTCTACCACGGCTATCTCAACCCTGCCGAACGGCAGAGGATCTTCATGGATCTGGCCGCCGAACAGGACCATCCTTGTATCGTGGTCGGCACGAGATCCAGCCTCTTTCTGCCCCTGAAGCCTGGGCTCGTCATCCTGGACGAGGAGCACGATGCCTCATTCAAGCAGGACGAGGGGTTGATCTATCAGGCCCGGGAACTGGCCTATGGCCGCGTCGCCCGTACAAACGGCCTGCTGGTCATGGGGTCGGCCACGCCGGATATCAAAGTGTTTCATGCCGCAACAAACCGGGACATTGCCTTGGAATGTCTGGAAACGCGCGTCGGAGGCGGAAGGTTGCCGGAGGTCTCGTTTGTCGACCTGCGCCTGAATCCCCCGGAACATGGCCCTTTTGCCACGTTGGTCCGCGACGCGATTCTGGACACGATCCATGCCGGGGATCAGGTCATCATTCTGCACAATCGCCGGGGATACGCACCTGTGCTCTATTGCGAAACCTGTGCTGAGCCCATCGGGTGCCCCGACTGTCGGGTTTCCCTGACATTGCATAAGCGGCGCGAAATTCTGCTCTGCCATTATTGTGGGCATGTAGTAGCTTTCCCGCTGTCGTGCCCGCAGTGCAGGGGAACTCAATTCATTCCCCTGGGGGCTGGGACGGAACGCCTGGAAGAATTTCTGCGTCAGGATCTGCCGGAGAAAACACGGGTTTTACGTCTGGACCGGGACACGGTGCAGCGGGCGGGAACACTTCAGGACACCCTTGCGGCATTTGCCCGTCAGGATGGGCAGGTTCTGGTCGGTACTCAGATGCTGAGCAAGGGACATCACTTTCCCGGCGTTACCCTGGTCGTGGTCGTGGATGGGGACCTGGGCTTGAATCTTCCGGACTACAGAGCTACGGAACGATCTTTCCAGATGCTGGTGCAGGTTGCGGGCAGAGCCGGGCGTGGGGACAAGCCAGGACGGGTCCTGATCCAGACCAGGAATCCCGGCCACTACTGCTGGCAGTTTATCCGTGACAATGACTACACCGGCTTTTTCGCCAGGGAAATCGAGTTGCGGCGGTCCATGGCCTATCCGCCTTTTGTCAAGCTGGCCCTGGTGCGCATCAGCCTGCCTGTGGAGCAGTCCGAGGTCGAATTGCTTGCGGCTTTCGGGGACCGCATCCGCGCCCTGGGGGCTGCGGCCGGGCTGCGTGTCCTGGGGCCCGCACCGGCCCCGTTGACCATCCTGCGCGGGCGCAAGCGGTTTCAGTGCCTGCTCAAGGCCGACAACTGGCCGGCCATACGGGGCGTCTGCGCTGAGATGCGCGCTTCGCTGGCCGGAGAAAAACATGTCCGCATGTCAGTGGACCTCGATCCCGTCGACATGCTTTAGCCCTTTCATATCCGAGGGAAAAATGAAGAATATCAGAGTTGCCGATGTCCTGTTGTCCGAATCGGAAGTTCCGTCGCTGGTGGTTCAGGGCTGGGTGCGGACCAAGCGCGAGAGCAAGGAGTTCGTGTTCCTGGAGATCAATGACGGCTCGTGCCTGAAGAACCTGCAAGCCATTGTCGATGCCGGCGCAGCGGGGTTCGATCTGATGGAGGGGGTCGGCACGGGTGCGGCAGTCCGCCTCAGGGGTGCCCTGGTGGAGTCCCCGGGCCAGGGACAGAATTGGGAGCTCAAGACGCACAGTCTGGAAATCCTGGGCGTGGCCGACCCGAGTTACCCCCTTCAGAAGAAGCGGCACACGGACGAGTACCTGCGCACCATCGCGCATCTGCGTCCCCGCACCAACAAGTACGGTGCCCTGAACCGCATCCGGGCCGAGCTTTCCTACGGCGTGCACCGTTTCTTCCACGAGCGCGGGTTCTTCCATGTGCACGCGCCCATTATCACCGGTTCCGACTGCGAAGGGGCCGGGGAGATGTTCCAGGTCACCACCCTGGATCTGGGCAATGTCCCCAAGAAGGGCGGCAAGACCGATTTCGATCAGGATTTCTTCGCAAAGAAGGCCTCCCTGACAGTTTCGGGGCAGCTGGCGGCCGAAAACCTGGCCTGCGCCCTGGGCCGGGTCTATACCTTCGGTCCGACCTTCCGGGCCGAGAATTCCAATACGCCCAAGCATGCCGCCGAGTTCTGGATGATCGAGCCGGAGATGGCCTTTGCCGACCTGGCCGACAACATGGATCTGGGCGAATCCTGCATCAAATGGCTCATCACTTACCTGTTGGACAACTGCCGGGACGACCTGGATCTCTTCGCCAATTTTGTGGATAAGACGCTCCTGGCCACGCTGGACAGCATCCTGGCCAACCCGTTCGTGCGGTTGCCTTATGCGGAGGCTGTGGACATTCTTAAGCGGGCGCCTGGGAAATTCGAGTTTCCGGTCGACTTCGGGACGGACCTGCAAACCGAACACGAGCGCTACCTGACCGAGGAGCACTTCAAAAAGGCCGTCATAGTTTATGACTACCCCAAGGAAATCAAGGCGTTCTACATGCGTCTCAACGACGATGGCCGGACAGTGGGGGCCATGGACGTGCTGGTGCCGCGCATCGGGGAGTTGATTGGCGGGAGCGCCAGAGAGGAGCGCCTCCATGTTCTGGAAGGCAGAATTGCCGAGCTGGGTTTGCCTGCGGAGGAATACTGGTGGTATCTGGATTTGCGTCGGTTTGGTACGGTGCCGCATGCGGGTTTCGGCATGGGTTTCGAGCGGTTGCTCATGCTGGTGACCGGGATCGCCAATATCCGGGATGTCATTTCTTTTCCGCGCACGCCGCGCCACCTGGAATTCTGAGGATTATTTACAACAAATTGAAATCAAAAATAAAATTGAATGCAGTTTTTTTGTTGACAATAAAAGGTGCCGCACATAAAAGCCACTTTCCGCCCTGCAGAGAGGGCGTCACGTTCTCCCACCTTTGCGTAGGAGTGCAGGTGGGGAAGTTTAGAGGGTCTTGACGGTGGGGGGGGTGTAGTCGATAGAGACGGAATCCTCTTGGCCGGGGGCCAAGGATCTTTGACAAATAAATAGCGAGTT
>JAAYCS010000100.1 GCA_012729655.1 Desulfovibrionales bacterium | reverse complement strand
TTCGTACAAACATAAACTACGAGTAGCATTATTATTCATGAATAGCAATGTTTATGTCTATTTTGTACGTACTACAAATCGGATATCAAAAATCAATATAAGTCATAACTTCGAGATGTTAGCCTCAAGTTGTTGTCAAACTTGAGTGACCCCAGGCTCCACGGTCGAGGTTGGACCAGCCGGCCCGAGCCCGGGCGTGAACACGGTCATCTGCTCAGGGAGAGATCGATTTTTCGGAGTCACCAACACCAGAATACAATAATTGATCATTCTTCTAGCGGATGTACCCCTGTTCCTCCAAATAAAGGAGGATGACCTGTGCCGCTTCCAAAGGCATCATTTGAGAAGTGTCTATGGTCACCTCCGGGTTGATCGGAGGGATGTAGGGGTCATCGATACCCGTCACACCTTTGACTAGGCCGGCCCGAGCCTTGGCATACAGGCCCTTGCGGTCCCGTTGCTCGCACACGTCCAAGGGGGTACTCATGTATACTTCCACGAAGCCGCCGTATTGGCTGATGAGGCGTCGATTGTAGTCCCTTGCCTCCGGGTAGGGGGCAATGGGAGCGCAGATGGCGATACCTCCATTCTTGGTGATTTCACTGGCAACGAACCCGATGCGGCGGACGTTGAGCTCGCGGTGCTCCTTGGAAAAAGACAACTCCGAGGACAAGTTGCGGCGGACAATGTCACCGTCCAGCAAAGTCACCGGCCTATCACGCATCTCCAAAAAACGGGCCAAAAGGACTCTGGCCACCGTGGACTTGCCCGCTCCGGACAGGCCTGTGAAGAAAATGGTGATGCCCTGTTTGCTTCGCTGTGGATAGGCCCTCCGCAGTTCTTCCACCACCTCGGGGAAGGAGAACCACGTGGGGATGTCCACCCCGTGTTCCAGGCGCCGGCGCAGTTCCTGGGAGGAAATGGTCCGCACATTCATGTCCTGGGCCACTTCATCGGTGGGCAGGTACTCGGCCCGCTCCTCTACGTAGACCATCTCCCTCAAAGGGATCATGGCGATGCCCGACTCCATTTCGTGGTCCCGGACCAGCTTCTGGGCCGCGCCCCGGGGGTAGAACGGCGAGCCGTTCTCGGTGAAGGGGTCGGCCTGATCCTCGGCCACCAGGAAATGAGTGCATCCATAGTTTCGGCGCACCAGGGCCTGCAGGAGTGCCTCCCTCGGTCCGGCCTTGCGCTGATACAGAGGCAGGAGTCCAAGGCTGATTATGTGTCGCGGGAACTGGCGCACAAAGGCTTGGTAGGTCCGGACGAGTGTATACTGATCCAGGTCGCCCTGGTAGCGCACCCCGACCACGGGATGGAGCAGGATGGAAGCTCCGACCTCGCGCGCGGCTTTTGAAATCATCTCCTTGTGCGCGCAGTGAAGGGGCTGCTCGCACTGAAAACCAATGATCCTGCGCCAGCCGTTCAGCGTGAAACGCCGGTGCATTTCGTACGGGGCAAGGCGCAGTTCCTGAAAGTCGAAATGCATGGGCAAGGACATACCTTCCAGTGTCCCCCCCACGTACCATTTTCCGGCCCGGCCCAAGAGAAAACGGACCGAAGGATGTGCCAAGGGATCGGACGTCCCGTAGACCTTCTCGGCCTCCTGATGCAGATCAGGCTGCCAGACATCCGTCACAGTCAAAACTGCCAGCAGAAAGCCCTCCTGATCGCGAAGAGCCAGTCGACTTCCTGGGCTCAGCTTCTCGGCCAGGCTCTGGTCGACGTCCAGACACACAGGCATTGGCCACAACTCTCCGGAGGCAAGACGCATCCCGGCCAGGACCGACTCGTAGTCCGCCCGGCCCAGGAACCCCTTCAAGGGGAAGAAGCCCCGATTCAACAGGAGCTCCAGATCGCACAGCTGACGGGTTTTCAGGTTGAGGGACGGGAGGTCGATGGCCTCCTTGCGCAAGGATTCCACACGCTGGAAATGGACGAGAAGGGATTCGCTGTACATGTGACCACCTTTGAATGGGTTCCGACCGGATCATGGGCTGAGAGTTTCGACCGGCCCATACCGGGAAGTAGTCGATCGGATCCTTATTTTTTAAGTATATTCCCAAAAATATGGATCGGCCAGGGCATTTCCAAGATCCGGGCAGAATGTCGTGTCTGGTCAGGCGGCCCCTGGCGCACAATGGACCGTGACTCCAGCAGCCGTTTCATTCTGAGGTGTTCGGGCAGAACCCTGTCACGACATCTCAAGCTACGGCCTTCAGTTCGGCAAATATTCCCGGATGACCGGATAAAAATCCCGCAGAAAAGTCTCCAGAGTATTTTGCCCGGCCTGGATCTTATCCTGTGTCATCAGGGAAATACGGATAAAACTTTGATCCCTGCGGCGATGGAAAATGGACCCGGTAATTTCAGCGACTTTGAGGGAGTATTCGTCGGACATGGTCCTGCCGCGCATGGCAAACCAGTAGTAAATGATTTCCCGCATTGTACCCTTGGCATAGACCGATCTGACAAGATTCACGTCCTCCCCGCCCAGTCCCAGGACAATGCGCTGGGAGGACAACTCCGTCCAACCCGCACCGGCCACGCAATGCTTGGGCGAATGAATCCGACCTGAATCCGGCCCGCCGTCAAAAAAACTCAAATACATATCCACGATCGCACCGTTCTCAGCTGTATACCGGCGGGCCAGGTATTCCGTGGGCATGAGCACCTTCATGACATTTTCACTCAAGGTAGACTGCCCAACCATGCGCCAGCCGCTGTGCGTAGGCGGAAAGTCACCGAACGGCTTTGCCAGGGGTACCATCAGATCCTGGTGAAAATTGATGTACAGGCCGGCGCCGGACAGAAGAACCAAGAGAACGATGTACCGAAAACGCAGATTCATGACCACCTCTTCAGGAGTGCGCCCAGGGCCAGGAACATGACCACTGCCCCGGCAAAGACGAAAAGTCCGGCAAATTCATGAAAGAACCCTTCCGCCGCGGCCGCGCCGAAGTATTGGGCCAGGATGCCCGTGGCGATGACCCGCAGACAGTTGGTGAACACGGCGATGGGCAGGGTGGACAGGATGAGGATGATCCTGTCCCTGGTTCTGGGGAAAAAAACAAAAGCATAGGCCGTGCCCAGGGCCAGCAGGGACATGATGGACCTCAGCCCGCTGCAGGCGTCTGCCACCTCCAGGGTGATATTGGGGAACATGAGGATGTTGCCTTCCTGCAGGACAACAACCCCCAGGGCCTTCATAACCAGCACCGAGACCTTGGTGACAAAGAGCTTCAGGGGAAAGGCGGCCGCATCGTAGACGATGTACGGGATGGGTACCATGAGCAGAAGATAGGCCAGGGGGATGGAGAGGATTTTGAAGATTTCCCGGCCCATGGTGAAAAGTACTGCCCCGGCGATGATGACCACCATGGACGATCGCATGGTGAAGTACTCCGTGCCCAGCCAGCCCAGCAAAAGCATGACAAGTCCCAAGCCGATCAGCACAAGCCCGGAGTTGGAGGGACGGACCTCGGCCTCAAGGAGCTTGTCCCGACTCAAATAAGCCATGTACAAGGAGATCAGCGGGACGAGAAAGCCATGGGAGTAGTTCTCGTCCCTGGCCCACTGTTTGACCATGGGCACGACAATGGGCCAGTACACCATTCCGAGCACGGCCAGAAGCAACAGCGACCAGCCAAGGATCTCTTTCCTGTTCTTCAGGGATTCCACTATCTTCTCCTTCCAATTTCAGCGCCGTTTTTGCCCACAGACATCCGCACTGCTTCCCCAGGGACGCTTCCCTTGAGCCTCCGCCAAAATCTTCCGCCAGACCTTCTCCGGGACTTCTGTCCACGAATCGCTGCACAGGGTTGTGGGGCAACCCCGAAGAGGTCCATCTCCCCTGGCAGGGGCGACCCCGGCTTCCCCTGGACATCTCCTGCACACAACATCTACAGGAAATTCCGGCATATTGCTTTAATACTTTTGTCCCAATTGAGTTGAAAAATCCGTGATTGCGGCTTGCCGCATATCTGCGGCAGGCAAGCCCCGCAGGAACTGCCGGGCGGGAATGCCAACTGCGGACGCCCGGAAGCGCGATGCAGCCGCGAATTGATCAAATCCACCTACCTGAGCTGCCCTTCGAGCCTCACAACCTGGCCAAAGGGGTCCATGAGTTCCACCCTCCACAGATCCGTATCATGGACCGCCTCTCGGGGAACAAAGACAAAAGGCCGTGACGAAAAACGTTCGAAACCGAACTCCGTGACGGTTTGTGCGTCACCGTACACCGGACCAAGCCGCATCTGGGCCACGCGCGGATCTGATGCCGATGTTTCAAGATCGACAATGACCAGCCAGCCCTTGCCCTTTGCGGGGTCCCGCCCGGGTGTGACCCGTACGTTTTTATCCCAGGCCAGACCTGCCAGAGCCGGGGGATGCTGCGTCTCCATGGGCAGGCGATAGAGCGGGTCGCCCACAAAGCTGGTGATCCAGTTCAGATGGATCTGGTTGGCCAGCAGGACTTCACCCATGGGAAAACCTCGCAAAAGACAGGTGTAGAAGACCTCCTCATCCCAGAAACTCTGACTGTGGATGTGCGGCGTCACCCGGGGTTTCACTCTGGCCGAGCCGGCCGTGACCGTTACCCCCTGCCGCAGGTACTCATGAAACCGGGAATCCTTCATGTTCCAGCCCTGGCTCGACTGGACAAAGGTGGCGATGCCCCCTGGAAGAAACGTGCTGTTCGTATTGAGAAAACCCGTGCCTGGGGCCAGCTTCAAAAACTCCAGTCGCACCCAGCCCCGCTCGTGCTGGAACAGATGCCTGTACCCCAGATCCCAGAGCCGCCTGGCCGGAGACCTGGGTTCGATCCTGCCTGTACGTTCCTGGCCCTGAGCCAGTGGGACCCCAGGCAGAACACCCATCCCGGGTCCGGCATAACGGGACGCATAGGCTGCCCTGTCCACCAGTTCCATGGCCTCCAGGGGTCCATCCCCGTCGATACGCATGGCAAAAAAGAGATGTCGGTCAGGCCGGAGGGCCCGCTGTGCCGGGGTGAACCTGCGCGTATCCAAAACGCCCTTGCCCTTCTGGTAGGCCTGTGGATGCGCAAAGGGGTTGATGCCTTCGCCCAGGAGAGGCCTGCTCAAGGGATTGCGGAACAGATAGTGCCTGAAGGCCTCCTGACCGGCTTCTGCACGCTGGTCCAGTCGCAGCGGCTGGACCTGATGGCTATGCAACTGCTCGAGATTATAATACATAATCTGCAGCCGCTGCCCGAAATCGATGTGCGAACCGAAATCGCGCAACTGGTCATTGATCCCGGTGGCGATGCCCAGGGGGGCGGCAACCGTATGCGGCAGACCATAGCATACCACGAAATACAGGATGTGGTCCCTCAGCAGGGTCCCGTCAGACAGGGCGTTGGCCGGGTCCTCCAGAAAGGCCTTGACCGGGTTTTCCACGCAATCCAGGTAGTTCTGATCGTCCCGCACCCCGTCCGGCCCTGTGGCGCTAAAGGATGCATACTCGATGTCATGATACCGGGCGCTCCATTCGTGCATTTTTCCCTGGGCGTCGGAGCATCGCGCCCTGGCCGTGAACGGGCCGGGGGTGAACATCCTGCCTGTGGCCCGGATCTGCCACTCCCCCTGGTGCTGGACTCCCACCTTGCCGGGGAAAAGGCTGACCCCGTTTTCGACCAGCAGGATCTTGTCCTGCTCGGACGGGGGATCAGGCTCAAGTTCGAGCCGCAGGGAATGCATGTCCCAGGGGATGTCGGCCTTGGGCAGGACGACCTCCACCAGCCGGCTGTCCCGCATTTCGCAGGCGGAAACGGATTTTCCGGATCCCGGAAGCTCGTACACGACCCCGCAGCCGTTGTCGCTGCTCTGCTCTTCGAGATGGTCTCCGGCAAGGAGGCTGGTCAGGAATCGCTTCCCTGTCAGGCCAAGGGTGTACGGCTTTTCCCCGGAAACCGGGTCCGTATGCATGCGCACAAAATGTTCGGCTACGGCCCTGGAATCCTGGTCCCCACCGAGCAGGGGGTGCCGTTCATCCCAATCCGCATTGTACAGAACAAGAACCTGGGAAGGACGGACTCCTGGCCGACTTTCCAGGGCAGAGGTCATGACCGGACAGCAAAACAGCAACAATGCTGCAGCAAAAGCAGTCCGCTGGAGAAAAAGGAAGATGGATACGCCTTCAGCGCGAAAAGGCTTCATGAGGGGGACGCTTTTGAACGCCCTGCGCATTCCAGCAGCTCCGGCATCCAACATGTCAACACCCTGAACAGGAGGATGACAGATCAAAAACCGCCATGAAAATCCTGCAGAGTTTCGTATCTGCACCGTGAAGTCTTCTCGGCCTTGCCCACATCGTCCCACACCGAGATGCAGAAATGATACGCATCCATTATCAGGTCTTACGAGGAAATTTTTATCAACTCTCGGACACATCTTTCAGCGGTTTTGCCATCCCACAGTGCCGGCCTTTGCGGCACCCTGCCGCTCCTCAGCGCAGTCAGGAACTCGGTCCGAATCCGCTCCACGTTATTGCCGACAAGCACGCTGGCCCCGCCATATTCCTTCAGGGTCACGGGGCGCTCGGTGTTCCACCGCAGCGTCAAACAGGGGGTGCCCAGAACACAGCACTCCTCCTGCAATCCCCCGCTGTCCGTAAGCATAATGTCAGCCTGCATATTGAGCCGTAACATTTCATGATAGCCAATCGGGTGCAACAGGGCCAGGTTCTTGCAAGCCGCGACCAGTTCCCAGAAGCCGAAGGCCTCGAGCATCTTCCGGGCGCGAGGGTGGATCGGCCAGATGATGGGCATTCTTGAAGCCACGTCGTCCATCAGGAACTCAAGGATGGGGCCGAGTACCGCCTTCTGGTCCACGTTGGACGGCCGATGCATGGTCAGAAGGGCATATCCGCCAGATAATTGCGGACAGACATTTTCGGGAAATAAAATATTATCACGGAGTATCGTCCCGGGATCAAGTCCAGCGGCAATATCCCGGTTGGCTTCCAGGGTGTCAATCATGATATTGCCGACAAATCGGATCCTCTCCTCAGACACGCCCTCTTTACGCAGGTTGTCTGACGAAAATGTGTCCGGGGTCAGGAGTAGATCGCTCAAGCGATCCGTCACCAACCGATTGATTTCCTCGGGCATGGTCATGTCCCCACTGCGC
>JAAYCS010000099.1 GCA_012729655.1 Desulfovibrionales bacterium | reverse complement strand
AGTATCCCTACTTGTTTGCGGCCTTATGGTCATCTTCGGAAAAGCAGAGATGAAGACAATTGCAGCACCGAGTATTGGAACCTCGATTGTGTTAAGCATGATACTCGCACTGCTCACATCACTGATCTAAGAGAACCGACAAACACCCAACAAGTCAGCCCACACAACGGCGTTGCCGCCGTGTGTGGCTGACAACGTTGGAGGAAATAAAGAATGAAGGCGCGCACGCTTGTAACCATTCTTCTTAAGCTCATGGGCCTCTACGTCTTCATGCATTTCCTGCTGATGTTGCCCTCTTCGCTTGCTGCCCGGTCGGCATCTGTCAACGCGACGAATGATTTCGCCCCAAGTCTTGGCTCCATGTTCCTCTTCCTGTGGAGGCTGTCATTCGCCTATCTGGTGTTTTCGATCAGCCTTTTCTTCACAGCCTCCAAGCTGTCTCGTTTCATTGTGGAGAAACATGATAACGAAGTCATCTTGTCAGGGGAAGTTACCGATGGCATGCAAACATGGGTCTTTAGATGTTTCGGAGTCTATGCGCTCATTACTTGGGGGCCGAATCTTGTACAAACACTTTGCCGAACCATAATCTACGGAACATGGCAACTGGACGAGGTCCCGCTTGTAGAGAGATTTTACGATAACTGGTCGATACTGATCGGTCCTGCGGTCGGTGTCGTTCTTGGACTGCTGCTCATTTTCAAGGCCAAAGGTCTTATGCGGCTTATACAGCTCTCACGCCCTATGTCTCGCCAACGCATTGGACTCGAAGACTTGAAAGAACACCTCCAACCAGATAGTGGAGAGGAACGTCGCTGACGCGCCGTCCCTCACCACCGACGTTGGCGTTCTGCATGAGAAAATGATGGATAGACCATTCCAATTTACGGGTCGTATCCGGAGCTTCAAGTATGCCTTCACAGGCATCTGGACGATGCTCAAGTCCCAGCACAACGCCTGGGTGCACGCATGCGCAACCGTTGCAGTCATTGCGGCAGGTTTGCTCTTCGACGTGTCACCGTCCGAATGGTGCTGGCTGGTTCTGGCCATCATGGCAGTCTGGACGGCTGAAGCCCTGAACACGGCCTTCGAGTTCTTGGCAGATGTTGCATCGCCGGAGTTTCATCCGTTGGTCAAGCACTCCAAGGACGTTGCAGCAGGAGCCGTACTGGTTTCGGCAATCGGAGCCGTAATCATCGGTCTGTTCGTGCTTGGTCCTCACGCGCTTGAACTGGTTAAATGAAAACGATGCAGAAAGTGGTCTTGCTTCGGCGGCAAGTATCACTATAATATCACCTCATGAGAACTGAACTGGTGACGACGTTGAAGCGGCAGGCAACGCGGATTCTGGCCGACCTGCATGAATCCAAAGACCCCGTACTGATCACCGAGCATGGTGCTCCGTCAGCCTATCTCGTGGATGTGACGGCGTTTGAGATGATGCAGGATCGGATGACGATCCTAGAGGGGATTGCCCGCGGAGAACGGGCGATTCTGGAGGGCCGGACGCTTACACATGCGGAAGCCAGAGGGAGAATGAAGAAGTGGCTCGCCTAATTTGGACTGAGCCTGCCCTTGCCGACCTCGAAGTGATTGCTGACTACATTGCGCTGGACAATCCGGCGGCGGCAAGCCGACTTGTCCGGAGGGTTTTCGAGAGCGTGGAGCGGCTGGAGCGCTTTCCGTCTTCCGGCAAGCGTCCTCCCGAGATGCCGCGTACATCCTATCGCGAGATCGTCATCACGCCTTGTCGGGTGTTCTACCGGGTTGAGGGAGATGACGTATTCCTGTTGTACGTGATGCGGGCAGAAAGTCTACTCAGGAGATGGCTGGTCGAGGAACGCAACAGAAACAGATAGGACTGCCAACCACACCTCGGACCGTTCAGTGTCACGCTACGCGGTCCACTGCCGGTCAAGGTGAACGTTGGGGCGGCAAAGATGATGATTGACGCGTAGTCACAATGTGGATACACTGGTGCCATGAAAACAACCCTTATACCCATAGGCAACTCGCGTGGAGTTCGGATTCCCAAGCCGTTCATCCAGCAGTGCGGACTGACGGAACAAGTGGAAATGGATGTACAGGATTGCATGATCCTTATCCATGCGCCGCGACAACCGCGTTCCGGTTGGGGGAATGCTTTCGCGCAGATGGCTCATGCCGGTGACGACAAACTGCTGGACGGTCAGCCGGCCTCGACCCGGTGGGACGAGGAGGAGTGGCAATGGAAGTGAACCGCTTTGACGTGTTCCTCGTGGCCCTCGATCCGACGATCGGGCACGAAATCAAGAAGACGAGACCATGCACCGTCGTCT
>JAAYCS010000098.1 GCA_012729655.1 Desulfovibrionales bacterium | reverse complement strand
CCCGCTTCATCTTCCTGTCCCGCAAGAGCGACGCCCACCTGGATTTCGACCTGGACGCGGTCAAGCAGCAGTCCATGGAAAACCCTGTCTACTACGTGCAGTACGCCCACGCCCGCATCTGCTCCCTGATGCGCAAGGCCCGGGAGCAGGGCGTCAGCCTGCCCGCCCCGGGCATGGGCCTCATGGCCCTCCTGAACACGCCCGAGGACAAGGCCCTGTGCACGTGCCTGGACGCATTCGCCGACACGGTGGAGCTGGCCACGCGGACCCTTTCGCCGCACCATGTCAGCTACTACCTGCAGGAACTGGCCGGCCTCCTGCACCGCTACTACACGGTGCACCACATCCTGTCCGGGGAAAACCAGGACCTGCTGCTGGCCCGCATCCTGCTCTTCTCGGCCGTGGCCGGGGTGCTCAGAACGGGCCTCGACCTCCTGGGAGTCGCCGCCCCCGAGCGCATGTAACCCCTTCGTACGGGACGCGTGAAGCCATGGTCACCCGCAAGTCGCACACCACCAAGAACGAGAAGAGCAGATTCAGCTTCCACCTCGGGCTGTCCGGCTTTTTGTCGCTGGCCGTGCTGGTCGTCATCGGCATGGCCTGGTCCTTCATCCTCGGTGTCATCGTGGGCCGGGGGCACCAGCCTGAAAAGATGGCCCTGGAGATGGCCCAGAAGGTCCTGCCCGAGAACATTCCCCTCCTGACCGAGAAGAACGAGGAGGTGCTCAAGGCCGAGGAACTGGAATTCTTCGACAAGCTGAAGCAGGGCCCCAGCTCCGTGGCGGCGGCCCCGCCCGCCCCGGCCAGGCCGGCACAGCCGCCCAAGCCCCAGGCCGCCCCGCCCGCGGCCAAGCCCGTCGCGGCCCAGGCTGCGGCGCCGGCAGCCGCCCCGCCCGCCCCCGCGCCTGCCCCGCTGGCCACTGCCAAGGACGAGGTTTTCGTCTTCAATTATCAGGTGGCGGCCCTGGCCTCCATGGACCAGGCCCAGACCTTCCTGAAGAAGCTCGAACCCGGCGGGTTCAAGACCTCGGTGGTCACCGCCTCCCACGAGGGCAAGACCTGGTACCGGATCTACGTCCACCATCAGGGTACGGTGGAATCGGCCACCGCCCTCAAGGAAAAACTCAAAGGGAGCGGGATCAACAATGTCCTGCTGCGCTCCCGCACCCCCCTCTAAGCCTGGGGCCAGCCCCTTGACGGAGACCGCCCATGCAGCGCGAATTCTTTGACCTCGGCCCGGCCCAGGGCAGAAACATCCTGGTCCTGTCCGTGCCCTACGAGGGAACGGTCAGCTTCGGCACCGGCACCCGCCTCGGGCCCGAGGCCCTGTACCGGGCCAGCGTGCAGATCGAGTCCTACGATGCGGAACTGGACCTGGACCTGGCCGATCTGGCCCACTTCACCTCCCTTCCCCCCCTGCACCTGCCGGTTAGCGGCCCGGAAGGGGTGCACCGGGCGGTCAGAGAGAGTCTGCAGGACCTCGACCCCGCCCGGGATTTCGTGCTGACCCTTGGGGGTGACCACTCCGTGCCCCTGCCCCTGTTCGAGTTCTACCAGGCCGCGCATCCGGACATGGCGATCCTGCACATCGACGCCCACGCGGACATGCGCCCCTCCTACGAGGACAGCCCCTATTCCCATGCCTGCATCATGGCCCAGGCCCGCCAGATGGGCATCCCCCTGGCCCAGGTCGGCATCCGCTCCCTGTGCCGGGAGCAGCGCCAGTTCATGCTCGCCCAGAGCCCTGCGGAACTGCTGACCCTCTTCGCCTGGAACCTGCCCGTCCCCGCCGAGGCGGCCGCACAGGTCCGGGCGTTCCTGGGCCGGCGGCCCCTGTACATCTCCTTCGACGTGGACGGCATGGACCCGGGCGTCATCCCCGGCACGGGCACCCCGGAGCCGGGCGGCATCCCCTTTGCCTGGATGGCCCGCTTCTGGGCAGAGCTGTGGGCCCGCGGCGACGGACCGGAACTCCTCGGCATGGACCTGTGCGAACTGGCCCCCGTGCACGGCTCCCAGGTATCCGAAACCGCGGCGGTCAAGCTCCTGCAGCGCATCCTTGTCGCCTGGCTCGGATCCAGCCCGGCATGAGCGGGCTGCTGGCGGTCCGCATCGAGAAACTGCTCTGGCGCGGCCGGGGGCTGGCCCGCCTGGACTCCGGGCAGGTGGTCATGGTCGGGCCCGGCGTACTCCCCGGGGAAGAGGTGACCGCCCGGGTCTCCAAACAGGCCAGGGACTACCTGCAGGCCGAGGCCGTGGACATCCTGGCCCCCTCCCCCCTGCGCACAGCCCACCCCTGCCCCCACTCCCCCGAGTGCGGCGGCTCGCGCTTCGGCATGGTCTCACCACTGGACGGCATCCGGCTCAAGGCCGACATGCTCCGCGACGCCCTGCCACGCGCCCTGGGCCGCGACCACGCCTCCCGCCTGCCCGAGCCGCGGATCCTGCCCAGTCCCGAGGACTGGCGCTACCGCTGGCGGGGACAGATCCATGTCCAAGACGGCCGGCCCCACGCCATGGCCCACGCCTCCAACGACCTCGTCCCCCTGACGGACTGCCTGCTCCTGGCCCAACCCCTGGCCCAGGCCATGCCGGCCCTGGCCGCCGGCCTGCCCGACGGCCGCTTCACCATCGCGGCCAGCCCGGACAGCGGCCAGGCCCTGAGTGAGCTGGACCAGGGCCTGCTCCCCTTTTCCCTGCCCGACTTCGGCCTGACCCTGCACCTCCCTCCAAGCACCTTCTTCCAGGCCAACTGGGTCCTCAATCAGGTCCTGGTCCGCGTGGTCGTCGGGGCGGTCTCCGGGTACGGCCGCATTGCCGACCTCTTCTCCGGGGCCGGCAACTTCGCCCTGCCCCTGGCCAGCACCGGGGCGAAGGTCCTGGCCGTGGAGGGCTCGGCTTCGGCCGTAAACACGGGCGCGGATAACGCCAGGCGGCTCGGCCTGACCTCGGTCCGCTTCCAGGGAGGGGACCTGTCCAGACCCGCGGCCTGGCGGCAGGTCGGAGAATTCTCCCCTGACGCAGCGGTCCTGGACCCGCCGCGCACCGGGGCCAAAGGCATCGGCCAGACCCTGCTGGGCATGAGGTCCCTGCGTCGCCTGGCCTGGGTGTCCTGCGACGTGGTCAATACCCTCCGCGATGCCCGTCCCCTGCTCGACGCGGGGTGGCGCGTGTCCGACATGGCCCTGTTCGACATGTTCCCGGGCACCTGGCACATGGAGGTGCTGCTGATCCTGGACCGGCCGTGACAGGCTGCCCGTAAACGGCGATCTGCTCCGTCACTGCGGAGAATCCAGACCCTCACGCATGTTTCCATATGCTTCGGGCCTGGATTTTCTTTGTTCCTCGCATTTCACCATTTCTGAACACCCTGGACCCCTGTGATATTTTCCAGTCAGACAAACTTGCAGTTTGAGCCGGAAGACGCCCCTTGACCCGAGTCCGCAGCGCAACCGTCGTTTGGTGAATGCACGTTGAGCCGCATCCGAAAATCCTGGGGTAAACCCGTAGGCCGGCCGGGAAGTCTGAGGGTTGCGCCTGAACGCGAGGGACTGTAGGAATTTCGATGCACTTCTACACCTGACGGGGGGAACATGATTGCAGAGGGGATCAACAGAATCTGGCTCAAGCACTACGACCAGGAAGTCAGTCCGAACCTGGACTACGAGACCATCCCGCTTTACGAAATCCTCGAACGCTCGGCGGCCAGATTCCCGGACCGCCCGGCCGTCGTCTTCAACAACTGGACCGTGAACTACAAGAGGCTCAAGCTCCTGGTGGACCTGGCCAGCGCAAACCTGAAGAAGTCCGGGGTCAGGGCCGGGGACCGGGTGGCCATCATGCTGCCCAACTGCCCCCAGACCGTCATCAGCTACTGGGCCTGCCTCAAACTCGGGGCCGTGGTGGTCATGACCAACCCCCTGTACATGGAAAAGGAGCTGGTCCACCACTTCAACGACTCCGAGGCGAAAACCCTCATCACCCTGAACCTGCTCTGGAAGCGCATCAACGGCCTGCGTGACAAGCTGCGCCTGAAGCGCATCTTCGTGACCTCCATCGCCGACTGCCTGGGTTTCCCCCTGAATTTCCTCTACGGCATCAAATCCCGGCGCGAATACAAGCTGGAACCCATCCCCTACGACGGGACCACCGTCCTGCCCTGGAAGAGTCTCCTGCCGCGGACGGCCATCGAGGACGCACACCCAGTGGACCCAGCCAAGGACCTGGCCGCCCTGCAGTACACCGGCGGGACCACCGGCGTGTCCAAGGGCGTCATGCTGACCCACGCCAACCTTGGCTACAACGCCCAGCAGGCGCGGGCCATCCTGCATACCATCAAGGATTCGGGCGAGGTCATGCTGGGCCTCCTGCCCTTCTTCCACATCTACGGGCTGACGGTCTGCGTCAATTTCGGGACCATGATCGGCGCCACCCTCGTGCCCATGGCCAAGTTCGTGCCCCTGGACGTCCTGAAGACCATCGACAAGCGGCGGCCGACCATCTTCCCCTGCGCGCCGTCCATCTTCATCGCCCTGCTGCAGCAGAAAAACCTCGAAAAGTACGACCTGTCCTCGGTGCGCTATTGCGTGTCGGGCTCCGCGCCCATGCCCGTGCCGGTCATGGAGAAGTTCAACAGCCTGAGCAGCGGCGCCAACATCGTGGAGGGCTTCGGTCTGACCGAGGCCTCGCCCATCACGCACCTGAACCCCCTGCGCGGGAACAGCAAGAACGGCTCCATTGGCCTGCCCTTTCCGGACACGGACGCGGCCATCGTGGACATGGAGGTCGGCTCCCTCCCCCTGCCCCCCGGCAAGATCGGCGAACTGGTCGTGCGCGGCCCCCAGGTCATGCAGGGCTACTGGAACCGCCCCGACGAGACGGCCTCGGTGCTCCGCAACGGCTGGCTCTACACCGGCGACATCGCCTACATGGACGAGGAGGGGTATTTCTTCATCGTCGACCGCAAGAAAGACCTGATCATCACCGGCGGCTACAATGTCTACCCCCGCGAGATCGACGAGGTCCTGCACGAGCACCCGGCCATCAAGGAGGCCGTCAGCGTGGGCATCAAGCACCCCACCCGCGGCGAGATCATCAAGGCCTACATCGTGCTGCGGGAGGGCCACAGCCTGACCAAGACCGACGTGCTGGCCTTCTGCCGCGAGAAGCTGGCCAACTACAAGGTGCCGAAGCAGGTCGAGTTCCGCGACGACCTGCCCAAGAGCATCGTCGGCAAGGTCCTGCGCCGCGTCATCCGCGAGGAGGAGGAGCGCAAGGGTCACGACCCCTTCGAGCCGGTCGACGACGCGGACATGAACGGGGACGGGACGGACGCGCCGCCCAAAAGCGGCAAGCACGACAAGAAAAAGAAACGCGAACGTGCCGGCAACAAGGCTTGACACCCCCCCGGCGGGTACTTAATTCAACAGTTCACAAGGGGAGTAGCCAGCGGCACCGGCAGGACCGGACCGCCCCGAGGTTCGACAGTACGGCGCGTTGCCCGGACCCGGGAATCCGACACGAGTCGAGATCAGCCAGACCTTTATCCGCATTTTGCGGGATAAAGGTCTTTTTCTTACCCCACGCGCTTCACGGAGGAACTCATGAATCAACTCAAGACCACGTTTCTGCTGACCCTCCTGACCCTGCTCCTGATCGCCATGGGCAATGCCATGGGCGGGAAATCGGGCATGATGGTCGCTTTTGTCATGGCCGCGGGGATGAACTTTTTCACCTACTGGTACTCGGACAAGATCGTGCTCAGGATGTACGGGGCCCGCGAGGTGACCAGGCCCGACAGTCCGGACTTCTATGGCCTCGTGGAAGACCTGGCCCGCAAGGCAAACCTGCCCATGCCCAAGGTCTACGTCATTCCCTCGGACAGCCCCAATGCCTTCGCCACGGGCCGCAACCCTCAGAATGCCGCCGTGGCCGCCACCCAAGGCATCATGCGCATCCTGTCCAGGGACGAACTGGAAGGGGTCATGGCCCACGAGTTGTCCCACGTCAAGAACCGGGACACGCTCATCTCGACCATTGCCGCCACCTTTGCCGGGGCCATTTCCATGCTCGGCAACATGCTGCAATGGGCCGCCATGTTCGGTGGCCTGGGTCGCAGCGAGAATGAGGAAGGGGGCGGCAGCATGCTCGGCGGCCTGGCCATGGCCATCATCGCGCCCATCGCGGCCATGCTCATCCAGATGGCCGTGTCCCGCTCCCGGGAGTTCATGGCCGACGAAAGCGGGGCCAGGATAAGCGGCAAGCCCAGATCCCTGGCCAGCGCGCTGCAGAAACTGCAGCAGGCTGCAACCATGGCCCCCATGCAGGAGGCCACTCCGGCCACGTCCCACATGTTCATTGTCAACCCCCTCACGGCCTCGCGCCTGGCCAGCCTCTTCTCCACGCATCCGCCGACCGAAGAGCGCGTCGCCCGTCTCATGGCCATGGCCGTGTGACGCTGGGGCCAGACCTGCGGCACCCTGGGCGGACACCTCGGCCCCGAACCGGCCCCGGTGTTCACCCGTGTGGCAGGGTCTGAGGGACGCCGAGGGCGGTGAAAACCGGACCGGTGTGACGGCAAGGCAAGAGGGGGACATCTTTTCGGCACACATTGGCGCGCTTCTTGTATGGCAAGGTCACCCGGTTTTCCTTGCCCAGGGGCGAAGCCCAACGGATGCGGCCTGTCCAACCCCTTCTTTCATCAACACAGTGTGAGGATCTATGCCAGACAAGCAAACGCCCCCGCCCCAGATCAGCCCGTACCTCTTCCCGTTCGGCCTGGCATGTTTTGCCGTGTGGTTCTTTTATGACGGCTGGATCACGACCGACGTGGAAATGCAGAAGCATCTCCTGTTCAACAGGGTCGGAAGCGTCATCTTCACGGTCTGGGCCGTGTTTGATTTCCTGCGCACCAGGCGGAGCGAAAGGGAACGCAAGGCGCGCCAGCAGGCCGAGGGCGAGACGGCAGGCTCCTGACCCCCGGCGAGACGCACACCAAGATGCTGACCAACCGACAGCTCGTCCTTCCCTACATCCTCCCGTACGTGGCGTACGTTGCCCTGGCCTCCCTGCCGGCGGGCATCCTCCCCAGCGAAGTCAACTACGCCCTGCGGCTGGTCGTCGTCAGCGGCCTCCTGCTCTGGGCCAGACGGTGGTACTGCCCCCTGACGGGCCCGGGGTCGCCTCTTGTCTCCACCCTCTGGGGCATCGGCGCGGGGCTGGCCGGCGCGTGGGTGTGGATCGCCCTGCTCAGCCCATTCGTCTCCGCACAGGATGCATCCCCCTGGTCCAGCCTTTCCTTCTGGCTGCGCCTCGCCGCCGCGGGACTGCTTGTTCCCGTTTTTGAAGAACTTCTCATGCGGGGCTACGTCTTCCGGGTCGCCCTGCAGTGGAACCAGGAGCGCCAGAAAGGGGACGGGTCAGCGCTGCAGACCGCCCTGGACGAGCGGTCCATGAACGCGGTGCGGCCTGGGGAGTGGTCCTGGGCAGCCGTCGCCATCTCCACTCTGGTCTTCACCGCCGGCCACAATGTCCCGGAATGGCCGGCTTCCATCGCCTACGGGCTGCTCATGTCCTTGCTGTGGGTGTACCGCAAGGATCTCCTTTCCTGCATCGCGGCCCATGCGACGACCAACATCGCCCTGGCCTGCTATGTCCGTGCGACCGGGAGTTGGCATCTCTGGTAAACGCGCACCCCGCTGGCCCCTCCGTTGGGATCTGCCGTCACCCCGACAAATCATGATCTGCCTCCCAGCCCCGCTCTTTTCGCCCAGCATTGTCCATCCCCGTCATGGTTGCACCGCCCCAGGGAGCGCGCGCGGGGATCTGCGCCGGCAGGACGCTTCCTGCTGGCCCTTTTCCTGCAGATAACCTCCGGGGTCGGAAAAACCTTCCGCCCAGGTCATGGAACCCTTTTCCCGCAGCGGAGGCATTCATGAGCATTTCCTCGTCCATCTTCATCGGCACCACCGGGGTCACCGCCCAGCAGGAAAACATGTCGGTCATCTCCGACAATATCGCCAATATGAATACCGTGGGGTTCAAGTCCTCGCGGCTACTCTTCAACAGCCTTCTCAGCGAGCAGCTGGCAGGGGCCGACGTGGGCCATCAGGTCGGGCAGGGCGTGGGTGTCAGTTCGGTCTTCACCGACATGGCCTCCGGGGCCATGGAAAAGACCGCCCTCGCCACCGACATCGCCGTCGGCGGCAACGGATTCTTCATTGTCTCCCCGCAAAACTCGGACGCGCTGTTCTACACCAGGGCCGGGAACTTCACCTTCGACGCGCAGGGCTATTACCGCGATCCTGCCGGCAATATCGTCCAGGGGTACCGCCTCACGGACTCGGGAGCCGCCGGTTCCACCCTGGAGGACATCCGCCTGGACGCCCCGGACGGGAACACGTTCATGTCCGACCCCAGGGCCACATCGGCAATCCGCATGATGTTCAACCTCGACTCCTCCGCGCCGGAGACACATTCCGGCTCGACGAGCCCCCTGACAGCCCTTTTCGACGAATGGGACGCCGCGCAGGACCCGCCCCTTGCACGGGACAGCTATGCCTACACGTCGTCCCTGCGTGTTTACGACTCAGCGGGACAGGCACACAGTCTGACCGCATATTTCGATCCCGCGGGGGTGGAATCGACCGGCGCCGACGGCAGGAGGGTCTGGGAGTTCCTGCTGACCACCCCACCCGCAGAGGACGGGTCCGCCCTGAGCACCAAAAAAGGCGTGCTCATGGCCGGCACTCTGACCTTTGACGCCGTCGGCGCACTCATCGACATGAGTGCCTTCCAAGGCACGACCGACGATAAAAGTTCCTGGGTTCCGGCCAGTTTTTCCGGGGATGGGCTGCCCGTCATGCGCGCGGCCACCTCCAATGCAGGGGCGTTTACGGCCACCGTGGATTTTGGGCTGCGGAACGGGAGTTCCGGGGCAGGGAACACGGACTGGATTCTGCCGGAGGAGTTCACTTCCATGGACAATCTGGGCACGACTCTGGGCGGTCTTCCCGGGCTGGCATCCCCCACCGTTGATGCCCTGGCCACCACCAGCTACAACGCGACGGCGAGCACGATTTTCCAGTCCCAGAACGGATACACCGCAGGATACCTCGAATCCGTCTCCGTGGCCAGTGACGGGACCATCGTCGGCACGTTCTCCAATGGCCAGGACCTGGGTCTGTTCACCATCCCCCTGGCGGACTTCATCAATGCCCAGGGATTGCTGCGCGAGGGCGGAAACCTTTTTTCAGCCACCCGGGATTCCGGGGCAGCCATCCTTGGCCTGGCGGGCACAGGGCGGCTGGGGACCATTGCGGGCAGCACCCTGGAGAATTCCAATGTCGATCTGACCACGGAATTCGTGAACATGATCTCCACCCAGAAGGCCTTTGACGCCAACAGCAAGGTCATCACCACGGCCGATCAGGTCGTGCAGACGGCCCTGGGCATGAAGAGGTAGTCAGACCCAGGCCTCGCCCCGGGCCACCAGGGCCACGGGTCCGAAAATCCAGGCCTGGACCCCCTGGGCGCGCCGATCGATCTGCACACCTATCTCCCTTCCGCTGGGCTGCACCACGTGGGCGGGCATGGGCAAATTTTGCCCACGCCCCAGCCACAGCGCCACGGCCAGGCTGCCGGAGCCGCATCCCGTCTCGAAGCATGTGGAGGCGGTGGAGCGCACCCACACCACGGGCTTGATGGCGCAGCCCGCCGCATGGGGGGCGTACCAGATGCAGCCCACGGCCTCTCCGTCCAGGCCGAATCTGCGCCGGAGCTGCGCCGTCTCCCTGACCACGTCCGCAGGAAAGGGATGCCTGGTCTCGTCCAGGCAGAGATGGACGATGCCCGGCAGGCGGATGAGCCCCAGGCCCGGGCCCAGGTCGGAGACAGGGTCATCCGCGTCGAGCAGGGGCATCTCGGCCCAGCATTCCCAGGTTTCCCCTGCGGGCACGGCCCTGACCCTCAGTGGGCGGCGGGCCCCGGAGGCGCTCAACTCGCCGGCCCACCCTGCGCCTTCACGGAAAAGCCCCGCGCCCTCCGTGGCCATGACCGCCGCGGCGGACCGGCAGGCATTGCCGCAGAACTCCCCGCCCATCATATCCAGCCTGACTGGATGGGCCCCAAGGTCCAGAAACCCGACCTGCTCTGCCTGGAGATGGCCCCCGGCCATGAATGCTTGCGCCACCGCAGACCGCTCCAGGGGGTCCACGGGGTCAAGAACGAGGATGGTCGGGTTTCCGCCCGGAAAAACCTTGTAGAATCGCAGCGTGCGCATGTCATCTCCTGGAATGCGTAAAAAAAGAAACTATTCCAAGATAAAACCCTGTGCAAGGCAGTATTGACCGTGACCGTCCCCGCGGGTAGGACGGCCTTTTCACATGCAGCAGCGATCACCATGACCTCCTATCCCAACGCCGTCATCCTGGGCATCGTCGAAGGCCTGACCGAATTCCTGCCCGTATCCTCCACCGGACACCTGATCATCGCCGGTCATCTCCTGGACTTCACCGGACCCAAGGCCGAGACCTTCGAGATCGTCATCCAGCTGGGGGCCATCCTGGCAGTGGTGGCCCTGTACTGGCCGACCTTCCTGGGTTTGCTGCGCCCCTCGCAGCGGCGCTTCAGCGGCCTGCGCGGTCTGCTCCTCCTTTTTCTGACCTCCCTCCCCGCCGCGCTCCTGGGCCTCTTTGCCCACTCCGCCATCAAGGAACACCTCTTCTCTCCCGTCACCGTGGCCTTTGCCCTGGCTGTGGGCGCGCTGGCCATCCTGGCTGTGGAAAAGCTCCCGCGCACCAAGACCGTGTTCACCTTGGACCAACTCAGTCCCGGCCTGGCCCTGGGCATCGGCTGTTTCCAGTGCCTGTCCCTTTGGCCCGGCTTTTCCCGCTCCGCCGCCACCATCATGGGCGGCATGATTCTCGGCGCTGACCGCCGCATGGCCGCGGAGTACTCATTCATCGCCGCCGTACCCATCATGTTCGCGGCCACGGGCTACGACATGCTCAAGAGCTGGAGCCTGTTCAGCCCCGACGACCTCCTGGTCCTGGCCGTGGGCTTTGCCGTCTCCTTTGTGTCGGCGTGGCTCGCGGTGAAAGGCTTCATCTCCCTCCTGGGCCGGACGACCCTGCGCCCTTTCGCATGGTACCGTCTGGCCCTGGCCCCGCTGGTGCTGTGGATGTTCTGGTGACGGCATGACCATCGAATGCGAAGCCAAGTTCGCCCTGGAGAACTGCCTGGACCTGGAGCGTCTCCTGCGGCCGCGCGCCATGCTGGAAACCCCGTGGCACCTGGAGTCCAACACCCTCTATGATCGCGAGGGGGAGCTCGTCGCCACGGATCGCCTGCTCCGGCTGCGCCGGGCGGACGGGGCGACCCTGACCTACAAGGCCCCGGCCCCGGATCCGTCCGAGCCCGGAGTGAAACGCCGGCTGGAAATCGAATGTCCCCTGTCCCGCCCCGGTGACATGGACCTCATCCTGCGCGGGTTGGGCTATCTCCCCCGGCTGTGCTACGAGAAATTCCGGTCCGTATGGACCCTGACCCAAGCCCGGGTTTTTCTGGACATCCTGCCTTTCGGCCATTTTCTCGAAATCGAGGCCAGTCCCGCACGGATCCGCGGACTGGCCCTGGAACTGGGCCTCGATCCCCGGGCCGCCCTGAGCCAAAGCTATCACGATCTGCACCTGGTCTGGCTTCAGGTCCGCCATCTCGAACCCTGCGCCGACTTTGTCTTCACCCCCACCGAAAAAGAGCGGCTGCAGCTGATGCTGAACTGCCCACCCTGCGGAGATGCCAATGCTCACCGACATTCAGCTTGAAAAATACGCCGAGGTCCTGTTCTGGGGCATGCAAAAGGCCCGGGTCACCCCCCTTGCCCCGGGGGACATCGTCCTGGTGCGCACGGACATTGCCGCCATGCCCCTGGCTGAAAAAGTCCAGGCCCTGCTCCTGGAACGGGGGCTGAACCCGGTGCTGCGCTTCAATCCCCCGAGCGCCCTGGAGAAAGGCTATTTCACCCTGGCCGGGGAAACCCAGCTTTCGTTCATCGTCCCCGGGGACCGGGAACTGTACGAACGCCTGGACGGCCTCGTCTCGCTGCTGGCCCCGGACTCCATCACCCACCTCAAGGATGTCCCCCCGACCAGGATCGCCACCTTCTCCGTGGCCCGCAAATATCTGCGCGACATTCTGGACAGGCGCGAGGCGGTCCGACAATTCGGCTGGACCCTTTGTCTGATGCCGACCTCGGCCCTGGCCGAAAATTCGGGCCTGAGCGAACCGGACTACGCGGCCCAGATCGTCCGCGCGGCCTACCTGGACGACCAGGATCCCGTGGCGGCCTGGGAACGGGTCTTCCTCCAGGCCCAGGGGGTCAAGAACTGGCTCAACGCCATGGACGTGGACCACTACCACGTGCAGTCCGCTTCCACGGACCTGCAGATCCACCCCGGGCAGCACAGACGCTGGATTGGCGTGTCCGGGCACAATATCCCGAGCTTCGAACTCTTCCTCTCCCCGGATCACCGCCTGACCGAAGGGGTCTACCACGCGGACCAGCCGTCCTACCGCAGCGGCAACCTGGTCCGCGGGGTGACCCTCGAGTTCCGCAACGGGAAGGCCCGGGTGACGGGTGCCGAGCAGGGTCAGGACTTCGTGCGCGCGCAGCTGGACATGGACCCCGGAGCCTCCCGGCTGGGGGAATTCTCCCTCACGGACAGGCGGTTCTCGCGCATCAGCGCGTTCATGGCCCACACCCTTTTCGACGAAAACTTCGGGGGGGAGCACGGCAACTGCCATGTGGCCGTCGGGGCGTCCTACGCGGACACCTACGCGGGCGATCCTGCCGAACTGACCGAGGAGAGGAAAAAGGAACTGGGGTTCAACGACTCCGCTCTGCACTGGGATCTGGTCAACACGGAACCCAAAAAAGTGACCGCCGTCCTGCGCGACGGCACATCAGAGGTCATCTACGCCGACGGAATGTTCACCCTGCCTGATCCGGCCACCCCGCACCGGGGGCCGGGGGCGCCAGGACACAGATGACCCGCCCCTGCTGACGCGCCGGGCCAAAACCAGGACCAACGGCCTTTTGGCGGGCTAATCCGCTGGCAGAAGGGCCTCCTTACCGATCCCCGGGATGCATTCCCGTATCTTCCCCTTGCCTGTCCCGGAGCTTCTTTGTAGACGTGTCTAATCCGAACGGCACCGCAACAGGATGTTGACCATGGAACACATGTCCTCCAACCTCGAAGACTACCTTGAGGTCATTTTCTCCCTCGAATCCCAGCATTCCGAGGCCAGAGCCAAGGACATCGCCGACGCCATGGGCGTGCAGCGGGCATCCGTGACCAACGCACTGCAGAAACTCTCCCAGCGGGGGCTGATCAACTACCAGCCGTACAGTTCGGTGACCCTTACTCCCGAGGGCTTCCGCACGGCCACCCGCATCGTCCATCGCCACAAGGTCCTGTACGATTTCCTGCGCACGTTCCTGCAGATCCGTCCCGAAGTGGCCGCAGAGACCGCCTGCAAACTCGAACACGACATCGACGACGAAAGCCTGGAAACCTTGACCAAATTCGCACGGTTCATCATGACCTGCCCCCGCACGGGCAAAGACTGGCTGGAGGCCTTCACCAGGACCTGCAGGGAGCGCGGGGGTTGCTCCAACTGCACGGAATGCATCCAGTCCTGCCTGGACCGTCTGGACAAGGCCCAATCCAAATCTCCGTGAATCACGACAGCGGGATGCGGCTTGACAAATTAGATGTATTAAATATTTTCTCTGGCCACCCCCTCAATCCGAGCAAAAAAATCCGGTTTCCGCTTCCGAGGGGATTCACAGCAGAAACCGCCGATCAAGGAGAGCATTCGTGGGCACCATCGTCAATCTGCGCAGGATGCGCCTGGACCAGAGCGGGGTCATCAGGGCCATTTCCGCCCAAGGCGAACTTGGCCGCAGGATCCGGGACATGGGCCTGGTGCCGGGGACGGAGATCACCGTCATCGGACGCGCCCCCCTGAAAGACCCCGTGGCCCTGCGCCTGAAAGGGTTCACCCTGACCCTGCGCAACAGCGAAGCGGACTACATCACTGTCGAACTCGCGGATTCCGATCTTGTCTGAACCCACAGCCATCACCATCGCCCTGGCCGGCAACCCCAACGCCGGGAAGACCACCCTGTTCAACGCCCTGACCGGTTCCCGCCAGCATGTCGGCAATTATCCCGGCATCACGGTGGAAAAGAAGGAGGGGTTTGTGGACACCCCTGCCGGCATGGTGCGGGTCGTGGACCTGCCCGGCACGTATTCCCTGACCGCCTACTCCCAGGAAGAGCTGGTGGCCCGCGATTTCCTGATCCACCAGCGGCCCCATGGCGTGATCAACGTCCTGGATGCCACCAGCCTGGAGCGCAACCTCTACCTGACCGTGCAGTTCCTCGAACTGGGGATCCCTGTCACCCTGGCCCTGAACATGGTCGATGCCCTGGAGTCCAAGGGGATCCGCATCGATGCCCGCCGATTGTCGGAGCTCATGCGCCTGCCCGTGGTGCAGACCGTGGCCAGGTCGGGCAAAGGGGTGCGCGAGGCCCTGGACGCAGCCCTGGCCAATCCGCAGAAAACCTGGGAACCGCTGCACATCTCCTACGGTCCAGACCTGGATCCCGTGCTGCAGGAGATGACCTCCCTGATCGAGGAGAGACATTTTCTGACCGCGGTATATCCCCCACGCTGGCTGGCCCTCAAATTCCTGGAGAACGACGCTGTCGTGCGGCAGCTGTTCGAGGCGGACCACGACCTGCACCGCAGCATGCGGGATCTGGACGCGACCGTAACCGCGCACTGCGCCAAGACCCTGAACTCCCAGCCCGAATTCCTGGTCGCCGACTACCGCTACGGGTACATTGCATCCCTGCTCCGCCAGGGCGTGCTGACTATCCTGCCAGACCTGTACAACCGGGCCGATCTTTCGGACAAGATTGACTCCGTGCTGACTCATCAGGTGGCCGGGCCGGTCATCATGCTTGCCGTCCTTTACGGTCTGTTCAGCCTGACCTTCGCCCTGGGGCAGGTACCCATGGGCTGGGTGGAAGCCTTTTTCGGCTGGCTCTCCGGTCTGGCCGAGACGCTGCTGCCCGCGGGCCTGTTCCGGTCCATGGTGGTGGATGGCATCATTGCCGGAGTGGGCGGGGTGCTCGGCTTCGTGCCCTTGATCCTGATCATGTTTCTGGGCATCACCTTTCTGGAGGATTCGGGCTACATGGCCCGCATGGCCTACATGCTGGACCGGGTTTTCCGCGCGTTCGGCCTGCACGGCAGCTCCGTGGTCCCCTTCATCATCTCCGGAGGCATCCCTGGCGGCTGCGCAGTGCCTGGAGTGATGGCCGCCAGGACGTTGCGCAGTCCCAAAGAAAAACTGGCCACCCTGCTCACCGCCCCGTTCATGGCCTGTGGCGCCAAGGTTCCGGTTTTCATTCTCCTGGCCGCGGCTTTTTTCCCCGCTCACGGGGCCACTGTCATGTTCTGCATCACCCTGGCCGGCTGGGCCGCAGCCCTGGTGGTGGCCAGGGTTCTGCGCTCATCCCTCATCCGCGGGCCCTCCACCCCCTTTGTCATGGAGCTGCCTCCTTACCGCATGCCCACGTCCATGGGTCTCGTGCTGCATACCTGGGAACGCGGGTGGCAGTACATCAAAAAGGCCGGCACCGTGATCCTGGCCATCTCCGTGCTGATCTGGGCCATGATGGTCTTCCCCCGTCTGCCCCAGGAACAATCTGCCCTGTTCAAGACGGAAATCGCAAAGCTGGAACAGCAACTGGCTGTCGCAGTGGACGACGGGACCCGCCAAGAACTCCAGGCCTCCATCGATCTGATGGAACTGCGCCGCAAGGAGCAGGGACTGACCCATTCCCTGGCAGGCCGCATCGGACAGGCCATCGAACCCGTGACCTCCTGGGCCGGATTTGACTGGCGGACCAATATCGCCCTGCTGGGCGGCATCGCGGCCAAGGAAGTCATCGTTTCCACCCTGTCCACCGCCTACGCCATGAACGACGAGGGAGACCTCGGATTTTCCAGGCGCATTGCCCAGGCTGAGGGTTGGAACACCAGCGTCGCCGTCAGCCTGATGCTCTTCGTGCTCCTGTACTCGCCGTGCTTCGTCACCGTGGTGGCCATTTCCCGGGAGGCTTCGTGGGGCTGGGCCGTGTTCAGCGTGCTCTTCAACACCGGTTTTGCCTTTGGCCTGTCAACGGCCATCTATCAACTTGGCATACGTCTGGGATGGTGATGTTTTTCTGCAAACACAAAGAAGGGCAGACCGGGGCCCGCACCCTGTGCGACCTCAAGGAAGGGGAAAAGGCCGTGGTGCGCTGTCTGGCCAGGACCCAGGATTGTCATGTGGGCAAGCTTGCGGCCATGGGGCTCACCCCAGGCACCGAAGTGGAGATGATCTCCAACTCCAGTGGTCCCCTGCTGATCCTGGTCCGCTCCGGGCGGCTGTGCCTGTGCCGCAATCTCGCCCAGGCCGTCCTGGTGGAATGAAGATCTCCGTCATCATCCCGGTCTACCGTGAGGAAAATCTCCCAGGGCTGCTGGCGGACCTCCTGGACCGGCCGGACCTGGAAGACACCGAAGTCCTGGTGGTGCGCGGCGATGCCGGACAGACGGCCCTGGACGGCATGGCCGGCCTGGGCGTGACCTGCCTGTCCTCCCCCCCGGGGCGCGGTCTGCAGCAGAACCGTGGCGCGGCGGCGGCCGCAGGAGATGTCCTGCTGTTCCTGCACGCCGACACACGGCTTCCCCACCGTGCCTTTGCCGCCATCCGCAACACGCTGCAGGACAGCCATCTGGCCGGAGGGGCCTTCCGCCTGGGCTACGCGCCCTCCTCCCCCGGGCTCGATTTCATCGCGGCGGCGGCCAACCTGCGTTCCCGATTGACCCGGGTCCCTTACGGGGACCAGGCTATTTTTGTGCGCCGGGACATTTTCGAGGCCTTGGGAGGGTTCGAGGGCATACCCATCATGGAGGATGTGGACTTCATGACCAGGCTGCGCAAGGCCGGACATCCTGTCCGCATCCTACATACGGCCGTGCGCACCTCGGCCCGCCGACAGCAGCGTGAAGGCATCGCGTGGTGCACGTTGCGCAACCTGCTGCTCCGCCTCCTCTATCACCTGGGCGCTCCTCCCCGGACCCTGGCAAGCCTGTACCGCAGGCACGGAGACTGAAATGCGGGTCATCGTGTTCACGAAATTCCCCCGGCCCGGGCTGGTCAAGACCCGGCTGGCCCGAAGCATCGGTTTCGATCACGCCGCGGCCCTGCAGGCCGCCTTTCTCCGCGACGAACTGGACATGCTCGCAGGGCTGAACGCGGCCGTGACCCTGTGCTGCGACCCCGTTGTTCCCCTGCGCGAGTACATGGACCTCCTGGGCCGCGGATTCTGCTACACCGAACAATGCGGGGCGGATCTGGGCCAGAGGATGATCTGCACCATGAACGCAGCCCTGGAAGACGGGCCGGCCCTCCTCATCGGCAGCGACCTTCCCGACCTGCCCCGGACGAGCATTGCCGAGGCATGGGAGATGCTGGACCATGCGTCTGTCTGCCTCGGCCCGACTCCGGACGGCGGATTCCATCTGCTGGGACTGCGCCGTCCCCTCCCGCAGGAGGTCTTTGCCGGGGTGCGATGGGGGGCACCTGACGTGCTGGCCCGCTCCCTCGGCAACTTCAGCGCCCTGGGCATAGGGCCAAGGTTGTTGCCCTCATGGCCCGACGTGGACACGCATATGGATCTGCTGGACTACGCCCGCCGCAACCAGGACAGCTCCGCCCACACCATGGTCTACATCCGGGAGCACAATCTGGTTCAGAACTTTGGCATCAGCTCTTGAGGACGGGAACATGGCCGACTCCTGCAATACAGTCTATTCCACGGAACAGCGCATCTGCCGCAAATGCGGACAGGCCTCCTGCGTCTGCCGGGCAACCCGACCCCCGGCCAGGGGTCCTGTGCGGGTTGGCCGGGAGACCAAGGGCCGCAAAGGTGCCGGGGTGACCGTAGTCACGGGCCTGGGTCTGCCGGAGGCGGAAATGAAACAACTGCTCTCCGCCTGCAAAAAACGTTTGGGCTGTGGCGGGACCCTGCGCGGGGAGGTGCTTGAATTCCAGGGCGAACACCGCGACGCCCTGGTGGCGGAACTGGCGGCCCTGGGCATCGCGGCCAAGAAATCCGGCAGCTGATGTCTTTTGGCCGGGATCGGGAAACGCCGTGACGAGACCTGGCCCGGACCCGGCACCGTTCCCCGGATTGCACCCCGTTGATGCCAAAAAAAACCCCCGCCGGAAACCCAGCGGGGGCCTGCAGGCACATCCCAGCATCACCTATCTGCTGAGACCGGCTGAACCCAGAAAGTTGACGGACATGATCTCGTACTCTACCCGCCCACGCGGCACCTGCACCGAAACCTCGTCTCCTTCCTGCTTGCCGAGAATGGCCCGTCCCACGGGCGACTCGATGGAAATGCTCCCTCTGGTGTGGTCAGCCTCGTCCGGTCCCAAAAGGGTATAGGTCCTGTTCTCCCCGCTGTCCATGTCCTCCAGGGTCACGGTGGCCCCGAAGACAACCCGGTCGGACTGCAGGGTATCGATGTCGATGATGTCGAAACGGGCCATGCGCGATTCAATATGGCTGATGCGGGCCTCCAGAAGTCCCTGGCGCTCCCGGGCTGCGTCGTAGCCGGCGTTCTCACGCAGGTCGCCTTCCTCCCGGGCTTCCTTGATGGCCTGGATGACGGCTGGCCGTTCTCGTTTCAGACCTTCCAGCTCCTTTTCCAAACGTCTGTAGCCTGCCAATGAAATGGGAATTCTGTTCATCGTCGTCTTTCACCGTCACACAGGGTCCAGGGCCCGGAAAAAAAAGATGCTTTGCTCACCAGGGCCCGTGGGGAGCAAAGCCATAACTGTAACCTCAGATGCGATCCGATATCCCTGGTAGTTCATCCCGGACTTCGGGTCAAGGCCCCATACAATCCCGCTGCCTGCCCAGGGGCGGAAACTCCGACCCTGCTCCGATGCCGGCATGACATGGCCAAGTTGGGCAAAGACGTCCACAACCGCTGGACGCAGCCGCCCGTCATGCACATCCTGCACCGTGCGCATCTGCCGAATCATCTGCTCCAGACAGCCATCCTCGTTGACCAGAAGCCAGATGCAGCCCGCTTGGCTCCCTGCCGAGGGACAGGCAGGAAGGCCCCGCGGAAAAAAAGACCGCTGACATGGGACATGTGGATGTTCCTGGCCTGCGGACAACATTCCTGCACCTCTCTGGAACCGGGGTTCACGATCCACGATTTTGCGTGGCGGCCCGCATGGCCCTGTCGAGCAGGAACCGCTTGACTTCCCTGCCCTGGGACGTCAGGAAGTGCGGCGCGCCCTGCCAATACCGATCCCAACAGGCATGCGGACCGGAACTTGATTCAGGAATGTATTGCAGGCATAGTGCCATGGTCTGCGCGAACAACCACCATTGATCATATTCAACTTCAAATCTCACAGGAGAACCCATGGCCACATCGGAATACACGCTTTTCAGCGGCGGCGCCCAGGGCACGGAAGCGGAATTTGGCCGTCTGGCCGAACAATACGGGGTCCAGGAAGTGACCTTTACCTTTGAGGGGCACAAGGTCGAACGGACCAGAGGGATGCGCGTGCTGACCCCCGAGGAACTGATGCGCAAGGATGTGAGCCTGAGCTATGTCTCCAAGCTCCTGAACAGGACATTCACCAACGCGCCCACCATGCGCAAGATCCTGCAAACCATCATGTACCAAATCGACGCCGGGCACGAGGTCTTTGTCGTCGGCACCATCATGGAGGACGGAACGGTCAAGGGCGGAACTGGCTGGGGAACAGAATTCGCAAAAATCTGCAACAAACCCCTGTACGCCTTTGGACAGGTCCGTAATTGCTGGCACAAGTGGACCGGCGAAATCTGGGAGCGCTGCGACACCCCCGTCATCACAAGCCTCCATTTCGCCGGCACCGGGACGCGCTTCCTTGAAGACAATGGCCGCATAGCCATTGCCGAGCTTTTTGCCAAATCGTTCGGAAAATAATCCCATCCAGGGCCGCGGAGCGGCCCTACCCTCCCACATACCGGGCAGCTGCAGACGCCACGGCGACTCCATCCATGGCCGCGGACATGATTCCTCCGGCATGCCCCGCCCCTTCGCCGCAAGGAAAAAGGCCGTCCAGGCCAGGGTGCATGCAGGTAATGCTGTCGCGAGGAATGCGCACCGGCGAGCTGGTCCGCGACTCCACAGCCAACAGCGTGGCCTCGGAGCTGTCGAAACCTTTATGCCTGCGGCCGAAAATCGTCAGCCCCTGGCGTAAGGCCCGGACCACAAAGTCCGGCAGGAGTGCGTGCAGCGGGGCCGAATGGATGCCCGGGATATACGAGGACCTGGGCAGCACTTTGGTCAGCCGGCCTTGCATGAAATCAGCCGCGCTCTGGGCCGGCGCCTGCTGGGTGACCTGGTCTCCGGCTTCGAACATGGCCTTTTCGACCCCGGCCTGGAAGCGCAGCAAGGCCAGGGTGTCGTCTCCCTGCACGTCGGACAGGCGGATCTCGGTGACCAATCCGGCATTGGCCAAGGGCGCCTTGCGGCTGGCCAGGCTCATTCCGTTCAGAACCAGTTCTCCCGGAGCCGTGGAAGCGGGAACCACAAACCCCCCCGGGCACATGCAAAAGGAGAAAACACCCCTTTCCCCGGTCTGGCATGCGATGCGGTAACTGGCTGCGGGCAGGGAGGGATGCCGGGGAGAATGGTGGTAGAACATCCTGTCCACCAGGGTCTGCGGGTGTTCGATGCGCACACCCAGGGCAAAGGGTTTGGCTTCCAGCAGAATCCCCCGCCGGTGCAGCAGGGCGTAGATATCCCGGGCCGAATGCCCGGTGGCCAGGATGACGGCGTCCGCGTCCACCTGCTGGCCATTGTCCAGGCGCACCCCGCGCAACACTCCGGCATCCACCACAAGATCCGCGACATGGGCGCCGAAATGAATCTCCCCTCCGGCGCCTTCGACGGACGCGCGCATGGAGCGCACCAGGCGGGGCAGGACATTGGAACCCAGGTGGGGATGGGCGTCCACGCCAATGTCCGGGGATGCACCGTGTGCCACGAAAAGATCCAGAATGCGATCCACGTTCCCGCGCTTTGTGGACCGGGTATAGAGCTTGCCATCGGAATATGTCCCGGCCCCGCCCTCCCCGAAACAGTAGTTGGAGTGGGGATGAATGAGCCCCTGGGAGTAGATCTTCTTCACGTCTTTGAGCCGGCCGAGCACGTCCCGGCCACGCTCCAGAACCACCGGCTTGACCCCCGCCTCCAGCAGGGTCAGGGCCGCGAAGTATCCGCCCGGTCCGGCCCCGACCACAACCACCCTCTTCCCCCCAAGAGGCCTGGGCCGGAAGCACGTCCGCACCGGATCCTCCCCCCCCACGGCCACGCGGAGCAGGAATCTGGGCATCTTGGACCGGGCGTCTATGGACCGCCTGGTCACGCGCACCCGGAGCTGCCCGTCGTCCCGCAAACCGGCCCTGGCCAGGGCCAGAGACCGGATCATCTGGGCGTCGCCCATGTGGTCCGGATCTACGATCAGATCAACAATCTGCATGACAACCCCAGGATCATCAGGATTTGCGTGATGGCTCCGCACGCCGGCGGCCCACTTCAGGACCCTGGGCGGCCGGCTCACAAACCATTGCCACCCGGCACCTGCCTGCCCGGGTCGTCAAGTGGCACCCCCTCCCCTGACTCGTATCCGCTGCAACATGGGCAGGGGCCAGGATCTCCCTCGGGAGGACCGCCTCATTTTCCAGGCATCTTCAGGTGCTCCAGGACCTTCTGGTGCGCCTGCCGTGACTTTTCCGTTTCCAGATTGGGAATCTCTTCCCGGTCCACGTAGCGGATGGCCGCGCAGGGGCACATCTCCACACAGGCCGGACCCATGCCCACCTGGCGGCGCTGGGCGCACATGTCGCACTTGGCCACCATGACCCCGCGGTCCGTCTCGAACATGGCGCTGTGGGGACAGGCCAGGATGCAGTTCTTGGTTTGGCAGCCGCGGCAGAGCATGGGCTGCAGGATGACGGCCCCGTCCTTGTCTTTCTTCAGGGCCCCGCGCGGGCAGGCGTTGGCGCACTTGGGGTTCTCACAGTGCAGGCAGTACAGGGGCACCATGACGCCGTCCACGGTGCGGGTCATGTGGATACGCGAGGTGTCGTTGGTGAAGCGGCACACGTATTCGCAGGTCTCGCAGCCGATGCACAGGCTGTAGTCGATGTACAGGGTCTTGCTGCAGCTCATGCCTGCCTCCCGAATCCGGCCTCGTTGGTCACCAGGTCGTTGTAATCGTAGGCGTCGAGGCGGTCCTGGGCCTTGAGGTCCAGCCAGTTGGCCAGGGACCGGGCCGAACGCAGGCCGCTGTAAACCGCCTTGCCGATCTTGCTCGGCCCGCTCAAGGCGTCGCCGGCCACGAAGACATTCTCAATGGCTGTCATGTGCAGCCAGCGGACCTCGCCCTTGCGCACGTTTTCCAGTCCCAGCTCCTTGGCGAAGGGCGGCGTGGCCGTCTCGCCGATGGCCGCCACCACCAGATCCACAGGCAGGACCAGGGTTTCGGGCCCATCCTTGCCGGGGCGGGAAATCTCCATGCCCTGCACCCTGTCCTCGCCCAGTATCCGCAGGGGGGTGCTGCGCTCGAGCCATTCCACGCCCATGCCCCTGAGCTGTTCGATCTCGAAGGAGCCGCAGGGGGCCTCCCGGCTGGTGCGCCGGTAGATGTGGAAGATCTTGGAAGCGCCGAGGTGGACGGCACTGTGGGCCACGTCGATGGCCGAGTGGCCTGCGCCGATGACGGCCACGGCCCTGCCCTGCACGTCGGGCAGCTTGACGTTGGGCGCGCTGTATTTCACGGCTCTGATGGGAAAAAGGAATTCCAGGCCGGAGAAGACCCCGGACAGATTTTCACCGGGAATCCCCAAGCGCCTGGAACGCCAGGATCCCGTGCAGATGATGATGGCGTCATGCTTTTTGACCATATCCCCGAAACCGAGGATCTCGCGGCAGAAATGATCACCCTCTTCATCATGCAGGGGGCCGCTGCAGCAGATCTTGGTGTGGGTGTGGAAAACGACTCCGGCCTCGCGCTCCAACCGACGCACGCCGAGATCGATGCGCTCCTTGGGGATGCGATAGCCCGGGATGCCGAAGAGCATCAATCCCCCGGGCTTAGGCAGCTTGTCGTACACATCGACCTGATACCCAAGACAGGACAAGTAGCCCGTTGCGGCCAGGCCCGATGGTCCGGCGCCGATGATGCCGACACTGCGACCATTGGGCATGGCCGGTTCGGAACAGAGAAAATTGAAATTGATCGGGTCCATGTTCCCCCCTGGCTCCTTGCACATTGATTCCTTTGTCTGTGCCGGGCCTTTCTCTTTGTCAAGCAATGCCAGGTCATGGCGCTGGTCAAGGCGAGCCAGGTCCGGACTGGACACCTGCGTCATGTTTTTTGATCTACATCAAAGCACAAAAGCCTGGCGCAGCCTATACGTCGTTTCAACACAGTCATATCACCTCAACCATGGAGAACATGCACCATGTTTTGCAATCAATGTGAACAGACGGCCAAAGGAACAGGATGCACCAAGATCGGCGTATGCGGCAAGCAGCCCGAAGTGGCCGCGCTCCAGGACCTGCTCATCTACGCCCTGCAGGGGCTGTCCCAGGTGGCCGTGCAGGCCCGGGCCAAATCCGTGTCCGACCCGGAAACGAACCGTTTCGTCAACGAAGGCGTCTTCTCGACCCTGACCAACGTCGACTTCGACCCGGCCCGCTTCCAAGTCCTGATCAGGGACGCCGTGGCCCGGCGCGAGGCCCTCAAGGCCAGGGCCTCCGTCAATGTCGATTCCCCCGCTGCCACCTTTGTTCCGGCCGCCACCCTGGAAGACATGATCGCCCAGGGCGAACAGCACGGCATTGCCGAAGCCCTGGAAAGCCACGAGGACCTCAGGTCCCTGAAGCAGATCCTCATCTATGGACTGAAGGGCGTGGCCGCCTACGCCGACCACGCCGCCATCCTGGGCCGCGAGGACGAGAGCGTGTACGAGTTCGTGCAGCGCGCCCTGGCCAAGAGCCTGGACCAGCTGGGACTGGAAGAGCTCATCGGCCTGTGCATGGAGTGCGGCCAGGTGAACCTCAAGGCCATGGAACTCCTGGACGGCGGCAACACCGGCACCTACGGCCATCCGGTCCCGACGGAAGTCCCCCTGGGGCCCAAGAAGGGCAAGGCCATCCTCGTCTCCGGCCATGACCTGAAGGACCTGGCCATGCTCCTGGAGCAGACCGCCGGCAAGGGCATCAACATCTACACCCACGGCGAGATGCTGCCCTGCCACGGCTACCCGGAACTGAAAAAGCACGCGCACTTCCACGGCCACTATGGCACAGCCTGGCAGAACCAGCAGAAGGAGTTCGCCGAGTTCCCCGGGGCCATCCTGATGACCACCAACTGCATCCAGAAGCCGGTCGAATCCTACAAGGGCAACATCTTCACCACCGGTCTGGTCGGCTGGCCCGGCGTGGCCCACGTCGGCAAGGATTTCTCCCAGGTCATTGCCAAGGCCTTGGAAATGCCCGGCTTCACGGCCGAGGAGGACAAGGGCAGCGTGCTGACGGGCTTTGCCCGCAACGCGGTCCTGGGCGTGGCCGACAAGGTCATCGCCGCGGTCAAGGGTGGAGATATCCGCCACTTCTTCCTGGTGGCCGGCTGCGACGGCGCCAAGCCCGGCCGCAACTACTACACAGAGTTCGTGGAAAAGGTCCCGGGTGACTGCGTGGTCCTGACCCTGGCCTGCGGCAAGTTCCGCTTCTTCGACAAGAAGCTGGGCGACATCGGGGGCATCCCGCGCCTGCTGGACGTGGGCCAGTGCAACGACGCCTACTCGGCCATCCAGATCGCGGTGGCCCTGGCCGGCGCCTTCGGCTGCGGCGTGAACGACCTGCCCCTGTCCATGGTCCTGTCCTGGTACGAGCAGAAGGCCGTGGCCATCCTGCTGACGCTCCTGAGCCTGGGCATCAAGGGCATCCGCCTCGGGCCCAGTCTGCCGGCCTTCATCACCCCGAACGTGCTGAACGTGCTGGTCGAGAACTTCGACATCAAGCCCATCACCACGCCGGATGAGGATCTGAAAGCCATTCTGGGCTAGGATTCATCCACCCCTGTGGGAAGGCCCGCATAGGCTGCCGGGCCTTCCCACACTCTTCTGCCGGGCGCGCCACATCCTTCTTCCCTGCACATCCTGTTGACAGCAAGGCCCGAACATGACCAGTTTGCTCGTGCATGCATGGTACAACGTCACCGGAACCGGCCATGAACACGATCAAATCCTTCCTGACCCGCTGCAAAACCTTCTGCACATCGGAAATCTGGCATCTGCGGCCGGACAGACCTTCCATGGGTTGGATTGTCACCCGCTTGGCGCGTACCATTCTTCTCGCGGCCCGAGGATTTCGGGACCACCACGGTCCCTTGCGCGCATCGGCCCTGACATTCTATACCCTCCTGTCCCTGGTTCCCCTGGCCGCCATGGCTTTTGGCATCGCCAAGGGCTTCGGATTCGAACGGTTGCTGGAGAAAGAACTGCTCGAACAATTCTCGGCCCAGCAGGCCGTGGTGCAGCAGGTCATCGTCTTTGCCCGCAACATGCTGGACAACACCCAGGGCGGCCTCATAGCCGGGATAGGCGTCATTGCCCTGTTCTGGTCCGTGGTCAAAGTGCTGGGGAACATCGAGGACAGCTTCAATCACATCTGGGGGGTGGCATCCCGTCCCATCCTGCGCAAACTGAGTGATTACCTGACCATCATGATCATCGGCCCTGTGCTGCTGATCACCTCCGGAAGCGTGACGGTGCTGATTGCCGCCCAGGTTGCAGCCCTTTCCTCCCACATCGGCTTGCAAGACGTGCTCAACCCGGCCATCTCCGGGGTTCTGGCCCTGGCCCCCTACATGCTGCTCTGGATCCTGTTCACCCTCATCTACCTGATCATGCCCAACACCCGGGTCAAGGCATCCGGCGCCATTCTGGCCGCCATCATGGCCGGGTCGGTCTACCAGCTCGTGCAGATCGGGTATGTCCGGTTTCAGATCAACGTCACCAGCTACAACGCGATCTATGGCAGTTTCGCCGCGCTGCCGTTGTTTCTGGTTTGGCTCAACCTGAGCTGGCACATCGTGCTGTTTGGAGCCGAAATCGCCCATGCATTCCAGCATGCCGACATGGCGGACCACACCCAGAGCGGCCAGAGAATGAGCATGCGACAGACCCGTCTCTTTGCCCTGGCCCTGTGCACGCACGTGGTCCGCCTTTTCCACCGGGGTGAACCCGCGCGCTCCTGTATCGGCATTGCGCGCGATCTTGCTCTTGCCCCTGGCCTCATCCGCTTTCTGGCAGACCTCCTGGTCCGGGGCGGCATACTTTCCCGCGTGGATGACGACGACGGCAAGGAGCAACTCCTGCAGCCAGCCCGGGACATCAGCAGCCTGACCATAGCCCAGGTCATGGCGGCGGTAGAGAACGTGGGAACCAATGACCTGCTGCCCCCCGGCCCTGGGCACCTTCAGCCCGGCCCTGCCTGGCTGGATGACCTGCTGGCGACCATAGACCGCTCACCGGCCAGTCGTCTCGTCCTGGAGCTCTAGTCCCGCTGAGGCCTGCACAGGGCAGCCCTCCAGGATATTCCCTTCCCTGTTTTTGTGTTTTCACGCCGAAGAGCGTACAGAGGTTTCATGAAATGCAATCCGGCCAGCTTTCAGTGTCCGGCAAATCCCTCGAAACAACTGTTTAGCCCTTGACGAGAGGCAGTGAAAAGCACAAGGGGAAATACCGGAAATCGCCGGGATTACTCGAAGACAGAGATTTCATTGCAGGGAGTGCATAGATGATGAAACGCTGTGGATTGTGCGGCCTCATGGCCGGGCTTTTCCTTTTCATCCAGACCGGCATGGTTCAGGCCCAGAATTCCACATTCGGCCTGGGAGATGTCGAGAATATGGCCCGGGAACTGGCGGCCAAACCGTTTGTGGACAACATCGGCCAGGTGCCGGATATTCTCAAGACCATTTCCTACGATGACTGGCGGGATATCCGCTTTGCCCAGGAGAAAAGCCTCTGGCGCGAGGACAAGCTCCCCTTTGAGTTGCAATTCTTCCACCCCGGCCTGTTCTACGATCGCACTGTGGCCATCAACGTGGTGGATCAGGGCGTACCCAAACGCCTGGCCTTCGACACAAGCGCATTCAACTACGGCCGCAACAAGTTCGCAGAACAGCTGTCGGCAGACATGGGATATGCAGGATTCCGCATCCATTCCGCCATCAACAAAAAAAGCTACCTGGACGAATTCCTTGTCTTCCTCGGCGCCAGCTATTTCCGGGCCGTGGGCAAGGGGCATCATTACGGCCTGTCTGCCAGGGGTCTGGCCATCGACACGGCCGAGCCCACGGGTGAAGAATTCCCCTTTTTCAAGGAATTCTGGATCGTCAAGCCCGGAAAAAAGGACAAGAGCGTGACCATCTATGCCCTGCTTGACTCGCGACGGGTCACAGGCGCGTACAAATTCGAGGCCACGCCCGGAGGGGAAACCGCCATTGACGTCGAATCCGTCCTCTTCCTGCGCGAGCCCGTGGCACGGCTCGGTATCGCCCCCCTGACCAGCATGTTCATTTTCGGAGAGAACTCTAATCCCCGTCTGAACGACGATTTCCGCCCGGAAGTGCACGATTCCGACGGCCTCATGGCCAGATTCGAAAACGAGGAGTGGGTATGGCGGCCCCTCCACAACCCCAAAACGCTGGCCGTCAATGCGTTCAGCGCCCCGAACATCCGGGGCATGGGCCTGATGCAGCGGGATACGGACTTCAATAACTATCTGGATCTGGAGGCACGGTACGAACAGCGACCGAGTGCGTGGATAGAGCCCAAGGAAGACTGGGGACCGGGCCGCCTGCACCTGGTCCAGATACCCTCGCCCGAGGAAATTCACGACAATATTGTCAGCTTCTGGTCCCCGGACACGATACCCTCCCCGGGAAAGCCTGTTTCCTATGCCTATCGGATCCGGTGGTGCAGCCCCCAGCGAGTCGCGCTCCCTGATGGACAGGTCGTATTCACCCGCACATCCAAGGGTAAACTCGACAATTCCCGCCTGTTCGTACTTGAATTCCAGGGAGGCAAGCTGGAAGACCTCCCCGACGACGCGGCCCTGGACTCCAATGTGTGGATTGGCACTGGCGGCAAGCTCCTGGAAAAGCGGGTCTATAAAAATACGGTCAATGGCAATTGGCGCCTTGTCTTCGAAGTCGAACCGGACGGCACGTCGCCCCTGGCCATGGTCCTTCCGGACAAGCGTCCCTTCATTGAAATGCGGGCCAACCTGCAGCACGGGCTCACCCCATTGACTGAAACCTGGACCTACGCCATCAAATTCTGATGAAAAAGGACCGGATGGAGCAACGCATTGATCCCGTCGCAGCGGGATTACAGGCCCCGGTGGAAACTCCCGCCGCAATTCTTGAGGCCCGCCTCGAGGCAGCCGGCCGCAGGGTATCCACCTATCTGCGGCACATGGCCATTCCCGAAAGGAGCAGACACAGCTTGACGCTCACCGCGCTGGATCTCCTGGCCAGAGACCCGGGCGAGAATGCTGCCCAGGCCGAGGCCAAGGCCATTATACTCGTGCGCAGCTTGCTGGCGGAACAGCGCATCCCTGTCTATGCTGTTCCTGGTCCACCGCTGAAACGTTCGCACATGAAGCCGGAAGTGATGGACCGACGCCCCTGGGTTCACGTCTTTCTGCGCCTATGGCGGCCGTTGTGGAACACGGCGGCGGCCATCCTCAACACGTCGTTCATTGACATTGTCCTCTACGCGCTGCTCCTGGCTGGACTTTATGCACTCACCACGTCGTCACACTGACCCGGATGCGCAGGCGTCCCCATGTTCATGATCATGGCCCCGGTCCGGGATCTGCCCGTTTCCTCCTCGCGCAGGCCAACTCATAGCCCGAATAGCATATGTCACAGAGGGAAACCGTGAACCGCGAATTCCTGAACGAACCCTGGCGTAGAGTCGCCGCCCGCCGCAGGCTCATACTCCTGATTCTGGTCCTCGTTCCGGCCATCGTCTCGGCCACCATCATGCGATCCCTGCTGCCCCACAGGGGCAGCACCTTCCTGGAGGGATCCATCACCGTCGTCTATTGCATCCTTTTCATCTGGATCACCTTGGGGTTCTGGACCGCACTGGCCGGATTCTGGACCCTCCTGAAGCGTAACGACCGCTTTGCCGTGAGCAGGTCACGCGGTGATCTGGACGCGCCCATCCGTCCCCATGTGAGAACAGCCATCCTCTTTCCGATCTGCAATGAAGATCCGGAGCGCATCATGGCCGGGATTCATGCCGTGTGGCGATCATTGAGCAGACTGGGGGCTGCCGACAAATTCGACATCCATATTCTGAGTGATTCCAACGACCCAGACCGCTGGGTGCAGGAAGAAGCCGCCTGGAACGCCCTGTGCACAAGCCTCTCGGCCCATGGCCGTATCTTCTACCGCCGACGGCGGATCAACTTGAAGAGGAAAAGCGGCAATGTCGCCGATTTCTGCCGCCGCTACGGCAGCCACTACACCTACATGATCGTCTTTGATGCCGATTCAGTCATGTCCGGAGAGACCCTGGTGCGCATGGTCCGCATCATGGAGCGCAGGCGCAACGTGGGCATTCTGCAAACCGCCCCGGCCTGCACCGGCAGGGAGACCCTGATCGCCCGGGCCCAGCAATTCGCCAACAGGGCCTACGGACCCATGTACGCGGCCGGCCTGCACCACTGGTTCCTGGGCGACGCCCAGTTCTGGGGCCACAATGCCATTATCCGGGTCAAGCCTTTCATACACCACTGCGCTCTGTCCCGCCTTCCGGGCAAACCGCCCCTGGGCGGGGACATCCTGTCCCATGACTTCGTGGAATCCGCCCTCATGCGTAGGGCGGGATATTCGGTCTGGCTGGCCTACGACCTGGAAGGCAGCTACGAGGAAGTACCTCCGAACCTGCTCAACGAGCTCAAACGCGACCGGCGCTGGTGCCAGGGAAACCTGCAGCACCTGCGCCTGGTCTTCACCCGGGGCATATTTCCCGGACATCGAGCCCTTTTCCTCAACGGCGTCATGAGCTACGGCTCGGCCCTGCTCTGGTTCCTCTTCCTGGCCCTGTCCACCACTGAAGCCATTCTGGAAGCCTTGGTCCAGCCTGACTATTTTGCGCCGACCAAAAGCCTGTTCCCGGTCTGGCCCGTATGGAATCCCATGCCCGCACTGGCCCTGCTCGGCGGAACTGCCCTGGTTCTTTTCCTGCCCAAGGTGTGCGCCCTCATCCTGGCGGTGATCAAAGGCCGCCGCAAACTGTTCGGCGGCTTTTTCGCCCTGCTTGGAAGCATCCTCTCGGAAGTCATCCTCTCCACCCTTCTCGCTCCGGTTCGCATGCTCTTCCACAGCAAATACGTATTCCTGACCCTCCTGGGTGTAGGCATTGGCTGGGGCACCCAGCAGCGCGACGATGAGGGCACACCCCTCTGGGACGCCCTGCGTTTCCATGGGGGGGGCACCCTCCTGGCCCTGATCTGGGGCGCAGTCCTCTTTCATATCAACCGGGTGTTTTTCTGGTGGAGTTCACCCCTGATCATATCCCTGCTCCTCTCCATCCCTGTGTCCATGATCACCAGCCGGGCTGAGGTCGGACGATTTTTCCGCAAGCTCCGCCTCTTTGTCACCCCGGAGGAAGTTCGTCTCCCGCGGGAATACCAGGACATCGAGAAGTACCTGGCTGAGAACACCCAGCAGGGCCAACGGCTGGGCATTGCCGCCGATGATGGCTTCATCAGGGCCGCCGTCGATCCTGGTGTCAACATGCTGCACCGCGCTTTGCTGCGCGGTTCCCGCTGTCTCGCTCCCGAGGTTCATGCTCGACGCGACGAGCTCATGGCCAAGGCGATGGAAAACGGGCCTGCCGCACTGAGCAAGAAGGAAAAAAAGGAACTGCTGTATGACAGCGAGCGGATGTCACGCCTGCACGAGCACATCTGGACCCTGCCAGAGGAGACCATGGCCGAACGCTGGAGTGTCCGCTTGGGCTGAATCACTCGTGTCCGCCCCAGTCCAGAAACACATCCTCCACCGCGGCGGCTGACTTTGGTGGGGATCAACCGTCTCTGAAGTCCGCTGAAAACGGCACCATCGCCGTTTTCCAGGGCCATCCCATTCCTCCCAGGTCAGACACCCTTGCCGTCCACGGCCCACAATTTCCCTGACAGGGATGGGGAGGACCCGCATCCCCAGCAGATCACCGACAAAGCGCCGCAACTGATCGTGGTGTGCACAGAGGCCTAACGCCCTGCCGGGCGCACAGACAAAAAAAGCCCCGCAGATGCGGGGCTTCGTCGAGGGAATGTTCCCTCGCTATCAAAGGCAGAACTACTTGGCGCTGGCCTTGAACTCGTCGCGACGGTTCTTGGACCAGGCAGCTTCGTTGGAGCCCTGGACAGCAGGATATTCTTCGCCGTAGCTGATGATGGATAACTTGGAGGAATCAATTCCCATCAGGACCAGGAAGTCATACGCAGCGCGGGCACGACGTTCGCCAAGAGCCATGTTGTACTCGTTGGTGCCGCGCTCGTCGCAATGGCCTTCAATCAGCAGGACCAGACCGGCGTTGGCCTTCAGCAGCTCAGCCTTTTCGGTCAGGACCGCACGGGATTCCTGGGACAGCTCGTTGGAGTCGAAAGCAAAATAGATCTTGTCAGCGCCGATCTTTTCGATGGCCTGACGCTGCAGCTCGGCAAGACGCTGCGCCTCAAGCTGCTCGGCAGTGAGACCACCCTGACTTCCATAAGCTCCGGAACCGGAACCTGCGGCAGTCGCACCAGCGGGGGTAGAGCTCACTTTCTTGGAGCAGCCGCCAGCCATGGCCAGACAGAACACCAGCACAATCAATCCAAAAACACCAAACTTCCTCATAACTTCCTCCGTTAACGAAAAAAATACAAAACCTTTGCCACTATAATTTCCCCCAGGCCGGCGAGGTCGTTTCTCCCGGTCCGGTTGGAATCAATATTGGTTCGTCCCCATGCTTCGTGGTCAAATAGATCTGGCTCGGACCTGAACGATTTGAGGCAAATGCGATGAAGTACCCATCCGGGGACCAGGTGGGATCCTCATCACTACCCGGACCAAATGTCAACTGTCGTTCGCGCCCGGAAGCCAAATCGACCAGAAATAATTTGTGGCGGCCATCTACCATCTGTGCAAACACGACCTGTGATCCGTCAGGACTGATGCTCGGACCCGTATTGTATTTTCCGGTCAGGGAAATCCGACGCACCTCCCCTGATCCGAAATCCTTGAGAAAGACATGTGGGTTGCCAAGCCGGTTGGAGACAAAGACCATCCTCTGCCCTGTACGGTCGAAATCAGGTCCGATGTCAATGCCCCAATTCTCCTCCAAGGCCCTTCCCACAGAAAGATCCGGCTTCAGCTCGTAGATGTCGGGGTTGCCCCTCATGTCCAGACTGATGGCCACCGATCCGTGCTTGGTGAATGCCGGGGCAATGAGCGTATTGCCGGGCAGGCGTTTCGTCTGCAGCGATCTGGTTGAGCGGTCCCAGATGCAGAGGTTGTGGAACCTGGCGTCCAGAAAGACAAAAACCAGCTTCTGGCCATCGTGGGACCAGGCCGGGCTGACACAAATGCCGTCCAGATTGGTGATCTTCTGCACCCCCAGGCCCTGGGCCGTGGACATATAGACCTGTTTGCGACGGCCCTCCTTCTTGATCATGGCCAGGTTGGAACGGAAAAAATCCCCCTGGCCCGTCAGGGCCTCCATCAGATCGGCGCAAAAGCGGGCAGCCACTTCCGGAACCTGCTGTTGGGAAGCGACATTATATCCCTTCCCCACAATGAGACGCCCCGTGTACACCTCGTAGGCCCGCAGTTCGACCTCTCCGACCCCGCCGGGCTGCGGAGTCCATGCAGCCGTGACGAGCACGTCGGCCCTGGACAGCTGGAACTTGTTGAAATCGATGTTCTGGGCCACATACCCCCCTGGGGAGGGCCCTCCGATGATGTCCCTGGCCGAAAGCATGTTGAAAAACGGCAGAAAAGCGCAGTTGGCGTGAATGCGCTGCTGAAGGTCGGCAGGCGCGTTGCCGGGGATGGCCCCCAGGGGGCCAGCGCTTTCCTTGGAAAGAGGATCCGCCACGAAGAGATTGACCCGGGACTGGCCCGGGCCGTAGATATCGATATTGAGTACGCCGGCCGCCTGCACCGAGGTGAACGAAACTAGCAGGGCCACAACGATGAGAATGGATCTAATCAAGTCATTCTCCTACTGATTTTCGGTATTGTAAAACGTTATGACAATAGTCGTATCCAGACTTTCCGGTACCTGGGGCAATCGTTTGGTATCTTCAACGGCACGTTTGACCGACGCGTCAAAATCAGGCCGGCCCGAGCCGTTCAACACCCGTGAACCGAGGATTTCTCCGGATCTGCTCAGGCGCAATTCCACCGTGGCCGCCAGGACCACATTGGAAAGTCTGGGAAATCTCCAATTCTCCCGAATAGCCTTGACCACTTGCGACGCATAGTACTCATCCAAAGTACCTGCGGATTCGCCCTCGCCCGGACCATCCTCGGCTGTGCCGTCCCCGCTGGTCCCTCGTCCGGACACTTCTCTGCCGATGTCCGCCAGGGCATCAGCCAGTGCATTTTTGGACGACCCCTTGGCGTCACCCTTGGCAGCCCCCTCGGCACCCCCCTTGGTGGTGGTTTTTGCTGTCTTGCTCGCCTCTCCCAGGGCCGCGGCCAGAATCTCTTCCTTGCTTGGCTTTTTCTCCGTCTTGGTCGCATTCTTGGAATCGACCTTGGTCGCGTTCTTGGCATCGGCCTTGGCCGCAATATCCTTGGTGTCCTTCTTGGGCTCTTCCTTTTTCGGCTCTTCTTTCTTGGGTTCCTCGGCCTCAGCCACCTTGGTTGCATTGACCGTTTCTTTGGGAATGGCCTTGGCTGTATCCGCCGGCACGGTCTTCTTTTCAGGTTTTTTCTGCTCCTCGGCGGCCTTTACTGGTGGCGCCTCCTTGGGAGCGGCTTTTTTCGGGGTCTCCTGGGCGGCCGCCAGCTTGGGTGCACTTCTGGCTCCAGGCTTTCCTTTATGCGGAGTGCCGACCAGATTGACCTCATACATCTTCTTGTTCAGATCAATTTTGACATGGGTCCCGGTGGATACATACGCCCCGCCGGCCAGCACCAGAACATGCAAGGCAATGGAGAAAACCCAACTCAAATGACGCAGCGAATTGAACACGGCAACGCCTTATCCTAGGGTTTTTCTTCCTCTGGTTCCGCAACTACTCCCAGCTTTTGTACGCCAGCAGCCCGCACCTCCGCCATGACCTTGACCACCACGCCATAGGCCACTTCCTTGTCAGCCTGCAGATAGAGCAGCTTCCCTTTCTGGAAATCCATGCGCTTCAGATGATTGCCAAGATCTTCAACCTTCACCTCGTATTTGTCGAGCTTGATGACGCCGTTCTTCATGACATGCAGCACCACGGTCTCGCTGTCCTCGGGGAGGGTCTCCACAGCCTTGGTTTCGGGCAGATCGACCTCTACGCCCTGGGTCAGCATGGGTGCGGTGACCATGAAGATGATGAGCAGCACGAGCATGACGTCCACGAAAGGCGTGACGTTGATCTCGGCCAGAAATCCTTTTCCTGAATGTACCTGCATGGCCTATTCACCCCGCTTGTTCATCCAGGGCAATTCGAGCTGGGCGCGGTTCAAAAATTCACTGGCAAAACACTCCATCTCCGTTTGCACGGTGTTGATCATGCCCAGAAAGGTATTGTAGGCGATGGTCGCCGGGATGGCCACGGCCAGACCGATGGCCGTGGCCACCAGAGCCTCGGAGATGCCCGGCGCAACGGCGGCCAGGGCCGCGGTCTTCATCTGTCCGATGGAGTGGAAGGAATTCATGATGCCCCAGACCGTGCCAAAAAGACCGATAAACGGGGCCGAGTTGGCGCATGTGGCCAGAAAAGCCAAGGACCTGGACATGTCGCCCAGGCTCTCGCTCACCCCCTGTTCCAGCACCCGGCGCAGGTTGTCGCCGGCCACGCGGAACTTCAGGTTGGGATGGATGACGGACTGCTCCAGCCGACGGAATTCCACCAGTCCTTTCTTGGCGATGGGATACAGGGCGGAATTCCCCTGCTCGCGCAGAATCTGCACCCCATCGGCCAGATTGGTCGCGTTCTGGAAAAGCGCCCGCTCATGGATGGCCTTGCGCCGCCCGAGATGGATTTGAATTATTTTGTAAAAGATGATCGACCAGCTGACGAGGGACATCAGGGCCAGCATTATCATGACCCCCTGCACGACTACCGTCGCATTGGCGATCATGTCCCAGAATCCCAGCTGTGGCATCCCACCCAGTTGTGTGGCGGCTCCCAGCTGCGGCATCGCATCGATCGGCTGTGTAACATTCATCTGTTGGACAACGCCCATCTGAGGCACTGCATCCATATTTTCCACCTTTTTCACTACCAGATTAGACAACTACAATGAAATTTCGGCTTCCCTACTGCGAAAGACTCCGGGACACAAGAGCCCAGGCATGCATATCAGCGAGCAGGTACTCGTCTTCCGTCATGCCTGCACCGAGGACGATCTTGCGGCGCAGTTCAGCTCCGACCAGATCTCGCGGCCCGTGCGCATCGTTATTGATGACCAGCCTTGCTCCATGCCGGCGGGCCATGGCCAGAACGTGGTTATTGGTGTAGCTGTGCCCTGCCCGGGTCGTGATCTCGAGGGCGACGTTCTTCTCCGCGGCCAGCATGGCGTCCTGGTCCGTGATGAGGCCAGGGTGGGCCAGCACATCAACTCCGGCCTCCATGGCCGCCAGGTTCGTACCCCGCTCCACCGGTTCAACAATGGTTTCGCCATGGACCAGCACAATGTCCGCCCCCAGGCTTCTGGCCCGTTCTGCCTCCCGGGCGATGAGCCCCGGCGGCACATGGGTCAGTTCCACCCCCGCCACGATGTGCATATCCATAAATATGGAATACTCCCTGGCCACGGCCAGCAGGTGGGGCACGATCAGGTCCAGGTTGGAGGCATCCGCATGATCGGTGATGGCGATGGCCCTGTATCCAGCCACTTTGGCCCGTCTAGCCAGTTCTGCGGGAATGAGCTCCCCGTCACTGAAGACCGTATGGGTGTGCAGGTCAATCACGGGTCACATCTTGTACTTGATTTCGTCAAGGCTGTACTTGGACAGGATTTCCGTCCATTTCTCGCTGTCCTCCCCTTTGACCACTTCCTGGAAATCCCCTTTCTGCAGGGTCTTGTTCAGGGCGATGACCTCTTCGGAGACACGGATGGGCACCTCAGCCCGCAAAGCCAGGGCGATGGAGTCCGATGGCCGGCAGTCGATCCTGCGCTCCCCACCCTCGGCCCGCAGCACAAGTTCGGCATAATAGGTGCCTTCGTGAATCGAGACGATCTCCACGGCCTCCAGCCTGGCGGACATTTTTTCCAGAATGAGCAGGATCAGGTCATGGGTCATGGGCCTGGGCACGGCCACCTTGTTCAAGGCCATGGAAATGGCCATGGCTTCCATGGCGCCGATCCAGATGGGGAAAATGATATCCTCCGATTTATCCTTGAGGATGAGAATGGGCATCTGGGAGTCTTCATCCAAGGCCAGCCCGAAAACAATCATGTCTACCACACGTCACCTCGAATCTCGCCCAGGAGCGAGTGTTTCTTTGCCGCCAGGATACGCACCCGAGCCATCTTCCCGGTCAGATCGTCTCCCTGTGCAGGGAAGTTGACGATGCGGCCGGCCTCATCGCGCCCCTTCCAGCAGTGGACGTCGCTGTCCTGCATCTTGCTTCTCCCCTCCACCAGCACCTCGGCCTCCGTCCCGACGGTGCGGGCCAGTTCCTCCGCAGTGATGCAGTTCTGCAGATCCTGCAGGATCGCCAGACGTCGGGATTTTTCCTCTTCCGGAACCTTCAATCCCATCTTCTCGGCCCGCACCCCCGGCCGGTCGGAATACTTGAACGAGAAGCTCGACAAGAAGCGCACCTGCTTCACCAGCGAAAGTGTCTCCTCGAAATCCTGCGCCGTCTCCCCCGGAAATCCGACAATGATGTCCGTGGTCAGTGCGATATGCGGACAGGCCGCGCGCAAGCTGCGAACAATGTCCAGGTAATGCGCTCTGGTGTACTTGCGGCCCATGGCCTTGAGCACCGCATCGGACCCGGCCTGCACCGGCAGGTGCAGTTGTGGGCACAGGTTCGGCACCTGTCCGAAGGCCTCAACCACCTCCGGAGCGATGTCCTTGGGATGGGAGGTGGTGAATTTGAGCCGCAGCAGCCCGGGGATGGATGCTACTCTCTGCAGCAGGGCGGCAAAGGAAGTGCCATCCCCATGCCTGTCCTGGCCGTAGCTGTTCACATTCTGCCCCAGCAGGGTCAGCTCCCGTGTGCCGCGGCGGACCAGGGACCCGCACTCTGTCAGGACCGCGTCCGAAGCCCGGGACTTCTGCCGGCCCCGGGTGTACGGCACAATGCAATACGCGCAAAAATTATCACAGCCCTGCATGATGTTCACAAACGCCTGGGCCCCGACCGCTCCATCCTGAGTCAGCTCGCGTTCCGGGTAATGGTCCAGGAAGTCCAGAAGACTGATCCGCTGGTCCGGATGGATGGCCAGCCGCTCCAGGGTCTGAGGCACCATGGCCATGCCGTCGGTGCCGAAAACCAGGCGCACAAAGGGGAACCGTTCCCAGAATCCCTCGCCGACCTGCTGGGCAACGCAGCCCCCCACGGCCACGAAAACATCGGGATTGCGGTCCACATGGGACTTCAGCCGCCCCAGCAGGGAATAGACCTTCTGCTCCGGCTTTTCCCGCACGCTGCAGGTCGTGACCACAAAAACCTGGGCCTCCCCTTCGGACACCGCGGCCCATCCCCGGGAAACCAGGGCCTGCGTCAGCCAGTCCGCGTCGGCCACGTTCATCTGGCACCCGAAGGTCAAGATATGGAACCTCACGAAAACGTCCACCCTCCACGATCACGCGTTGCGCATTGCTTTGACTGAATTCCCTGCGCCGTCAACACTTTTCCGACCCTGGGCCCAGGGTCTGGGCCGTGATCCAGTGCAGAAACGGACCATGCCCGGCACACATGTCCACAGCCACTATGCAGGGCACTTCGTAGGGGTGCAGCCCGACCACCCGGGACCGCAGCTCCTCGAAGAGCCGGGCCCTGGTCTTGGCCACAAGAACCACCTCCAGATCGTTGTGCACTGTCCCCTCCCACCAGTAGAGCGATTCCATGGCGCCAAGGATGTTCACACAGGCGGCCAGCCGCTCTTCCACCACGGCGCGGCCGATTCTCCGGGCCGTCTCGAGGTCCGGGACAGTCATGTAGACCAGGACATGTTCCATGCCTCCTCCCGCCAAAAAACTTGAGGTTGCAAAAAAAACCTGTCAGGCAGGGCACTGCCGCGTCCGCCACAATGACCGTTTCGGAGACAGCCATGAAGATGCCCGCTGCCAGGCGCGCAGTACTCATCAGGGAACGCCTGGCTCGGCGCTACCCTGCCCCCAGAACCGAGCTTTCCTGGACAACGCCGTGGGAGCTTCTGGCCTCCACCATTTTGTCGGCACAGTGCACGGATGCCCGCGTCAACCAGGTCACGCCCCATCTTTTCCACAAGTGGAAAAATGTGCAGCAAATGTCAAACGCCGACGTCTCGGAAATCGAAAACGTCATCCGCTCCACGGGCTTTTTCCGCAACAAGGCCAAGAGCCTGCAGGCGTCCGCCCGCAAAATCGTGGCTGATTTCAACGGCCAGGTGCCCAGAACCATGGCTGAAATGCTGACCCTGCCGGGCGTGGCCCGCAAGACGGCCAACGTGGTGCTGTCCAACGCCTACGGGGTGCAGGCGGGCATTGCGGTGGACACCCATGTGAAGCGGATCAGTTTCCGCCTGGGACTGACGGCGCAGACAAACCCGGACAAGATCGAGCAGGATCTCCTGCCTTTCTTTCCGCAACAGCACTGGGGAGAGATCAATCACTTCCTGGTCCTTTTCGGCCGCCAGGTCTGCACGGCCCGCAAACCGGCCTGCGGATCCTGCGAGCTGAACGACCTGTGTCCCCGGAACGGAGTCACCCCATCCACGTCAACGACAATCTGAACGCCACCGCACATGCACATCGGACAATTTATCATGCACGGCACTGATGGCAGTGCCAGGGCCGGCGAACTGTACACCGCCCACGGGACCATACCCACACCCATCTTCATGCCTGTAGGCACCCAGGGCACGGTCAAGGCCCTCTGTCCCGAGGATTTGACACAGCTTGGCGCCCGCATCATCCTCGGCAACACCTACCATCTTTATCTCCGCCCAGGCGACGAGATGATTGCCCGCCGGGGAGGACTGCACCGCTTCATGGGCTGGGACCGGCCCATTCTGACCGATTCCGGGGGCTTCCAGGTTTTCAGTCTGTCCGGCCTGCGCAAGCTGACCGAGGACGGCGTGGCCTTTTCCTCGCACATCGACGGGTCCAAACACCTCTTCACTCCGGAAAAAGTCGTCTCCATCCAGAGAAACCTGGGCTCCGACATCATGATGGTCCTGGACGAATGCGTGCCCTACGGCGCGGACTACGACTACACGAAGAAATCCCTGGGCCTGACCACGCGCTGGGCCGCGCGCTGCCGCGCCGCGTATCCCCAGGGAAGCGGCACCCAGCTCATGTTCGGCATCGGCCAGGGCGGATTCTTCAAGGACCTGCGCCAGGAAAGCATCCGCCAACTGCTCGACATCCCCTTCGACGGCTACGCACTGGGAGGCCTGAGCGTCGGCGAAACCAAGCCCGAGATGATGGACATCCTCTACCACAGCGCCCCCCTCCTGCCCGGGGAAAAACCGCGCTACCTCATGGGCGTGGGCACGCCGCTGGACATCGTGCGCGGGATCGATGCCGGCATCGACATGTTCGACTGCGTCCTGCCCTCGCGCAACGCCAGAAACGGCACCCTGTTCACCTCCCATGGCAAGGTGAACATCAAACGGGCCGAGTATACCGAGGACGACGCGACCCTGGACCCCCAGTGCACGTGCTACACCTGCCGCAATTTTTCCCGGGCCTACCTGCGCCACCTCTACCAGGCCAAGGAACTGCTCTCGTACCGGCTCAACACCATCCACAATCTGGCCTATTTTCTGCGGGTCGTGACTGACGCCCGGCAGGCCATCCTGGATGGAACCTTCCAGAGCTTCAAGGCGCGTTTCGAGGCCGTGTACGACACCTGAAGACATTTCAAATTCCGCGTTGTCCGGACACCCGGGTCGGACAGCATCCGGTGGCCGGCCTGTCAGGATGCGAAAACCATGGGTTCCGGACTGCGCGGAAACGGGTTACGACCGATCCTAAATCCGGCCCCGCCCAAATGTACGTGTGAAACAATCTGCCACGGAGGTCTCCATGCTCAGCAATCTTGTCCATGCCAGCCGCAGCTACCGGCGCTTTGACCAAAAAACACCCATTTCCATGACCGACCTCCTGGACCTCGTCGGCCTGGCCCGGCTGTGTCCCTCGGCAGGCAACAAACAGCCCCTGCGCTTTGTCCTGTGCAACGACCCGGCAGACAATGCGCGGATCTTCGCCTGCCTGAAATGGGCCGCGTACCTGAGCGATTGGGGCGGCCCCAAAGAAGGGGAGCAGCCCGGCGCCTATATTGTCCTGCTCAACACCGACAAATCCTGGGAACTGGCCAAAATCGACCAGGGCATCGTGGCCCAGACCATGATGCTGGGGGCCGTGGAAAAAGGGTACGGCGGGTGCATACTTGGCGCCATCGACCGGGAAAAACTGAGGTCAGTCCTGGGACTTGAAAACGACGGGCTGGAAATCTGCCTTGTTTTGGCCCTGGGCAAACCCGTGGAAGATGTCCGCGTCGTGGATCTTCCGGCCGAAGGATCCATCAGATATTTCCGGGACGAGAGTGGCGTGCATTACGTGCCCAAGCGCAGCCTGGATGAACTGATCCTGCAGCAACGGGGCTGAAAACAAAGGGGCACCCAGAGTGCCCCTCAGACCACTGACAAACCCTCGTCACACTGTCCGGCGAGGGTTTGTTTTTTCTGACGATGTGTATTTTTCCTGAAATCGTTCAGGAGGCCCTTCTGGGATCAAATTGGGGCGTATTGGCGCTTCT
>JAAYCS010000097.1 GCA_012729655.1 Desulfovibrionales bacterium | reverse complement strand
TTTCCTTTAGGGTCGCTTGGTGGTAAGCAATAGAAAGTAATGGTAGAATAGTGAAGTCCCAAGAATATTCATTCGAATCCCAGTCGGCGCGTGCATACGAAATGATTTGTGATAAATGTTTGATATCTTTTATTGTGTTTTTTGGCATTGGGATTTGACGAACATAGCCAAGTTCATATCCGATTGTTGGACTTAAAATAGATAACATATAAGATGCAACACAGCTATTTAGCGCACAAATTAAGAAATCAAGGGAGTATTCTGATGTTGAGTAGAGTGTTTGACCTTTATTGCATATTATAAAACCATTTGGAAGCCATCGAAAACTTGCAAAAGAAGATGATATTGAAGACCAGGTAATTGCATTTTTGAAATAATAAGACTCTGCTCCAATAACAAATCCTAAATTTCCATTGAGGTATGGATATTTTTTATTGGTCTCATCTTTGATTTCTTTTCCGTCATCCTTCCAATTAACAACGTAATCAAAGTTTCCATACCACCGCCTATAACTTCCCCCTTTGCAAAATGGAAACCACTTTCGCCCTGAATGAATCGCCTCAATTGCATTTTGGCATTTTGGTGAAAAGTTGAATACAGATACTTCATGCCACTGTCGCAAAAAACGATCATTATTTGACGTTGACATGCCGTGTTTTAGGATTGCTATATCTCCTAAAGCTATTGATTCTGAAAAAATATTATATATTTTTTTGCTCACCCAATACGCAATTGGGCTTCCTGGTATTTTCGTGAAGTCGGTGGCAGAGGCGGTGTAGCGTAAGGTTTGGTTAGTGTGAAAATTCGCAATTTTTTCAGCTTCAGACTTTCCTTCCACCAAGCGAAAATATGAACCCTTATAAGCATTCTGATGGGTTGAACTTGCTATAAATGTTGTGGTTTGAACTACTTCGCCGCCAATGCTATCAAAGCCTCTTGCTCCAAGATGAAGCATGGAGATGATGGTTCTTCTAGTCAAAATAGCTGCTCGTAAAGATTCATAGGATGACAGAAACATCCAGCTTTGCATGGTGATCAGTCCAGTTAACCCCTGCTGTGTGAGCAACTCCAAACCTCGTTCCATAAACATGGCAAACAAATCTGCCTTACTGTCAGAAAAATTATCTTTGGCGTATGTTTTGAGTGCCGGGTTCAGTCCCTTGCTCCCCATGTACGGCGGATTGGCCACCACGCAATCATACTCCCGCGCCAGCATCCGGGCCTGGCGCACTAGGGGCATGAGCATTCCTGCGTACATGGCAGACATACCGTCGGACCGTCCTGCCTTTTCCAGTAGTTTCTCCAAACGCGGCAACGCCGCCTTCAGCTTGTCATGAATACGCAGCAGTGATCCAAAGGTTTTGGCTTGTTCAAAAACATGGAGCAGGGCGTACAGTTCCTCGGGCGTAACCTCCGGCTTCTCGGTGGTGGCCAGAGGTAGTTGCCGGGTTGGTTGCGGCACGAAAGAAAGCTGGTGCTGTCCGCCATTCAAAGACTTGGTCCGTTCTTTGAGCAAGGTCGCGGTGATCTGTTCTATATCCAGGCCCTTGCTATTCTGAAAGGCAAGCACATTGAGCCGCACCGGATTGTCCGCATCCAGTATCCGCCGGTCATCGCCCCTGGCCTTCATAAGCAGGGCAAACCGGGCCAGTTGAACGGCACGGTCATCAATATCCAATCCAAAGAGGTTCTTTTCCAGTATCAGGCGCGGGATATCCCGAGGCCTATAACCCCGTTCCAGATAGATGGTCTTGAACAAGTCATAGGCTTCCACCAGAATATGACCGGACCCGCAGGCCGGATCGAGCAGGGTTAACTCTTCCGGGTTTAGTTCTTTGGGCGTGATGGCATCCAATTGCGCCTGCACCTCAGGCGTCTGCTCCGCCGGGGTGATGTAGAACTCCATACCGTGTTTGAGATTGGAGTAGGGGTAGGTCATCATCCAAGTCCGGCCCAAGGTGTTCTGGACCATGTATTTGACGATCCAGTTGGGCGTAAAGAGTTGGGTGGCGGCGGGGATGTCCTCGCTTTTGACCACCTTGCCGATGACCTGATCCTTTTTCTCTGAAATGTAGAACTGATAGAGCCAGCCCAGGATTTCGATCTCCTGCCAGTCCTCTTCCGGGATCGCCGCCACCAGCTTGCGAACGGGCGAATTGGTTTGCAGCAGGTTCTCCGGCAGCAGCAATTCCGTAGCGTCCCCGACCTTCTCGAACAGCATGGGCATGACCGCATACAGGGCGTTGCACTGAGCCATGAGCAGCACGCGGTATAACTCCGCATCCTTGTTCCCGGCCAATCGCAAGTCCGCCACCAATCCTTTGTCCAATCCTGGCAAATCCACACTGGTGGCTTTTTCCAGAATCTCCGGGATGTCCGAACCGCTGGGGTTGCTGAGCACCCGGTAACCGTGGTTCAGATAGTCGTGGACTTCCATGAAGCGCAGGGCGCAAAAGCGGTTGAACCACGTATAGGCCACTTCCTCCATGAGCTGTTCAAAGCCTTTGATCCTGATCTGGCGTTCCAGTTCGGCGCGGCGTTCGGCCACGGCCTTTGGAAAAGCCTGACCGGCAATAATGGCTACGTCGCCTTTGACTTCAGCGGGTTCAATGGCTTTGGCGGACAGGCCCAGGGCCTTGGCGCGATCGGTCACAGCCTGGATGAATTCAAGACGGGCGGCAGGAGCGTAGGATTTGAGAGCGGCTTTGTTCATGGTGTATACAGTGGTTGAAGATGAATGTGGTTCAGGTTCAGCGGTTTCTGAGTACGAGCATATTTTCTGCCCTGTTTCCTGTCCGGTATCTACAAGGGCTCCGCGCCTTCATTCATAATATTTATATAGTCCTGATAGGCAAAAACCCGTTCACGACTGCGGCCGCTGAGTTCGCGGACGATATCGAGCTTCTCCAAAGCCTCGACATGCCGGGCGGCCGTGGCAAAGCTGATGCCCGCCTGCTGGGCCAAATGTCCGATAGAAGCCAGGGGGCGGGCGCGAAGAATATCAAAGACACGCAAGGCGTTGGCTGCGGAGCGTCCCAGGCCGCGCACGCGCATGGCGTCGCGTTCAAACAGGCCAAGCAGGCGGTGAGCGGTCTCCACGGCGCTGGTTGCCGTCACCTCGACCCCTTCAAGGAAAAAATCGATCCAGGATTCCCAGTCACCTGTCTGGCGCACGGTATCAAGCAGTCGATAGTACTCGGTGCGATGCTGCTTGAAATAGAGTGAAAGGTACAACAGCGGCTGGCGCAATACCCCTTCATGGTGGAGAATGAGCGCGATCAAAAGTCTCCCGACACGGCCATTGCCATCCAAAAACGGATGAATGGTTTCAAACTGGAGATGAGCAAGAGCGGCCTTGACGAGTGCGCCGGGAGCCTCGTCATCGTGCAGAAAACGCTCCAGTGCCGCCATACAGGGCTCAACCTCCTGCACTGGAGGAGGAACAAACTGGGCATTGCCGGGCCGAGTGCCGCCGATCCAGTTCTGGCTTCTTCGAAACTCGCCCGGTTGCTTGTGCGCTCCACGCCCACTGGACAGCAAACGCACGTGCAGTTCCCGAATGAGTCGGTTGGAAAGAGGAAAACCCTCACGCAGGCGCGTCAAACCATGTTCCAGGGCGGCGACGTAGTTGGAAACCTCGGCTACATCATCAAAGGGCACGCCGGGCGCAGCGTCCAGTTCAAACAGCAGCAAGTCGGACAGGGAGGATTGCGTGCCTTCAATCTGGCTGGACAGCACCGCTTCGCGGCGCACGTAGGCGTAGAGAAAAAGATCCGGATCAGGGAGCAAGGCGGTGATGGCATCGAGCCGACCGCAGGCGAGCAAGGCCCGCTCCAGGCTACGCTGCCGGGATTGCACCCATTCCAGAGGAGGCTCGGGCGGCAGAGGAGCGGGCACAAAGGCATGCACGGCCTCGCCGGCAACGGATGTCGTATGATAGTTTCCGGTCACGCCGCGTTGCATGAACCAAGCTCCCTATTTGCAGTTGTGAAAATACGCCGCATGGTTATTTCCAAAAAGAGCACCAAATAAAAATAACAGTTCATGTGTTCCGGCATGTCAATGTTTGCCGCGCTGGTAAAGACAGACTCCATTCCGGGTGGGTCAAAAAAAACGCATACCATTCTAAAAAAACGCGTATGAATCGGGCCTTGATAAGAAAAACACTTAACACGCCAGCTTAGTGTGCTTTTTTATTGCACCCGAATACGCACATCCGGCCCGAGTTCCGCTAGGAGGCGGTTTTTGAGCGCCTCGACAAATTCTTCCACATCGGCGGCAGATTCCAGCACGGTCTTGGTCGTGACCGAGGCAACGCGCAGGCTTTTGGTCTGTTTCTGAGGTTTGGGGGTGTCCGATGTTGGCTTGAGGGCCTCGATGCTATCCAGGGCAGTATCCACGGCCTTGGCGCTTTCTTCGCGCTGGTAGAACAGGGCCGGAATGCTTTCTTCGGCGGAGATCGTCTGTTTGATGGTCTCGAGTGGATACAGAATGCGGTTGCGGTCATCCGACGATGCGTTCAAACCATCCAAGGCGGTACTCATGGCCTGTATGCGATCATCGAGGACCGCTTGCGAGGCCTGCCGGGCTTCCGCAACCATGACGTCGTTGACGGCTGCCACCCTGCCAATGAGGGCGTCGATATCCTTGATCATGCCATAGGGTGCGTCATGCGCGGCAATCTCCTGCAAACGCTTCAGAGCTTGGGCCGCGTCCGCATTTTTATTCAAGGCTGCCGCGTTGGTGTTGAAGATGCGCAGGCTTTGGCGCAGCTTGTCCCAAGTGGGCTTCTGATTTGCGTAAAAGCCGCTCAGTTCATGGATGTCGTCACTGGCATCAAGCAGATCGTTTTTCTTCTGATTGAACGCCAGGATGCTTTCATAGGTGTCGCGGATAGCCAGGATGCCTTCGATCGCTCCGAGCGCCCGATCGATGATTGACGCCCCTGGGTACTGACCCGTTTGCGCCAAGGGGCGGAACTGTCCCAATTGCCTGCGCCAAGCCTGTAACTGCTCTTTGAAGTGCGCAACCAGAGCCTCGCCGGATTCCGGACCGATCTTGCCGAACAGATCCTGACAGAGCTTGCGGGCCTTTTCGATTTCTTCCGGGCTGGCCAGCTTGCATTTGACCATTTTCACGCTGCGCCACTGCGTGGTTTTCATCAGCACATCCAGGGCTTCGCGTGGCTCCAGGACGTCGTTGACGGTCAGCTTGATTTCACCAGCCATGAACAACCGGGCAGCCAGCAGCACGACCTCCCATTCCGGCCAGCCATACGGCTTGGCACTGAACTTCTCGACCATGTCGGAGAGCAGGATGGCGTGATTTTTCGCGGTTAGGATGTCGACATGTTCCCGCACTTCCTTGACGGCCTGGGCGTTGATTTGCGGCAGGTCCATCTGAAGCTGATTTTTGGCAATATCATTGGAAAGCAGGACGGCGCGAAGTTCCTTGGTGGGATCATCGTACACGACTTCCAGGTAGGAAAATTTCAGAAAGACGTTCTGGATGACATATTCCAGGGCTTCATCCAAGCCCGCCTTGGCTCCGGAATTTTTGAGCTGCAATTCCTGCTGCAAGGCATAGACCTTGGCTGAGCACAGCAGATTTTCCACCAAGGAGGTCAAACGCTCCCGACGTTCACGGTTCTCTTCCTGACGATCACGGAGAATTTTTTTGAAGTTGGGGGTCAACGAAGCATCGCTTTTGAGGCGCACATATTTGTCGGTCTGAAGGTAGGCCCGGATTTCATTTCCAAGGGCCTTGTCATCCGACAGCTTGTACACAATCCGTCCAGGATGTTCCCCTGAATAAAGGACGCATTTCATGGAATTGAAGAGGGCATACTGGTCATTGAGCGGAGAGATGATCTCCACGGCAATGTCCTGATCGACCTTGCTGCTGTAGGGGTGCCCGTCCAGAAGACGACCAAAGGCGTAATCGCGCTTGTAGGGGCGATATTTGAGTTTGTTCTGATCCTTGAAGATTTCGGCAAAGATGATGTCGGACAAAAGCTTCAATTCTTCGGAACTGGTGATATCGACATTCTTGATTTCGCGTCCGACGTCGCGCTCCTCGTTGGTCAGGAAGAAGTACAGATCACCGTTGCGGTTGATCAGGGTTTCTTTTTCCAGACGCTGCAAGCCAGCTTCGATGCGACGTTTCAACGCCAGACGGTCGGCATCGACCTCATCGATGAACAGGGTCACCAGGTTGTCGACGTTGGGTTTGATGACATCCACATAGCGGATCAGAAACAATGTTTTCAGAAGCTGAATGTCGAACGGTTTTTCCAGTCCGCTGTTTTCATCCGCCTGCTCGATAGTGCGCTTGACCGCAGTATCCAGAAAACTTTCGATGGATGGGTAAAAGGCATGCAGGGGAATCAAAGCTCCGATTTCCTTTTCCGCCACATTGATGGCTGCGGACTGAAAGGCATCCAGCATGGAACGCTCGCCACGACTCAAATGAATGCCCGTGGCTCCGGCCTTGCGGATGGATTCAAAAATCTTCTGCACCAACTGGAAATGGTAGGGCGCAAAGGGATAGCATCCCGCGAAATCGACTCTGTCCCGATAGGTTTTGAGGTGGGCGCTGTCGTGCGAGAAGCTGAGCTGGCTGTTGATGATGTCGCCTTTCACGTCAAAGAGCCGTTGCAGCTCTTCTTGTGCCGCTGATTTCTTTTCCAGCAGACGGGCCTGGATGACTTCGTCGGTGTTGGAACTGGAGAGAGACAGACGCGTGCTGAACCGTCCCTGGATTTTGGAAAAGTCATTGGCTTTCGAGGCGACAAGGTCGCCCAGGATGGCGTCGATGTCTTCCTGTGACGTGACGACAACCCAAGCCCGGCCCTGGCAAACGCGGCCCAGGTCTTCAGTGATGGTTTGCAGGTTGAGCATGAGGTGCGTGTCGTTGCCGATGAACTGGCCGACTTCGTCCACCAGAAAGACGATGCGGTGATCCTTGCCTCGACTGTCGAGGTATTCCTTTACCCGTTTTGCGAAGGCGTCGATGGTCAGGCTGACAGAGTTCTCCGACTTGTCGAACCATGATTCGGTCGATGTGAGGCTCTGGCCCAAAGTTTTGGAGAGCGCTTCAACCACCTCGTCTTTTTTGAAGTGGAACGCGTCACGCTCCTTGATCCAGTCCTCGCCGCTGAGTTCCGAGTATGTGGTGCAGAACTCCTCGAATTTGCCCTTGCTGGTCAGGTAGCGTTCCATCTCCGCCAAATGCGGATACTCGCCGCAGAACCCTTGCATCTCGTTAAACACACGCCAGAACACCGAGAGAATGGTTCCTCGCCCATCCTGGGCATCGGCGCGGCTGTCGATATTGAAAAGGATGACATCGGTATTTCCGTTTGTCGCGCTTTTGATATCCGCGAGCAGCAGCGGGTCCTTGATTTTACCCTCGAAGAACTTTGCGGCCCGTCTGCATTCCGAAGTTTGGGGGTTACAGGCTTCCCGGTTGTTCAGCAGATAGGACAGGATCTTGATGAAGTGCGACTTGCCCGACCCGAAGAAGCCGGAGACCCAGATGCCCATTCTGTCGGAAAGGCTCGGATCATGAGCGTTGCGTCGAGCGGCCTGATAGGCGTCAAAGAACTTGCGGAAATGCTGGTCGAGTTCCTTGGTGAGAACATACTCTTCCAGTTCCTGCCATACGACGGCATCTTCCTGCTGTTCGGCTTTGACGACGCCGTTGATGGGGCGGAACAGATTTTTTGCGAACAGATCCTTGATCAGCATTCTGGGTTCTCCGTGACTAGGAAGCTTGATGAGGAACGAGAGAAAATGCGCGATAGTAGTTGCTCTCAGGCAGCTTGCCAAAGAGGCGCAAGCTCTGGCCGGAATATTGTCCCGGATAGAAGAGGACCAGAGGCGTGTCCTCCATGTATGCGTGCAGGCAATTGAGCAGGGTATGACTGCGGAGCATGGGCCAGGCATTGCCGACGCCTGAGACAAGGACCAGGTCGTTGACCTCAGGTCGTGCGGCTTGGACGAAATATTCGGCTACGCGTTTTTCCTGGAGCGGACCTTTGAGGGCTTTGAGCAGTTCTTCGTCGCCCTTGGTTTTTTGCAATTGGTAGGCGCGGTCCAGAAGTTTGCGCTCAGCCAGGTAGTCGATGAGCAGCTTGAACAGATTGATGTGGACAAACCGAAGATCGGGTGCGCGTTTCATAAGTTGCGCTTTGATTGTTTCAAGAAACTCCCTGAGTCGGAGTTCCTGCTCCGGTGGGTAGTCGAAGATATAGAAGCCGATCTCGTTGCCAAGCCCAGTATTCGACAACAGTTCCTTGGAAAGGAGCCGGTCGAGGACTTTATTCAGGCGACCGTTGAAATCATCGTTCATGAGAGAGCCTCCAGACACCTGAGGACATACCATTCGTCCTTGTCTCGAAGGAGACGCTTGAGTTCCGGCAGGAGCGCAAAAGGGATCAGCCGGAGGGATCTTGTCGATTCGATCACTTTCGCTTCGGCTAAAATACGGAAGACGACCTGACGGATTTTAGCGTGGGTTGTTTCCGTCCACTTGGTGATCTCAGGGTCGATTGCTGCGCATTCCTCAAAAAAAGAATTCCAATCGAGCTTGGTCAAGGCGGGTTTGTAAGTTCGCCAATGAGCGCAAACCACCTTGCCGACGAAGTCCCCCAGGAAACGGTTATGCTTGATGGCAGCGGCGAAAAGAGCTTGCGTGGCGAGTTCCTGCGAGCCGGAAACGATCATGGTCAGAAACCTTTTGTCCAAGCCCTGCAACCGCGCCAGGATGAGGTTCGTCTGACGTCTGGCCGTGGCGGGTGAACGCTTCTGAAGGCTGTTGTCCGCGCTCACGCGTTCATGCACGGCCTTCGGGCCAAGCCCAAGGAGTAGCAGCTCGGCGACACTTCTACTTTCGCGGATGAGCAGGGATCCTGCCACGATTTCACCGTTGAAACTCAAAAGATTCTCCTCAAAGCACAGCTCCTACACAAAGGTGGTGCTGCGAAAGAAAGCCTTAGGTCTTCTTTCCAAGACCTGTCATGCCCATGGCAAACGCCATTTTTCCCGCTTTCCCGTAAAATTCCGCCATTTTCCGTCGCCTTCACGGATCTGTACGCCATGCCGATGCTCAAAAGTTTTCAGCTGGTTTGATAAACCCGAGAGTTTCAGATATGTCAAGGGCTTTGAATTGTGAGATAATTTTCTGAAACATCCCCATACACGATTCACGACAAAAAATCAGGAATATGTACGCCATCGCCCCAGGCTGTCGGGGCCATCCCTGAAAATTTGGCGAACCCAGGTTGGCAGAGCCGTGGGCGTTTGCATGGTGGTTTACGGAACGCCATCGCGGATTCATTCTGATCCTGAGGCTGCCTTCTCAATCCAGACACATGGGGTTTGCCGTGAGGGTGGCGTGTTCTGACTCCCATCCAGAAGGAATATTTTCCAGGCGGGCTTATGAGGGTTCAGTCGGGGTCAAACCGCCAAGAAGCCCCTGGCGCACCCTGCGGCATGCCCGCTATCCCCGACGAAGCGCTTGACAGAATATGGTCATCCGAATACGTGGTCATAAAATGACTTTTGGTCATTTTATGACCACATGTTTGGAGGCGTTGTCGTGGCCCGCAAGCAGCAGGAAAAATCACTTCAGACCCAGCGCGAGCTGCTGGACTCGGCGGAACGGCTGTTTTCGGCCAAAGGCTTCGTGGCCACCACCGTGGCGGAGATCACGGCCGACGCCGGCTATGCCAAGGGCAATTTCTATCGCCACTGGCAGAGCAAGGACGAAATCATGCTGGAGATCATTGCCCGCAAGATGCAGTCCTACCGGCGCATGCGCGACCAGGCCGTGCGCGATGCACGCACCCTGGAGGAGGTCATGGGGCATATCCTGGATTTCCTGGAGACCATGATCGACGACCGCAACTGGTGCACGGTCTTTCTGGAGTTCACCATCCACGCCTCACGCAACGAGGAGCTGCGCGGCCAGCTCAATCAATCCCTGTATCGCCTCTCCAACGACATTTTCGAGGATATCGTCGGCCCCTTTGTGCGGGGGGGATATCCCGCCAGCAAGATAGGCGCCCTGAACACGGCCCTGTTCGAGGGCTTTCTCATCCACTCCCTGCTGGGCACGGGGACCATCGACCGCGCGGACTTCCGCCGGGCCGCCATGCGGCTGGCCCTGGCCAACGCATCGGAAATTTCGGAATAGCCGGGGCTGCGCATGGGGTGCGGCCGCACTTTTTACATGGAGGATACGACAATGAGGGGGTCTTTTCGGGGGATGGCCGCAGCCGCCGTGCTGCTCGTGCTGGGTTGGGCGATGCCGGCCGTGGGGGCCGATCCGGTCAAGTTGTCCTACAGCAATTTCTTCCCGCCCACCCACATCCAGTCCCAGCTGGCCGAACAGTGGTGCCGGGAAGTGGAGAAACGCTCCGGCGGCAAGGTGGTCATCGAGTACTATCCCGGCGGCACCCTGACCAAGGCCAAGGACTGTTATGACGGCGTGGTGCAGCGCATCTCCGACATCGGCATGTCCGCCCTGGGCTACACCAAGGGCCGCTTTCCTGTCCTGTCCGGCGTGGATCTGCCCATGTGCTACGCGTCAGGCGTGCAGGCCACGGGACTGGCCAACGCCGTGTACGCCAAGTTCACGCCCAAGGAATTCGACGACGTGCACGTGCTCTATTTTCACGCCCATGGGCCTGGCATACTGCATACGGCCGGCAAACCGGTCAAGTCCATGGAGGACCTGAAGGGGATGAAGATCAGGGCCACGGGTAACAGCGCCAGCGTGATCACGGCCCTGGGCGGGAGTCCGGTGGCCATGTCCATGCCCGATTCCTACCAGTCCATCCAGAAAGGGGTGGTCAACGGCGGCATCTATCCCACCGAGACCAACAAGGGCTGGAAAATGGCCGAGGTGGTGGACTATTTGACGGACTCCACGGCAGTTGGCTACACCACGACCTTCTTCGTGGTCCTCAACAAGGCCGCCTGGGCGGCCCTGCCTGCGGAGGCCCAGCAGGCCATGACCGAGGTCAGCAAGGAATGGATCCCCAAACACGGGCAGGCCTGGGATGACAGCGACAAGGAAGGCCGCGAGTTCTTCCTGGCCCAGCCTGGCAACGCCATCGTCACCCTGGATGCGGCCGAGGCGGCCCGGTGGACCAAGGCCATGGACCCGCTTTTTGTGGAGTACGAGGCCGAGTGTGCCAAGCTCGGCGCTGATGGCAAGGCCGTGGTGGAATTCATGCACGGCCAGATGAAAAAGTAGGCTTTTGGCTGCTTGTCAGACAGAAGGGGCGCGGCAGGCCACAGCGGGATGTCCTGCCGCTGCCCCGTTTCATTTTTCAGGGAGTGTTTCTGTGCAGAGTGTCGACAAGATGTTGCAGCGTGTCAGCGGGGTGATGCGGGTGGCCGCATGCCTGTCCGTGCTGGCCATGGTCCTGGTGACCGTGACCGACATCACGGGCCGGGTCCAGCGCAGCCCCATTTTCGGGTCCGAGGAGATCGTCGCCTTTCTGGGAGTCCTGGCCCTGGGCCTCGGCCTGCCGTATGCCCATGCGCACCGCTCGCACATCGGGGTGGAGGTCTTCGTGCAGCTCCTGTCCATGCGGGTGCGCAGGGTGCTGAAGCTGTTCCGCGAAACCATGTCCGTCTTCTTCTTCGCCCTGGTGACCACCATGATGACCGCATACGCCCGGGACAAGCAGCTTTCCGGCGAAGTATCCCTGAACCTGGGGTTGCCCGAATATGTGCTCGTGTATGTTCTGGCAGGATGTTTCGCAGTGACCACCCTGGTCATGCTGTACGACCTGATCCGCTTCGTCCTGGAATGGAGGCGGTCATGAGCGCGACCATGACGGGATTGATCGGCATCGCGGTCATGCTCCTGCTCTTTGCCACGCGCATGCCTGTGGCCTTTGTCATGGGTCTGGTGGGCTTTGTCGGCTTTTCCGTGCTGACCTCAGTCCAGAGCGGGCTGAACATGCTCAGCCGCAGCATGTACGAAGTCTTTGTCTCCTACGACCTGACGACCATCCCTCTTTTTGTGCTCATGGGTCAGCTGGCCTTCAACGCCGGGGTCAGCCGTCGGCTTTTCACCACCGCCTATCATTTTTTCGGACACGTCCGCGGAGGCATGGCCATGGCCACGGTCTCGGCCTGTACCGCCTTCGGAGCCATCTGCGGGTCCAGTCCGGCCACTGCGGCGACCATGGCCACGGTGGCCATTCCGGAGATGAAGCGTTTCGGCTACCGCGATCGTCTCGCCAGCGGGGCCGTGGCCGCCGGGGGCGGGCTGGGCATGGTCATGCCCCCCAGCGTGGTGCTTATCGTCTACGGGGTGCTGACCGAGCAATCCATCGGCCAGCTCTTCGTTTCCGGGGTCCTGCCGGCCTTCATGCTGACCGGGCTGTTTCTGTGCGCCATTGCCGTGACCTGCTTCCGGCATCCTGAGTTCGGTCCTCCGGCCGAACACTTTCCCTGGAAGGTCAGGCTGCGTTCCCTGACCGGTCTCATTGACACGGTACTCATCTTTTCCGTGGTCCTGACCGGCCTGTTCCGGGGCTGGTTCACGCCGACCGAAGCGGCGTCCGTCGGGGCGTTCAGCGTCCTGGTCCTGGGCGTGGCCCGGCGTCAGCTGGGCCCCAAGCTGATCATGAAGTCGCTGGAAGAAACCCTGCGCACCTCGTGCATGGTTCTCTTTCTGGTGGCTGGAGCGGTGGTTTTTGGCAAATTCCTGGCCGTGACCCGCATCCCCTTCACCACGGCCACCTTCATCGGCGGACTGGATATGCCGCCCATTGTGGTCATGGGCCTCATCGTGGGCATCTATTTTGTGGCCGGATGCTTCATGGACTCCCTGGCCATGGTCATGCTGACGGTGCCAGTGTTTTTTCCCGTGGTCATGAATCTGGGCTTTGATCCCATCTGGTTCGGCATCATCATCGTGATGGTGACCGAGATGGGAGTCATCACCCCGCCCGTGGGCATCAACGTGTATGTGGTCTATGGGGTGACCACGGCCATGAAGCAGAGCATCAGCCTGGAGTCCATCTTCCGCGGGATCTATCCTTTTCTCGTGGCCACCATGGTTGGCGTGGCCCTCCTGTGCCTGTTCCCGCAGATCGTGACGTATCTGCCATCCAAGATGTGACGCCGAGCCATTCCGGTTTTCGACCCTGCGCGGGTCGCCGAGGTCCATGCACATTGGGCCGCGAGTCCGTCGGGCCGCCGAGGGAATCCCCGATTCCAGGGCAGGCAAACCTGTTCCGGAAACACAAAAGGCCCGGGTCACGGGCCTTTTGTGCGTGGCAAGCGCGGAGTTGTTCAGGATTTCCAGCTGATTTCGATTTCCAGCTCGGTCTTGGTTTCGCCGTCCTTGGTTTTCTCTTCAATGCTGTATTCCACATCGACCTCCTTGGGCAGGGCCATTGTGACCGGGCCTTGGGGGCCCTGCATGGTGAGCTGGCGGCGTGAAAGACCTGCCGCGATTTCTTTGAGCAGCATGCCCGCCATGTAGGTCAGGCGGGTTTCCTCGATTTCCAGAAGAGTTTTCTTCTCGGACATGATCTTCCTCCATGTGGCTTGTGTGGGTCCATTTTGAGCATCGTGATAATTGAAAGATATGCCGGGCGGGCAAAAGTCAAGAGGGGCCGGACCCTGGAACGCGGCCGTCACGAATCTGCTATTCCTGCTCCAGACCGCGCCGGTACTGGAAGTAGACGTCCTTCATGCTCGTGTAGTGATCGAAGGATTCTTCCTTGAGCGTCTTGTAGGCCGGGAGGTTGGCCGAGGCCGTGTTGGCCTTGTCGTGTCCGATCAGGGCGTATCTGGCGCTGTCCGGGGTGATGAGGGAGAGGGGGTGGAGGAAGGAGTCCGCCACGGTACCCACGACGTCGCGGACCGTGGTGGAGCCCAGGAAGGGCAGGACCACGTAGGTGCCCGAGCCCAGTCCGTAAAAGGCCAGTGTCTGGCTGAAGTCCTCGGGCGAGGACTGCAGGCCGGGCATGTTCCGGGTGACGTTGAAGAGGCCGCCCACCCCGAAGACGGTGTTGAGGGCGAAGGACGCGGTCTCCTTGGCCACCTTGTCCAGCCTGAGCTGCAGCAGGGCGTTCACCAGCCGCACAGGGTAGCCCAGGTTGCGGTAGAAATTGCCGAACCCGTTGCGCACGTCCTGCGGAAAAAAACCCGTGTACACTGTATCGACGGGGGAGAACATGTGGGTGATGAATCCGTCGTTGAAGGCGAAGATGCCCCTGTTCACCGTTTCCAGGCTGTCCGGGTAGGTTTCATCCTCGGGGATCGCCTCCTCTTCTCCGGCCGCCGCGGTTCCCAGCGGGCCTGCCTGGGCCCGGTGGGCCGTCTTGGCCGCACAGCCCTGCAGCAGAGTCAGGCCCAGGACCAGGACGAACAGCACAAAAACCGTGCGCCTATTCATGGATTTTTTCCCTCAGGATGGCGATGAGTTGATCGGGGGAACTGTTCTGCAGGATGCTCTGGAACTGGGAACGGTAATTCTTGACCAGGCTGACATTTTCCACGGAGACGTCGTAGACCTTCCAGGAATCGTCCCGTCTGATCATGTAGTAGATGATGGGCATGTTCACGGTCGGGGAGGTCAGGACCGTGTGCACTTCGGCCAGTGTCTCGGACTTCACCAGCTCCTGGTTGTACTGGACCACCTCGTTGTTGTAGGCGATGGATTTCTTCAGGTAGGCGTGCTTGATGAGTTCCAGGAACAGCTTCTGGAACTCCTGGCGCTGGTCCTCCCGGAAGAGTTTCCAATGCTGGGCCAGTGCGCGCTTGGACAGTTCCTGGGAGTCGAAAATCCCATCCACCACAGACTCGATGCGGAGCATTTGCTCCGATTTCTTCTCTTCCCCCTGGAGCTGGGGGTCGGTCAGGATCGCCACCACGGCGTCGACGTTGGTCCGGACATAGTCCGTGGGGGACGTCATGGCCAGGGCCAGGGCCGGGAAAAGCACAAAAAACAGAACGAGGCGCTTCATTTGTTCACACTTCCGAAAACGTATTTCGAGATCAGTTCTTCGATGTCCACTGCCGCCTGGGTATCCATGAGGATGTCGTTGTCCTTGAGCACCACGTCATCCCCGCCAGGAATGATGCTGATGTACTTGTCGCCGATGAGGCCGCTGGTCTTGATTGCGGCCGTCGAATCCACGGGGATGGGCACGGAGTTCTGCACCTGCATGGTGACCACGGCCTGGTAGAGGTCCGGGTCAAGACGGATCTCGGTCACCTTGCCTACATACACGCCCGAGATTTCCACATTGCTCCCGCTGCGCAGGCCGTTCACAGCCGTGAACTTGGCGGTGATGGTGTACACGTTCCGGGAAAGCAGGGTCGTGTTGGCCAGGGTCAGGGCCAGGTAGGCCGTGCAGACAAGACCGAGGATGAGGAAAAGGCCGATGGAGACATGCAGGGTGGAGGTGTTCTTCATATGCATTTCTTTGACATTGCGAGCGCATTCTGGATGGCCGAGCTGGCCGTGTCGCCGGTTGTGGCCAGGATGCCGCCGATCTCGACGTGCAGCCTGTTTTCAGCGCAGAATTCCTGAATGGCTTCCGAGTTGAAGAAGCGGGACAAAGCTGTGGCGTGGGTGGCCAGCACGGAGGGGTCCGTGGTTCTGGCGGCGGCCACGAGCACTTCATGGGAAAACGTACCAGCGCAACCGCTTTTGGCCACCAGCCCCCGCACACATTTGGCGATGTTTTTGATCAAGGCGTGGGCCAGCAAGTTTCCCCTGAAGTCCATGACCATGCGCAGGCCGGCAATGCGCACGGTGCTGACGGCCAGGTGTTCGCCGTTGTCGAGGGCTCCCAACAGGGCGTCGAGCTTTTGGTTCAGCGAGACCCTGTTGTGCAGCCCGGTCAATTCGTCCACGAGCATTTCATGGCCGTGGGTGTAGGAATACAGCTCCGGATCCCCGGATTGCTCCAGGTCCACGGGCGTGCCGGAAAAGACGATCCTGCCGTTGTCCAGGATATGCACCGTATGGGCGATGTAGAAGATGTCCGGGATGTCGTGGGTGATGATCACGGCGGTGAAGTTCAGCTGCTCGTGATAGCGGTGGATCATGGAGAAGACGGTCTTCTTGCGGATGGGGTCCAGGCCGGCGGTCGGTTCATCGAAAAAGATGATTTCCGGTTCCGTGATCAGGGCCCGGGCCAGGGCCACGCGTTTCTGCATCCCGCCGGAGATCTGCTTGGGGTACATGTGGGCCACCTCGGTCAATTCCAGCTGGGCGATGCGCGCGTTGACCTTGTCCGCAATCTCGGTCTTGTTCAGGGCGAATTTTTCCTGCAGGGGCAGGGCGATGTTCTCAAAAACGGTCATGGAATCGAACAGGGCGTTGTGCTGGAACATGTAGCTGCACCGGTTCTTGATGGCCGAGAAGGCCTTCCTGTCCATCCGGGAGTAGGGCTGGCCATCAAAGATGATGTCCCCGGAATCCGCGTCGATGAGGCCGATGATGTGCTTGACCAGCACGCTCTTCCCGACGCCGCTTTTGCCGATGATGGCCGTGATCTGGTTCCTGTGGATGTCCAGGTTCGCGTCCTGCAGGATGACGCGGCCGTGGAAGGACTTGCACAGGTTCTGGATCTGGATGAGTGGGGCGGTGTTCATCGGGTCACATCAGAAAGGACGTTATGATGTAGTCGGCGATGAGGACGTAGACGCAGGACTGCACCACCGCCGAGGTGGTGGAGTTGCTCACGCCCTGGGCCCCGGCGCTGGCCTGGTTCAGATGGGTGAAATACCCGCAGTAGCAGGAGATCGTGATGACGATGAAGGAGAACACGAAGGACTTCACGAACCCTCCGGTCACATCCTCCAGCAACAGGCTGGACTGGATCTTGCTGAAGAAAATGCCGGACCTGGAGCTGAGCAGCATGGAGGAAAAGTATCCGCCGAGGATGCCCACGCAGTCGAACACGGCCGTCAGCAGCGGGAAACAGATGAATGAGGCGAGCATTTTGGGGGTGACCAGATAGCGGACCGGGTCTATGTTCATGGTCGTCAGGGCGTCGATCTGCTCGGAGATGCGCATGATGCCGATTTCCGCACTGATGCTCGATCCGGCCCGGCCGATGAGCATGATGGCCGTGAGCACGGGGCCAAGCTCCCGGACGAGGGAAAGGGCAACGGCCACGCCAAGCATGCCCTCGGCGCTGAACTTGATCAGGGTGTAATAGCCCTGAAGGCCGAGGACCATGCCGGTGAAGAAGGCCACCAGGATGATGATGTTCAGGGATTTGAAGCCGATGAAATGGATGTTCTGCAGCACCTTGGGAAAAAGCTGACGGATGTGCACCGCCCCGGCCAGGGCGGACAGGGAAAAGACACCCCATTGGCCAACGTTTTTGACGAGGCCCAGGGATGTCTCCCCGATCAGGGCTGGGAAGGAGAACATGTTTTTCATCGTTGGGTCATGCCGGAATGCAGTTGTTCCATGAAGTGCGACACGGCAAAAGCCACCGCGTCACTCCGGGCCGCCGGGGTGCTGATATAGTTGTGCCCGGGATCGATGAAGGCGTCATTCACGATATAGGGCAGGTGGACCAGGTCAAGCATTTCCTTGTCGTTGTGGTCGTTGCCGATGGCCCCCAGAAGCGCGTCCTCCAGTCCGTGGTGCTTCATGATATGGGTGATGCCTGCGGCCTTGGAAACGCTGTGGGCAAAAATTTCAACCCAGATGGATTTGCCGTCCAGGGGCGAGGTGGCCCTGACCACACTGTAACCCGAAAGGGCCTGCCGGATATGGTCGTATCGGCCGGTCTCCTCGGGGGAGACAATGGCCAGGGCCTGGGAGGCGGGCGCAGGGTCCGCCTCGGGGTCCCAACCCCTGGCGTGGTCCGCGTTGCGGGCCAGCCGGCGCTCAAAGTCCTCGTTCACCTGCCTGCCCCGGTGGAAGGCAAAGCAGTGGTTGTCCGGAAAATCGTCGTGGAGCATGAAATTGACGTCCATGTCCACCAGCAGTTTGCAGACCTCCCGCACTTCCCCTGCACCGAGGCGGTATGTTTGCAGCACCTTCCGGGCCGGCCAGTCAATCACCTGATTGCCGGTGGACAGGATCAGGTAATCGGTCGGGAACTCGTCGTGCAGGCAAAGGGTGGCGGAATGCAGGGAACGCCCGGTGGCGATGACCCGCAGGATGCCCTCGCTCTTGAGCTCCGCCAGGGCGTCGAGGTCCTGCCGGGACATGGTGCCCTGGCGGAGCAGCGTGCCGTCCAGGTCGCTGACGAAAATGCCGCGGTAATGGGTATTCATATCAGTTCAAAGCTGCTCATGGCCACGGGTGCGTTCAGGCTGGGCAGGACGCGTTCCAGAAAGACCCCCTCGCGCTCGGGAAAATTGTGGCCGAATGTGGCCCGGATGGCCATGGAAACGAACTGCACGGCCCGATCCAGGGAGAGGGGGAGGGAGTCCCCCTGGAGGAGCGACCCAGTTATCACG
>JAAYCS010000096.1 GCA_012729655.1 Desulfovibrionales bacterium | reverse complement strand
TCTGCTGCGTGCTGCCGATGGTGTGGGCGGGGATGGGGCCGGGGTGCCTGATCTACCTGGCGGCGCTGAAGGGGATTGCGGACGACTTTTACGAGGCGGCGGACATCGACGGGGCGACGTTCATCGACAAGATCCTCTTCGTGGTCATTCCGATTCTGAAGCCGCTGCTGGTGATCCAGTTCGTGGGCATGTTCATCGCCTCCTGGCAGAATTCGCCCTTCATCCTGGCCATGACCGGCGGCTCGAGCAACACGACGGTGGCGGGGCTGCGGATCTTTTACAAGGCGTACATGTACCTGCAGTTCGGGCCGGCCACGGCCATGGCCTGGATCCTGGGGTTCATGCTGATCGGGTTCACGGTCTATAACCTGCGCATCCTGTCGCGACTGGAATTCAAGACCACCGGCGACAAGAAGTAGCCCGCTGCGCCGGCATCTCCCCGTGGCGCCCGTTCATAAGCGTCTCGCTGGAGGCGTGCCCGCTCCTCCGGTTCCGTGAGGCCCTCAAAAATCCGCAACCGATTTAGGTCCGACAGGGTCGGGTGAAGCAACCCCTTCGGCGCTGTGGCGTGCGCCCTTCTTCAAGCCAAGATTGCCTTTTCAGCAAATGCTGAAAAGGCGGTCTCTGGTGAAAACCAGCCAGGGAGGCCGCTCAACCATGTTGCGTGCAGACAAAATTGGCTGGGCCCCTGCCGCAGAAGGGTGTGGCATTAGAAAGGGCCTGCCTGCAATTTAATATTTAAGGGCTGTCCCTCGGGACCTAATATTCACGTCAATGCGGTTCCAGTGGGAGTGAAAGACCGATGGTGAGCCCGTTTGTTATTCGGGGTCATTCCGATTTATCGGATTATCTTCAGTGTCCGGGCCATTGTCCGAATGATCGGGGTTGAGCCGGAAGATGAGTGCCAGCAAGTCCAGTTTCGGGTTGCCGGTCAGGGTGATGCCGAATTTCTTCTGAAGAGCATTGGCCAGGTCGGAGCGGTGGTAGTCTTCCGTTCGCCCGATCATTCCGATCAGCTGATAGAAGACCTGCTTGGCTTTTTCCCGAGCATTGATCTCGGCAAGGGCGGCATCCCGTTTGGCGCGGATCGCTTCGGGATCGGGCCTTTCAGTAGCCATCCGGCGAATGCATCCATCAACAAAGCAGCGCAGGGCGGATGGCTCCACGCCGAACTCGCGGAGTATCCCGGCGGCCGAAGCCAGTGCCCGGTCCCGCTTGCGCTCGGCGTCCTGGAAGACCTCCTCCAGGCCGGACGCCGCGACTTGGTCCCGCGTGTAGTTCATGGGCAAGGCCAGGATCATGGTAAGAGGCGGGTTCATGGGCAGTTGAATGGCGGCGCTTCCGGCAGATTGCCAGACGCAGCGCAAACGGAAGCCGGGGCCGATCCGGATGAAGCCTACATCGCCCTCGATGCATACCGGATCCTGCTCGGGCCGTACACGGCCCAGGGCCATCAGCGCCTTCCCGGATACCCGGGCCTGGCCCTCCATGCTTCCCCGGGCGGGCGCCATAACGCTCATGCCGCCCAGGCTGGCCTGGAAGGTCTGGCCGTCAAACGAGAGCACGGCCTGTTCCTGCGCACCCGGCTCGCAGAGTCGGGCAAGCTGGATAAAGGCCTTGTCGAAGTCTTCCCGTTTAACGGTTAGATTTGCGCGCACGGTTCCGTTCTCCCTTGATATATCGGCAGGCTTTTTGGGCCGCAGCGCCGGCATAGATCACGTAGTCGGGATTGTCGCGCAGGCTTTGCAGCCAGTTGGCAATGTATGCGGCGGAATTATCGATGGTTTTGGGGGCAATTCCCGTCAAGCCACAAAGCATTGCGGCCCCCATTTCCGCCACCAGTTCTTCATAACTGTACAGGTGGTCGGACCCTTGCGCGATTCGAGAAAGCGACGGACGCTGAAGCCTGGAATCATGCCCGGTGGAATGCACCAATTCGTGAAACAGGGTGCTGTAATATTCTTCCGCGGAATCAAACTGATTTGCCGGCGGGACGCTGACGGTGTCAAGGCCGATGGAATAGAAGGCTTCCGCCGGATTGTGTTCGACTTTCGGCGGTTGTGGCATCGCGGCAATGATCCGTTCAATGGCTTCAACCGGCATGACTTTATGTTTTCGGGTTTTGGTCAAGTCCCAAAAGTGGTGTAATTTTGAAGAGGCTCCTTTAACT
>JAAYCS010000095.1 GCA_012729655.1 Desulfovibrionales bacterium | reverse complement strand
TGGGATCCTTTTCCAAGGCATTCTTGAAGTGCACGATGGCGCCATTGTAGTTGCCATCCTTGAGCAGGGTTTCCCCTTCGGTGTTCAAGGACTCCTTGGTATAGCCTTTGCATCCCACGATTCCAACGCAGAGCAGAATCGCCAGCAGCAAAACGGAAAATCTGGCCATTTGTCCTCCTGAAACTGTAAATCCGCAGCCCCACCATTCCCCAATACATTCCTGACCCGCATGCCAATCAGTCAAAGAAACCCTTCTCAACCCAAATGAATCAATCGGTTGATGCCTTGCCGCCTTGCCAGGAAAACTGCCAGGGGCCGTGTGCGGTTCAGTTTTTACATCTTCGCTATACTTTCATCCACACTCGTTCATCGACATGCTGGAAACATTTTCCACCTCGAATGACTTATGTTTCAAGTCTATCTAACCACATTCAGAACAAAGTTAAAGCATGAAAGCAACCGTGAGCAGGTATGATTTTTTTGTTCATACTTTTTGGAATATCACATGAAATCGATATGCTATGAGCAAATTTTTTGTTACCTCTCTCGCCAAAAAACAAATCGGCGCTGAGCCCTCTCTCTGGTCCTGATGTAACCCTCCCGCCCACCCGGAGCGCCCCGGTTACCCTGAGCGCATCCGACAACCCTGAGCCCCGGTCACCCTGAGCGCGAAGCGGTCGAAGGGTCCAAGGGTCGGAAGACCTGAGGATGAACGGAATGTAAAAAATTCCGACACCGTTGTCGAACAATCTTACACAATCGGTTTTTTTCCTTGCCCGCTGGTTGACACTGGCCATACATCCCGGAAAAATGACTCTGACCCTGAGAACCACCAATAACAACAAGGGGGCCTTCGTGCATTCGACCCAACGTTTTTTCCCCAGGTTCCTCGGCCTGATATGCAGCCTGGCATGGATTGCCAGCCTCTTGTCTGCCGTCGTTCATGCCCAGCCCTCGGGCCGGGAAGTGGCCCAACTGGTTTATGACCGCTATGTGGGCGAGGACGCGGTCTCGCGACAAATCATGGAACTCGTCCCGGCCGATGGGCAGAAACGGGTCCGGGAACTGACCATCACCGCGGCGGACCGCAACGGATCGCGCAGGACCCTGCTCCGTTTCACCTCCCCGGCGGACATCCAGGGCACAGGCTTTCTGGCCGTGGAGGACGGCCAGGGCGGGACGGAGCAGTTCCTGTACCTGCCGGCCCTGAAGCGGACTCGCCGCATCATGACGGGCCAGAAAAGCCGCAGTTTCGTGAACACCGACTTCACCTACGAAGACATGGAGCGCCGGCCCGTGGACGATTCGGAACACGCCATCGCCGGCGAGGAAACCCTGAACAACGTGCCCTGCTGGATTCTGGAAAGCCGGCCCAAACCCGGTACCGAGTCCCAGTACTCCCTGGTCCGGGCCTGGGTGGCCCAGGACATGCCCGTGACCCTGCGGGCGGATTTTTTCGCTGGCGGTCAGGAGCCGGTCAAGCGCTTCACCGTACGTGAGCTGGAAAACATCCAGGACATCTGGACAGAGACCAAGGTGGTCATGGAGGACCTGCAATCAGGGCACGCGACCGTCCTGGCGACTTCGGAAATCAAGTACAACACGGGCGTGCAGGACAGCGTCTTCATGCAGCAGGCCCTCGAACATTGGTAGTTAGCCTGGTTTTTGAAATAGGCTGTGCGTCATCTTGTCCAAAGGCCATACCCGCGACCTGCTCTGCTCCTTCTCTGCCAACCCTCGCCTTCAGACGGCTCACAGCCATCAAAAATGACATGCACCAGCCCGGACAAACCAATCCCTTTTGCTCCTGCTCGGAACGCAGCGTTTGTCGGTAAATTTTACACTTGAGCGTGTCCGAATCTTACAATATTTCGCTTCTTTATATATCTCCATGAAATTTATAATATAAATAAAAATATATATTCTGGAACAAAAATTGCTTAACCCTTCTTAATAGATGAGCGCTCTGAATTAACAGGAGGAGAGGGGAATGAAAAAATCGTTGTTTTTACTGGTGGCTTTGGTCATGGTGACATTTGGCAGCAACACCCACGCTGCGTATGTTACTACTTTCGAGTACACACTCAAGGGAACATTCTCTAGTGCCTTCTTGGATAATGGCAACCCGCTTGCCCCCACTTCAAGTGGCACTGTTTTAACGTGGGGCAGCCCAGCTAACCCTCAGAATCAGCGTAGTAGCTTGGTGATCACCAACCCTGCACCTAATGGTCTTGTTGACACATACATTGGCGGAGGATCTGTTCCCAATACATATTGGGCGGATTCAATCAACATGACACACAACAATTTCCCAATTTATGCACCTGCCCTTGATAACGCTACATTGCAGGTGCAAGTGGACCTGAAACCGTATGACCCTTCAGGCACAGCCCTTCCAACGCAGACGTTTACATTTGACATTGAATTCGAAGAAACGGATAACGATGGCTCTGATGAGAATGACGTCTTCGCACTGCTATCTAATTATCCCAATTTTGACTTTTACTACGATGTAGAGTCAGGAAATTTTAGCCCCGTACCTACGCCAGGGTATGAAGATTACTTTGTCAACGTATTCCCCAGCATCGGCGGAGTGCTGGCCGGACTGACAAATCCCTACGCCGGTTTGGCTGGAGTTCCAGTGGGCACCATCGGTTTTACCACCCCGGAAAACCAGGCAACCACGCTGGGATGGTCCTTTACCATTTCCACAGAGCCCTTGATAAACGGCGTTCCCGAGCCATCCACTGCAATCCTTCTTGGCGCCAGCCTGCTGGGCATAGCCGGCTTTGGCCGCAAGATCCGCAAAAGCTAATCCTTACTTCAAACCTGCATGTGTCACGACGGCCCAGGTGCACAACGCCTGGGCCGCTACTTTTTCAGGTCACATCGATTCGCAATCAAGGAAATAAAATAGGTTACCTCCAAAACAGATTAAGTTGTCGTGGATAGTGTAAAGTTTATTGAATGACTGTCGAAAAACTTAACAGTATTGTCCCGATGAAGTTTCCATTTTTGAGACCTGGTCCGCCGAGTTAAAAAGCAATGAACATGCTGCAGACTTCATTTGCCTTGAGGAGTTTCATTTTGGTTGACAGGGTCGCCATGGGATTGCAACTTGCAGGTTTGCAGTTGAACCTTGGCTCAGACATCCCTGCAGCTGCTTTCAATTCCAGGAGAAACGGATGTTTCATCAAACCCGCCCCGAAACTTCGAACTCCATGTGCCCCCACCATACCCCGCCTGCCTCGGGTGCTCCCTGGTGGCCGCTGGGCGCTGCACTGCTGTCCCTTCTGCTCCTGCTGAGCCCCATCCCGGCCGAAGCGTCCTCGCTGTCGGTCGTTTCCGACCTGGCACTGCCTCCAGGCAGCGAGGCGCAAGCCCTGATCCTCACCCTGTCCGGCCAGCCGCACAGCGTGAGGTCATTCGTGATGAGCAAACCTTCACGCCTGGCTGTGGACATCGCCGCGGCCCGGCTCCAAGGCGACAACCGCAGCCTGCCTGCCCAGCACGACCTGATCCACGGCGTCCGCATCGCACAGTTCAAGAAGGACACGGTGCGCGTCGTCCTGGACCTGAAACGGGAAGTCCGGCACCTGGTCTCCTCCCGCCCAGCGCCAGGAGACCCCACCAGGCACGAAATCATCGTCAATCTCCTCCCGCAAGCGCCCGATGCGGCCCTCCCTGGGCCGAGCCCTGCCCCGCTCCTGCCCCAGGCCGCCCTGGACCCGGCCGGCGGGATCGCATCCGAGCCGGCGCCCGCCCTGTCGTTGGCCAAGAGGGAGGGGGAGCAGAACAGGAAAATCGTCTTCTCCGCTGACGACAAATCCTCCCAGAGACCGCAGGAAGAGACCTCGCCCTGGGGGGCGATGGACTTCTCGGGATTTGCGATGGCCAAAGGAACCCAGGAAATGCACGAGTCCGGGGATTCCGAGCAGGCCAGGATGTTTCGCAACACGCTCCGGCTGGAGGGAAAATGGACCCCGCCTGGGTGGGCCAATGCCCAGCAATCCAGGGGCGAGACCTCCAATACCTTCGTGCTGGCCTCGGTCCAGTCCGACTATCTGTGGTTCGGCCCGACCCCTTCCTCGGACGACTACGACCTGGAACTCTACGAAGGCTATCTGTTCCGGGCTACGCCGGACTGGGATCTGCGCCTGGGCCGGCAGATCGTGCGCTGGGGCAAGGCGGACCAGATCAGCCCGGTGGACAACATCAACCCCCAGGACATGCGCGAGTTCTTCCTCCCCGACCTGGAGGACCGCAAGATCCCCAACTGGATGGCCAGGGTCCGCCTCTTTCCCGACCTGTTCACCCTGGAGGGCGTCTTCGTCCCCTTTTTCGAGGAAAACAGATTCGACTACACGGGCAGCAAGTTCGCCCTGCTGGGCAGCGAACCGAACAACCTGCGCATCAACGAATCCGAACCCGGCAACGGCCTGGACAATGCGGCCCTGGGCCTGCGCACGTCGACGACCGTGGTCGGCTGGGACTTCGCCCTGAGCTACCTGTACACCAGGGAAAAGTCCCCCCGCCTGCGCCTCGATCCCGCCTCGCCCGCAGGGCCGACCCTGCATGCCGACTACCCGCGGCAGCACATCTTCGGGTGGGAATTCGAGACAACCTTCGACAAATTCGGCTTCCGCGGCGAAGGGGCCTACTTCGACGGGCAGTCCATGACCACCGAAAGCCTCGACTCCGTGTCCACGCCCGTGCTGCATTCGGTTCTGGGCCTGGACTACATGGGCGAACAGGACTGGTACGCCAACGTGCAGCTGACCCATCAGCATGTTTTCGAGTACGAGTCGGACATCCTCTTCTCCAGGCGTGACAACTTCTACCTCAACGGGGAAGTGAACCGCGAGTTCTGGAGGGGCGACTTCATGCTCAAGCTGCGCTATGCCCTGGACATCCGGGACGGGGGGATGTTCCTGACCCGGAGGCCATCCTGAAGTCGTTCAGAAACCTCGAACTCTCCCTGGGCGCCTACCTGTTCTTCGGCCCTTCGGACACCCTTTTCGGCCGCTACCAGGACAACGACCAGGCCTTCCTGAAGGCCACGTACCGTTTTTGACGTAGCCGCACCCGACAGCGGGCATCAGATCGCGCACCTGCCAGACCATTGGAGAGCAGGCATGGCGGCGTCCTGGGCAGACAGTCAGCATGGTTTTCCATGCAATGGCACCCTTTCCTGGAATAATTCTTGATAATGAATCTCATCGGTCCTGGGCGTCCCTGGATGCGGGATATCTGGAATTTGCAAAAGCCCATGAATCCAGGTAGAGGAACTCGGCTTTACCTTGGAACGACAAAATCTTCATAGAGAGAACATGGAACTGCAACGAACTGCCTGGCTGCCTTTTATCGGCACACTGCCTCCAAAAACAGGCTTCGCCCCTGGTCGCCGTGATATCGACTACGTCTTCAAAATCGCGGACTCGATGGATGAGCTGCTGCAGGCCTTCCACCTTCTCTACCAGGAATACCTGAGCGTCGGGTATATCCGCGAAAAACCGGGCCAGGTCCTGTTCACCAAATACCACCTCTTGCCAGAGACCTGCGTCTTCATCGCCAAATCCCAGAAAAACGTTCTTTCCACGACCACGCTGGTCCATGATTCCGGGTTGTTCGGACTGCCCATGGACGGGCTGTACGGGGACGAACTCAGCACGCTGCGCAAAAAGCGCCGCAACATCGTGGAGGTCGGGTCGCTCGCTTCCGACAGGCATGCGTTTTCCCGTTCCGGCATCAACAACTTCATGAAGCTCATTTTGCTGTATTGCGTATTCTCCAATGTCGATGACGGACTGGTCATGGTCAACCCCAGGCACGTGCAGCATTACAAAAACAGATACGGCTTCAACGTCTTCGGAGAAGAGAAATTCTACCCCCAGGTCAACGCCCCTGCGGTGGCATTGCACGTGGATGTCCGGGCAATGCGAGAGAAGTTCAATAGCGCCTACTGCAACTTCCCATTCAGGCAGGAGCTGTACGCGAACTACCTGTCCATGAAGATCGTCCTCAGCAAGAACATACTCAACGCCTTCGATAACGACGCCACCGCGTACATGCATTCCAACCCCATGAATGCGCGTTTCTTCAATCAGTTTCTGTGCGGCAAAAACGGGGACCTCTCTGAGCTGCCCCTTGAATGCAAGAACTACCTCAGAAAAGTGTATCCTGGCATCAAAATCGAGAACAGCATCGACCTGTAGTGTTGCGCGCTTCCACACTCTCCAGCATCTCGATTCCGCCGCCCTCCTCCCTTGACACGCATCGTTGTTTCCCAGAGTGTTGAAAGCGATTATCATTTAATATATTATTTTTTTGGGGCACGGACTGGAAACTGCCCGACAGCCCGTCTGATCCTGTCTTTCACTCAGTCTTCTGGGCTGGGAACAAGGAGCAGCCATGACCGACCTACCAGACCAACTCCTCCAGGAACGCCGCCGGTCCATCCGACTCCGCAGATCTTCCCTGCTCAAGGCCAAATTGGACGATATCGACCGGCCGAACATCAAGATCGCCGAAACCCGGGACGAGTTGTCCCAGTCCTTTGCCCTGGTCTACCGCGAGTACCTCGCCTCCGGATACATCAAGACCCCCTCCCCGGCCGAAATGCACTTCAGCGTCTACAACTTTCTGCCAGCCACCTGCGTTTTCATCTACAGAAGCTACCTCACGGTCATCTCCACCCTGACCCAGATTTTCGACAGCGAGCTGTTCGGGCTGCCCATGGACTCCCTGTACCGCGCACAACTGGACGAACTGCGCGCCCAGGGCCGCAGGATCTCCGAGCTTTCCGCCCTGGCCACCCCAAGGGAGGTGCGCTGGTGCAACCTGATGGTCTTTTTGTGCAGGATGACGTTCGAATACTCCAGGATGAAGAAGATCGACGACATCTGCATCATGGTCAACCCCAAGCATGTCAGCTTCTACAAAACGTTGTTCCTGTTCGAGGAGTTCGGCCCGGAGCGATTTTACGGGGCCGTGGGCGCTCCAGCCGTGGCCCTGCGCATCAACATGGACAGCATCCAGGAGAAAAGCCTGGAGAAGTACAGGGATTTCGAAGTGGACGGCAATGTCCACGACTTCTTCTGCAAGATAAATTCGACGATGCAGGAACTGCAATCCGGGTGGTCCTTCTACGAAAAGAGGCACCCCATGCACCCTGAGGACGCCCGATTCTTCCTGGAGAGCAAAAAGGACATCCTCGAAAAGCTGAACCCACAGCAGCGGGAATACCTCGCCAACCTCTATCCTTTCCTGGCCCCGACCCGGGCATAGCCGTTGTCCTGAGCAGACCACATGCGACACATCATCAGCCTCATCACCGGCTATCCTCTCGCGTCCCTGATCCTGGCCCTGGCCCTGGCCGCGCCCTTTCTGGCCCAGCTGCCGGGCGTGCGGACCGTGGACAACGTGGACTACTTCACCGTGGAGGACGACCCGGATGTCGCCTTCTATGATTCCATCAAAGCAACCTTCGGAAACGATGAGTTCTTCGCCGTCGTCTTCACCAGCCCCAAGCTCTTCACGCCCGGCCTGTTGCGCATGGTTGCGGACCTCACCGCTGATCTCGAGTCCATTCCCGAAGTCCGCAAGGTGCAGAGTCTGGCCAACGTGGACTATATTCTCGGCTCCGCGGACTATTTCGAGGTGCGCCCCTTTCTGGAAAAGATTCCCGACGATCCCGAGGCGTTGGGCCTCCTCAGGGAACAGGCCCTGGGCAACCCCCTGTACGTGAGCAACCTCATCTCAAGGGACGGGCAGACCACGGCCATCGTGGTCTTCCCTAAATCCCACGACTCTTCCGACGGCACGTTCCGCCAGCGCCTCCTGGAACAGACCAACAAGATGCTGCGAAACCACCAGGAGGTGGTGGACAAATTCCACCTGGCCGGCTGGACCGTGACCAACTTCAGTCTCAGCCAGTACATGAAATCGGACGTGGCCACCTTCATCCCGGTCACCTATCTGTTCATCGCCGCAACCATCTGGCTGGCTTTCCGCAACCTGCGTCTGACCGTCCTGGCCATCGCCAATGTTTCGGCATGCACAGGCGCCACCATGGGACTCTTCCCCCTGCTCGGCATCACCCTGAACAACGTGACCACCATCGTGCCACCGCTGATCATGGCGTTGTCTTTGACTGACACGGTGCACATCCTTTCCCACCTGGACAAGGGACTGCTGGTCAAGCACGGGTCCCCAGCCAAGGCCCTGGACGCGGTCCTGCAGCGCGTCCTTGTCCCCTGCTTCCTGACCAGCCTGACTACGGCCGTGGGTTTCATCTCCCTGGTCACCAGCGACATCCCGCCCATCAAGGAGTTCGGCTACGTGGCCTCGGCCGGCATGATCTTCGAATTCGTCTTCTCCTTCCTGCTCCTCCCCCCCATGCTGCTGTTGCTCTGTCCGGCACAGAAGATCTTCACCCATCACCGCCAGGACCTGGGGGTCAGCTCGTGGCTGGAACGACTCTTCCATTTCGTCCGGGCCCACGCCCGAACCCTGTTTGTCGCCTTCATGCTCCTGCAAGGGATCGCGCTGTGGCTCGCCTCCACCATCCAGGTGGAAACCAACCTTCTGGAATACTTCAAACCCTCCAGCCCCCTGCGGCAGGAACTCAAGTACGTGGAGTCCACCCTGAGCGGGGTGGGCACTCTGGACATCTCCCTCAAGGCCACGGAACGCGACGCCTTCAAGGATCCGGCCAACCTGGCCGTGCTGGAACGCATCCAAAGCTTCGCCGAAACGCTCCCCGGCGTGGACAGGAGCATGTCCTTTGTGGACTTTCTGAAAGACATGCACATGTCCTTCCACGACGAAAACCCGCAATTTTACCATATTCCGGACAGCCGGGAACTGGTCTCCCAGTACCTGCTGCTCTACGACTCCGACGACATCGCGGAGCTCATCACCACGGAGTACGACCACGCCCGCATCCTGCTGCGCATTTCCGAGTACGGCTCTGCGGGTCAGGCCGGAATCATCGCCGCCCTGCGGGACTTCATCGACAGCACGGAACAACGTGGACTGGACATCCGGGTCACTGGCCGGGCCGTGCAGGACGTGAACATCATCGACGCCCTGGTCCAGGGGCAGGTGGAAAGTTTGGCCACGGCCGCGGGAATAATCACGGTGATCATGTTCTTTGCCATGCGCTCCCTGTCCATCGGCTTCCTGAGCCTCATTCCGAACGTCTTCCCCATCGCCCTGAACTTCGGAATCATGGGCGCCCTGGGCATCCCCCTGAACACCTCCACGGCGCTCATTTCCGCCGTGGCCCTGGGCATCGCCGTGGACGACACCATCCACTTCCTGACCGAATACAGGCTCAGCCGTGCCGACGGCCTCGCAATCCCGGAAGCCATACATCGCAGCTTTCGGGAAAAGGGCATAGGCATCTGTGCCTCCTCGGTGATTCTGGTTGTCGGATTCGGCGTGCTTACCCTCAGCAGCTTCGTGCCCACCTTGACCTTCGGAGGGTTGAGCTCGGTGATCATGATCACGGCCTGGATCGGGGACATGATCCTGCTCCCGGCCGCCATGCTCGCCTTCCAGCGCAACAGGGCGCAAGCCCGCTGAAAAGGGCACAGAGAGTGGCAACCTGATCCTCCCCCACATCAACCAGGGGCATGACGCCGCGCCTTCCGGGCTTCTCCCCATGAACACGATAAGGACTTGCCATGGGACGCGATGAACATCTGGCCACGTTGCAGACCCTGGGGCTTTCCACCCCATCCGCCTACCGGGACGCCGCCTTTTCCCGCAACATCGGCCTGCTCTCCCCCGGGGAGCAGGAACGCCTGGCCCGGGCCAGGGTGGCCATCCCCGGCATGGGCGGGGTGGGCGGGGTGCACCTCATCAATCTCGTGCGCACGGGCATCGGTTGCTTCAGCCTGGCTGACTTCGACCGTTTCGACCCGGTCAACGTCAACCGCCAGTTCGGCGCCAGGGTGCCCGCATTCGGCCGGCCCAAGCTGGAGGTCATGATCGAGGAGGCCCTGAGCATCAATCCCTTCCTGGACATCGCCCCCTACCCCGCCGGCCTGACCCCCCAGAACCTGGAAGTCTTCCTGACCGGCGTGGACGTGGTCCTGGACGGGCTGGACTTCTTCCAGTTCGACATCCGCCGGGCCCTGTTCAACACGGCCCGGGCCATGGGCATACCGGTGATCACGGCCGGGCCCATGGGCTACAGCTCGGCCTTGCTGGTCTTCAGCCCCCAGGGCATGGGGTTCGACCAGTACTTTGACATCAGCGACGGCATGGCGGACGAACAGAAGTACCTGCGCTTCGCCATGGGCCTGGCGCCCAGGCCGACGCACATCAGATACATGGACCTGACCAGGGTGGATCTCAAAGGGGGCAAGGGGCCGTCCCTGAACATCGCCTGCCAGCTCTGCTCGTCCCTGGCCGCCACCGAGGCCGTGCGCATCATCCTGGGCAAGCCGGGACTCGAACCCGTGCCGCACTTCACCCAGTTCGATCCCTTCCTCAAAATCTATCGTCAGGGATGCCTGCGCCGGGGAAACCGCTCCCTGGTCCAGCGGGCCAAGCTCTGGTACGTGCAGAACGTTCTCCTCAAGTCCGCGGCCAAGGCCAGGGTCGACGTCGCAGAGCCGCCCCGGATCGCGGCAGCAGAGTTGCGAGGCCTGCCCGAGGCCGAAGCGGACTATCTGCTGCGCGCCGCCGTCCAGGCCCCTTCCGGGGACAATGTCCAGCCATGGGGATTCAGGACCACGGACAGCTCCGTGGACCTGCTCCTGAACCCCGACGTGGACACGTCCTTCTTCAATGTCCGCCAGGTCGCGTCCATCATCTCCTGCGGGGCTGCCATGGAAAACATCCGGTTGGCCTCCCTGGCACTGGGCATGGACGCCGCCGTCGACCTGCTGCCCGATCCCGGGCAGCAAAACCTCATGGCCAGGATCCGCCTGCAGCCGGGAAGCCCCGCTCCCGATTCCCTGGCCCAGCACATCTGGGCCCGCTGCACCAACCGCCGCCCCTACTCCAGGTTGCCGATCCCGGAATGGGTGCAGGCCGACCTCCAAGACCGCATCCAGGATGTCCCCGAAGCCCAGCTGCACCTGCTGGCCGACAGGCCGCAGCTCCGGAAGCTGGCCAGGCTGGTCTACATGGCCGATCGGATCCGCACCGAACACCGGGGCCTGCACGAACATCTCAACTCCATGATCCGCTTCAGCGACATGGAGGCCCGCCAAACCAGGGATGGATTCCCCCTCGGGAACCTGGAGGCAGGACCCGCCGGAGAGGTGTTCCTGCGCCTGACCAGGCCATGGCCGGTCATGCGCGCCGTGAATGCCGTGGGGTTGGGGCGGATGGTGGCCATGCATTCGGCCCAGGGCATCCTGGCCAGCGGCGCGGCCGGAATGGTCGTCGTGTCCGGGCTGGAGCCCCGGGACTTCCTGCGCGGAGGACAGGCCCTGCAAAGGGTCTGGCTGGCCCTGACCCACCACGGACTCCAGATGCAGCCCATGGCCGCCATACCCCTGTTCTGGCTGCGCTGGCTGTGGGAGGGGCCCCAAAGCTTCTCGCCGGGCCATCAGAAATTGCTGGAAAAGGTGTGGGGCGGGTTCAAGGCGCTGTTCCCCGGTGCGGACTTCAATACCCAGGGTCTGGTCATGCTCTTCCGCACCGGCTACGGCCCGGGCATACGCCACCGCACCCTGCGCAGGGAAGTTCGCGATTTCATGAGGTAGGAGACGGGTCAGAAACAGAAACGCACGAAACACATCGCGGCCTTCGTGCTGGCGGACTGGCCGGGAACATCCCGCTCGGCGCAATCAAATCAGGGTTTTTTTCATGTCCTTCCGGTTCAGGCTGAAACGTCAGGCCAGGGCTATCCCGCCCCAGATCACGCCAGCGACAACCCCGAAATTGAAGGCAAAAACCCAGCGTGTCCCGGTATGGTGGATCCGGTACACGGACACGGCCAGGGCAGCTATCCCGATGACCGTCACCACGGCCCAGCCCAGACTGGCTCCGCCCCATTCCAGGATGGCCTTGGCCGCATAGACCTGCCCATAGCCCAGCAGCATGCCGTGGGCCACGGAGACGACGCCGAACTGGCTGAACAGGTCGTCCAGGGCCTGCATGGCCTGGCAGACAAGGATGGCGGCAACGGCCAGCATGAGTTCCTTCATTGACTCCCTTATCTCACAGAGAGCCGATGCCGCGCAAGACGCGTCTCTTCACCGGAACAAAGTATGCCAGGAAGTTTCTTCCCATCACCTTCAACTTTTTGAGGAGGTATTAAGAATGATTCTCTCACGCTAACAAAAAACCAGACCAGAAAAGGCCGGAAAGTTTCCTTCCCGGCCTTCTCACTGTTAAGGTCAAATCGTTTTTAGTTCTTCTTGTGCATCCGCGCCACACCACCGAGAGCCAGCAGGCCCATGCCCAGAAGCATCATGGTTCCCGGCTCAGGTACTGGAGCAGGAGTAGCTGAAATGGACAACTTGAACTGGGCGGTTGTAGCGTTTCCTTCTTCGGTAAGCCATCCATAGTAGACCCCATCTGAACCGAACAAAGTATCCAGGTATGTGTCATACTCGCCTTCAATCAGGCCCAGCCCAGTGCTTGTGAACTGGAAGTCGTATCTGTATTCATCGTAATAGAACCAGCCACTAGTCATGCTTGAGGCGGTCAGGATGAAGATGTCATCCATATCAATAATGTTTCCCTGTCCATCGGAATTCGGCGTTTCAAAGAACAAAAACTCCAAGTAGCTGTATTCAATTGGTTGAGCAGGACCTGCAGGCATATCCGGGGTGAACCCCACGGAAGCCAGAACTCTGCCCGTTGCCAAATTGTAAGTGGTGTTTGTGATGAAGTTATTGCTGTGTGTGATTGAAACGACATCCACAATATTTCCGACCACCATATCATAACTTGTCAAAAGATCCGCCCCACTGACAGGTGCGTTGATCACGAGCGAACTTGGCTGATTGTTCAGGGTGCGGGGACCTGGCGCACCCCACGTCAGGGTTCTAAAATCAGGACTGGCGACAATTGTGGAGCCACTGTCTTTATCGCGGCCTACCTGATCGGTCCAATTGTCAAAATAAGCATCGTTCACATATTGCCATTGTGTGACAATGGTACCAGCGGATGCCAGCGATGCCGTGAAGACCAGCGCCGCAACCAAGATTGCTGATGTAAAGTTCTTCCTCATGATGCTTTCTCCTTAGTTTAAATTTTCAATACAAGATCAATATTCGCAGGTCAGCACTAATCGTGCCATATTGTAATATATTGATATAAAAAATAATTTTAAAAAAAAACTAAAATCACTCAATGAAAGTGTAAAGTTTATCGACACTCTTTCGGATTTATTTACATCACTCCTCTGGGATAGAGAGAGATAGAACAGGGGAAATTCAAGTTCTTCCCCCCAGCCGCACATCCAGGGCCGTGTTGCGCTGGCGACCCCGCTCGTTGGCCAGCCCCATGCGCAGGGCCCGGCGCGAGCCCACCAGCACAGCCAACCTGCGGGCCCGGGTCAGGCCGGTGTAGATCAGGTTCCGTTGCAGGAGCATGTAGTGTTGGGTGACCACGGGCATGACCACGGCCGGGTATTCGCTGCCCTGGCTCTTGTGCACGCTGATGGCGTAGGCCAGCCCGATCTCGTCCAGCTCGTCGAACCCGTACTCCACCTCCCGACCGTCGAACTCGGCCAGCAAGACCTCGTCCTCCAGGTCAAAACTTGTGATCCGGCCCAGGTCGCCGTTGAAGACGTCCTTGTCGTAGTTGTTGCGCAGCTGCAGGACGCGGTCCCCGCACCGGAAGGCGCGCTGGCCACGGACCAGCTCTTGGCCGGCGGGGTTGAGGCGCTCCTGCAGGGCCTGGTTCAGGACGATGGTGCCCACCTCGCCGCGGTGCATGGGGGTCAGGACCTGCACGTCCTGCATGGGGTCCAGGCCATAGGCCTCGGGGATGCGCTCGCAGACCATGCGCAGGACCAGGGCCTGCACCTCAGCGAGGTCCTCCTTCTCCACCCAGAAGAAATCGGCCCGTGGCGGCGGGTGCGGGCTGGCCAGCGGAAACTCGCCCTGGTTGATGCGGTGGGCGTTGACCACGATCATGCTCTCCCGGGCCTGCCGGAATATCTGGTGCAGACGCACGGCCGGAATGCGCCCGCTCTCCAGCATGTCGCCCAGCACGTTGCCCGCGCCCACGGACGGAAGCTGGTTCTCGTCCCCCACGAAAACCAGCCGGCAGGTCAGGGGCAGGGCCCGCAGAAGGCTCAGGCACAGTCCGCAGTCGAGCATGGAGACCTCGTCCACGACCACCACGTCGGCTGGCAGCTTCTTGTCCTCGTTGAACTCGAAGCCCGCTCCCTGCTGGTACTTGAGCAGGCGGTGCAGGGTGGTGGCCGTGAACCCCGTGGCCTCGGACAGGCGCTTGGCCGCCCGGCCCGTGGGCGCGGCCAGGGCGATGCGCAGGCCCAGGGCCTTCAGGGCCCGGACCACGACCCGGGTGATGGTCGTCTTGCCCGTGCCCGGCCCGCCGGTGATGATGGCCACCTTGTGGGCGCACGCCGATTCCACGGCCTCGCGCTGCTCCGGGGAAAGCCGCAGGTCCAGGCGCTCCTCCTCGCGCTGGACCGCAGAGGCGATCCTGGCCGGGTCCAGGCGGGAGACATGTTCCAGCAGCCCCTGCAGGCGGGAGGCTATCTCGCGCTCGGCGCGGTAGAAATAGGACAGGTACACGGCCGAGGACACATGTTTCTGCGGGATGTCCTCCACCACCAGGCGCTTCTGCTCCACCAGGGCCCCGACCCGCTCCTCCACGAGCCCCGGGTCGTGGCAGCCCAGCAGCCTGGCCGCCTCCTCCACCAGGTTGACCCGGGGCAAAAACATGTGCCCGGCGCCCTCGGCCGTCTGGCGCAGGCAGTATTCCACCCCGGCCTCCAGGCGCTGGGGCGCGTCCGCGGCGAACCCGAGCTTCACGGCCATCTCGTCGGCCGTGCGGAAGCCGATGCCGTGGATGTCGTAGGCCAGGTCGTAGGGGTTCTGGCGCAGCTTCTGCACGGCGTTGATCCCGTAGTGGCGGAAGATGCGGTGGGCGAAGGTCGTGGCCACGCCGTGGGTCTGCAGAAAGAGCATCAGCCCGCGCACCTGGCGCTTCTCCTGCCAGGAGGACAGGACGGTCTTGAGCTTGGCCGGACCGATGCCCTCGACCTCCAGCAGGCGGTCAGGGTCGGCGTCGAGGATGTCCAGCACCTGGCTGCCGAACCGGACGATGAGGCGTTCGGCCAGCTTCTCGCCGATGCCCTTGACCGCCCCGGACTCCAGAAAGCGGCGGATCCCGTTCAGGCTGGCCGGCAGGACGTGCTCGCAGGCCTCGGCCTTGAACTGGCGGCCGAACTTGGGGTGCTCGATCCACTCCCCGTTCAGGCGCAGGGACTCGCCCGGGGCCACGTCGCCGAGCACGCCCACGACCGTCACCTGCCCGGGCTCGGACGGGGTCTGCAGGCGGGCGATGGCGTAGCCGTTCTCAGGGTTGTGGTAGATGACGGTGACGAGTTCACCGTGGATGGTGGGCATGGGGGAGCGCTCTCATGGGCTGCTCGGAATTTGCAAGGGTGTTGCCTGAGGACGTTCCATCCCCCTGCCGGCTGGATTTTCGTGCAGGCCTGCCCTCCCCTGCGGGATGGGCCGGCCTCTCGGCCGTGAACCGCCCGGGGCCGCCCGGACCGGGAGCATCGTTGCACGGCCGCTTCAGCATGGCAGGGTCCGGGCACCCCCTACAGGGCCTGGCGGAATTTCAGGGACTGTTTGAGCGTCTCGCGGTCCACGTACTTGATCTCCGCCCCCAGCGGGATGCCCTGGGCCAGGCGGGTCACGGCCACGGCAGGGAAGTCCCGGCCCACCAGGGCGTGCACGTAGGAGCTGGTGGCCTCGGCCTCCATGGTGGAACCCAGGGCCAGGATGACCTCGTGCACCTGCCCTTCGCGCAGGATGGAATTCAGCCGGGGCATCTCCAGGGCCTGGGCGTCCACCCCGTCCAGGGGGGACAGGAGCCCGCCCAGGATCAGGTAGCGGCCCTGGTAGAACCCGGCCTCCTCCATGACCATGAGGCTGTCCCATTCCGAGACCAGGCAGAGCTGGTCAACCCTGCGCTTGGGGTCCGCGCAGATATGGCAGGGGTCCGCGTCGGCCAGGCCGCAACAGCGCGAGCAGATGTGCAGGGCGTCGCGCAGGCCCTCAATGTTCCGGCCCAGGGCTCGCACGGACTCGGGCGGCCACTTGAGCAGGGTCAGGGCCATGCGCAGGGCGCTTTTGGGCCCCACCCCGGGCAGGGCCGAAAACTGATCCACGATCTTTTGCAACGGGGCTGGCAGGCGCTGCACAGGGGCTCCTAGAACAGGCCCGGGATCTTCATGCCGCCGGTCAGCTGGCTCATCTCCGCCTGCATCATGTCCTTGCCTTTCTTCAGGGCCTCGTTCACCGCGGACAGGATCAGGTCCTGGAGCATGTCCACATCCCCGCTCTCCATGACCGCGGGGTCGATCCGCACGGCCAGGACTTCGCCGGAGCAGTTGGCCTTGACCGCGACCATGCCCCCGCCGACGCTGGCCTCCACTTCCTTCTTGCCCATCTCCTCCTGGGTCTTGAGCATTTTCTTCTGCATGAGCTGGGCCTGTCTGATCAGTTCATTCATGTATCGTTCTCCTTGGGATGTGCGTTTGTCACCGGCCGGACCTCCATGATCCGGGCCTGAAAGCGGCCCTGGACCTCCTGCACCACGGGGTCCGCCAGGGCCATGTCCTTGAGTTCGGCCCGCGTCTTGCGCGGGGCTTCGACCACCGTTTCCATCCGCAGGGTCAGACTGGTGCCGAAATACTGCCGGGCCAGGTCCGCCAGGCGGGACAGGCTGCCCTGCATGCGCTCGCGCAAAAAGGCGTGGGGGGTGGCCAGCACAAGCTCCCCGCCCACCACCTGCCCCCTGGCCTTGTCCAGACCCAGGAAGGGGCGGCCCCCGTCGGAGGCGGAGGCGCAGAACCTGACGAACCCGCTCCAGTTTTGCCCGCTGCCTGCGGCCGCGCCAGGCCCCGCCGCAGGCCCGCCCGCGGACCCTCCGGGGGCCGGCGCAAAGGGGGCCTGTCTCTCCCGGATCTGGGACTCTGGCCGTGATGTGGCAGCGGCAAAGGCCGGCCGGCCGGGCTGGCTCTGGGGAGCCGCTGCGCCGGGACCCGAAGCCGGCTGGGCAGGGGTCGCGACGGTGGGTTCAGGGCTGCCCGCCTGTGGGCCGGGACCGGACCTGGATGGAGTATGCGGGCGGGACGGGACCCGGGGAGCGGAATGCTCCGCGGCATTGTGGCCGGCTCGCCCGGCCGGGTCCGGTCCCTGGCCAGGGTTTTGGCCCGGCCCGCCGGCAGCCGGACGGGATTGGGCGCATCTGGCCTCGGCCGAACCCACGGCCAGCAGATCGGGCAGGCTGGCCAGGTTCAAGAGCAGCAGTTCCAGGGCCAGGGCCGGCTCCATGCTGGTCAGGATTTTGCGCTGGCTGTCCAGGGTCATCTGCCAGGCGGCATGCAGGTGGGACAGGGAGAATCGCGGGGCCCAGGCTGCCCAGACATCGACCTCCTCGGCGGGCAGGTCGATGATGGAGCGGACGTCGGGACCCAGCTGCTGCAGCACGAAGAGATTGCGCCAGCAGGAAGCCAGCTCGCGCAGAAAAAAGCCCAGATCCACGCCCTGGTCAAGGATCCCGGTCAGCAGGGCGTGCAGCCCCAGGAGATCCCGGCCGTGCACGCACTCGACCAGGCGGACGAAGACCTCCTGCCCGGCCAGGCCCAGGACCTCGCGCACGTCATGCAAGGTCAGGGAGGCCGAGCCCAGGGCCAGGACCTGGGACAGGAGGGACATGCTGTCCCGCACCGACCCTGCCCCCCGGCGGGCGATGAGATGCACGGCCGGGGCCTCGGCCGCCACGCCCTCCCTGGCCAGGACCCAGTCCAGGTGGGCGGCCAGCCGGGCCTGGGGCAGGCGTTTGAAGACGAAATGCTGGCAGCGGCTGAGGATGGTCTGTGGGAATTTCTCCGGCTCGGTGGTGGCCAGGATGAAGGTCACGTGCCCGGGCGGCTCCTCCAAGGTCTTCAGCAACGCGTTGAAGGCCGCCTTGGAGAGCATGTGCGCCTCGTCGATGATGATGACCTTGTAGCGGCACTCCAGGGGGGCATAGCCCACGTCCTCCTTCAGGCGGCGGACATTGTCCACGCCGGTGTTGGAGGCGCCGTCGATCTCCACCACGTCCACGGCCGCGCCCAGGGTGATCTGCCGGCAGACCGGGCACTGGTTGCAGGGCTCGGCGGCGGGGCCGCTCTGGCAATTCAGGGCCTTGGCGAAGATGCGGGCCAGGGTGGTCTTGCCCACGCCGCGGGTCCCGCTGAACAGGTAGGCCGGGGCCACCCGGTCCGTGGCCGCGGCCCGGGAGAGGATGTGCTTGACCGCGTCCTGGCCGGCCACGTCGGCGAACGTCTGGGGGCGGTAGCGGGCGGTGAGGCTGTCCTGGCTCATGGAGTCCGGGGTTCGGGGTTAGACGGTGGGGGGAAAACGGGCAGGGGTTTGCCGGGGTTTGCGGTCCTCCCGGCGAGAACCCTGCAAAGGCCATCCCCCTGCGCGAGGCCCATGCCGGACCCTGCGCAGGAGGGGGAAACACAGGGGCCCGGTCCGCCTACGAACCGGACACAGAGTAGCGGGTCAGCCATTTGCCGTATTTGGGGTTCTCGCCGTGCAGGACCTTGAAATAGGCCTCCTGCAGGGCTCCCGTGACCGGGCCGCGGCAGCCCTGCCCGATGATCCGGCGGTCCACTTCCCGGATGGGGGTCACCTCGGCGGCCGTGCCGCTGAAAAAGGCCTCGTCGGCGCTGTACAGCTCGTCGCGGGTGAAACGGTCCTCGACCACGGTGTAGCCCAGATCATCGGCCAGCAGCATGATGGCCTCGCGGGTGATGCCGGCCAGGATGGAGCCCAGGGGCGGGGTCTTGATCACCCCGTTGCGCACAAGGAAGATGTTCTCGCCCGTGGCCTCGGACACGTAGCCCTCGGTGTCGAGCATGAGGGCCTCGTTGTAGCCCTCGGCCAGGGCCTCCCGCTTGGCCAGGACGGAATTGACGTAGTTGCCGCAGGTCTTGGACTTGGTCATCATGATGTTGACGTGGTGGCGGGTGAAGGTCGAGGTCTTGACCCGGATCCCCTTTTCCAGCGCCTCGGCGCCCAGGTACGCACCCCAGGGCCAGGTGGCGATGATGGTTTGGATGGGGTTGTTCCCGGGAAAGACGCCCATGACGCCTGCGCCGATGAAACTCAAGGGGCGGATGTAGGCTTCGGCCATCTTGTTGGCCACCAGGGTGTCGACGATGGCCGCGCAGATCTCCTCCCGGGAGAAGGGAATGACCATCTCGTTGATCTTGGCCGAAAGGAAGAGCCGGTCCACGTGCTCCTCCAGCCTGAACACCGCGGACCCTCCGTCAGCCGTGACGTAGGAGCGGATGCCCTCGAACACCCCCACCCCGTAGTGCAGGGTGTGGGTCAGGACATGCACCTGCGCCTCGTCCCAGGGCACGAGCTTGCCGTCGAACCAGATCTTGTCAGCTTTCTGAACCATATATCCTCCTTGAGGGCTTGATGCGGACCGGAAAGGGGCTGCCGGCGAAATACCCGCAGCGCCCGGAAACACTAGGGCAATGGGCCTGCCCGGTCAAGGGAGGCCGGCCGGGGAACCTATCTCTGCGTGTCGTGGCTGGAACGGAAGACCATGCGCACGGGGGTCTTGTCCAGCAGGAAGACCTTGCGCAGCTGGTTCTCCAGGTAGCGCACATAGCTGCCCCCGAACAGGTTCTCGTCGTTGACGAAGAAGACGAAGGTCGGCGGCCTGGTCTCGGCCTGGGTCATGTAGTAGATCTTGCCCCGACGCCCGCCCACGACCGGGGGCTGATGGCGCTCGGCCACCAGCTTGACCAGGCGGTTCAGTTCCCCGGTGCCCAGACGCCGCCCGCACTGCTCCCAGAGCTTGTCCACCAGGGGCAGCAGCCCGCCCAGGCCGGCCATGGACACGGAGGAAGCGTACAGCACAGGCACGTGGGCGCAGAAGGCGAAATCCTCGGTCAGGCCCTTCTTGGCCTGGGCCAGCTGATCCTTGGTCAGCAGGTCGATCTTGTTGACCAGGATGACGAAAGGGATCTTCTCCGCGTCCAGAAAGGACAGCAGCCGTTTGTCCTGCCCCACCACTCCGGACATGACGTCCAGGACCAGAACGACCACGTCGGCCCGCCTGGCCGCCTGCAAGGCGTGCACCACACTGAAGTATTCAAGGGACTCCGTGACCCTGGACTTGCGGCGCACCCCGGCCGTGTCCACGAAGGTGTAGACCTTGCCCCCGCGCTCCACGGCCACGTCCACGCAGTCCCGGGTGGTGCCGGCTTCTGAGCTGACCATGAGCCTCTTCTTGCCCAGCAGGGCGTTGATGGTGGACGACTTGCCCGCGTTGGGCCTGCCTAAAAGGGCGATCTTGAGGCCCCTGGCTGCTTGGGCCGTCTCCCCGTCCGCCCCGGCCAAGGGCAGGACGGACTCGATGACCTCCCGCAGATCGCCCATGCCGAACCCTTGGGCAGCGGACACGCAATGCAGGGGAAACCCCAGGGCGTAGAATTCGGCGGACAGGGCCTCCTCCTGCTCCGGGCCGTCGACCTTGTTCACGACCACGCGCACCTCTCTGCCGGACTGGCGCAGGTATTGGGACACCTGCTCGTCCTGGGGGTGCAGTCCCTGGCGGCCGTCGACCACGAAGAGGATGAGGTCAGCGTTCTCCATGGCCTCGCGGGCCTGCTGGAAGATGTCCATCTCGATCTCGTCGCTGGAGTCCGGGACGATGCCGCCCGTGTCCACCAGGGTGTAGAGCCTTTCCTCCCCGCGCACGGTGCAGAAGATGGAGTCCCGGGTCACCCCGGGCATGTCGTGGGTGATGGACACCCGCTTTTTGAGCAGGCGGTTGAAAAGGGTGGACTTGCCGACGTTGGGACGGCCGATGAGGGCCACCAAGGGGAGCAGCTCGTTCATGTGCAGGCTCTCTGGCCGATGGTTGCGGCAATAGAGGTGTAGGGGGGGTAAAGGACCCCGAGCTCGGTGATGATCCCGGTGATCAGGGCGCTCTCGGTCACGTCGAAGGCAAAGTTGAAGACCGGGACTTGGTCCGGCGTGATCCGGGCCCCGCCCACGTGGGTCACCTCCAGCGGCGTGCGCTCCTCGATGGGGATGAGCCCGCCGTCGGCGGTGTCCAGGTCGAAGGTGGAGCTGGGCGCGGCCACATAAAAGGGGATGCCGTAATGCCGGGCCAGGATGGCCACCCCGGAGGTGCCGATCTTGTTGGCCACGTCCCCGTTGGCCACGATGCGGTCCGCCCCGACCACGACCTTGTCCACCAGGCCCCGGCGCATGAGGAGAGAGCAGGCGTTGTCACAGGCCACGGTCACGGGAATGCCGTCCTTGTGCAGCTCGTAGGCCGTCAGCCTCGCCCCCTGCAGGAAGGGCCTGGTCTCGTTGGCGATGACCGCGATCCGCTTGCCCATGTCCACCGCGCCCCGGATCACGCCCAGGGCCGTGCCGTACCCGGCCGTGGCCAAGGCCCCGGCGTTGCAGTGGGTCATGACCGTGTCCCCGTCATTGAGGAGCGCGCCCCCGAAGCGGCCCATGGCCTTGTTGGCGGCGATGTCGTCGGCCTGGATCTTCCTGGCCAGGGCCAGCCAAACCCCGGCCAGGAGGCGGGGATCATGGGCACCGCCCCAGGCCGTGCGCATCTCGCCCACGGCCCAGGCCAGGTTGACGGCCGTGGGCCGGGCCTGGGCCAGGAGATTGAGCAGGCGTCCCAGCTCGTTCATCCAGTACGCACCGGCCGTTAGGGCCTGCCTGAGGGCGATGCAGCAGCCGTAGGCCGCGCTGACGCCGATGGCCGGGGCCCCGCGCACGACCATGGTCTGCAGGGCGAAGACCACGTCCTCCACCGTGCGGCAGACAAACGTCTCCTCCACCAGGGGCAACTTGCGCTGGTCAAGCAGGAGCAGGGCACAGTTTTCTGCGTCGAATCGAATGTGGTCTTCCATGTGATTCCTCGGAAAAGAGAATGGGAATTATGGGAGGTCTGGGATGTATGGGTCTTTATGCATGAGTCCCATGACTCACATAATTCCCATTCTCTTTTCCCAAAAAAAACCGGGCCACCAAGCAGCCCGGTTTCCACGAGACAGGGTGGCGCGGCGGCCTCAGGAGCGCTCGGTCACTTCCACCAGGTGGTAGCCGAACTGGGTCTTGACCGGACCATGGACCACCCCCACGGCTTCGTTGAAGCAGACGTGGTCGAATTCAGGCACCATCTGACCCGGTCCGAAGGTGCCCAGATCGCCGCCGCGGCGGCCTGAAGGGCACTGGGAATAATTGCGGGCGAGTTCGGCGAAGTCTCCGCCTTCCTCGGTGATCTTCTTCTTCAGGGTCTGGCAGACCTCTTCGGTCGCCACCAGGATGTGACGGGCACGTGCTTTGGCCATGGTGAACTCCTTGATTTTTTCGTGGCCCTAACCCGATGCCCGACACTTGGCAAGGGCGGCGGACGCTCCACTTCCCTCTGCACAGGCCGCGGCCGGATCCGAGTCTACACGGCCCATGCGGCCTTGACCCGGGGTTTACGGACCGGGAGGAAATCCTTATGGGAGTCGCGGATCCAGGGACTCTTTCACGGAAATTTCCATGCCTACACCTTGTTTCGTCATCGGCATCGACACCGGTGGAACCTACACCGACGCCGTGGTCCTCGACCAGGGGTCGGGCCGCGTCCTGACCAGCGCCAAGGTCCCGACCACGGCCCACAACCCGGCCCTGGCCATCGGGCTGGCCCTGGAAGAGGTGCTCCGGGATTCGTCCGTCGAGCCCGGCGCCATCTCCCTGGTCTGCGTTTCCACCACCCTGGCCACCAACGCCCTGGTGGAGAACAAGGGGGCAGAGGTCGGGCTCTTCGTCATCGGCCACGACAAGCGCATGGACGTCCCCGCGACGGAGCTGCGCTACATCCCGGGAGGGCACAAGGCCAAAGGCGTGGAGGCCGAACCCCTGGGCATGGAATTTTTACTGCAGGGCATCCTGGAGATGCGGCCCAAGGTGGATGCCTACGCCATCTGCTCCCTGCTGGCCGTGGACGACCCGACGCACGAACTGGTGGCGGCCAAAGCCGTCCAACTCATGGACAGGACCAAGCCCGTGTTCTGCTCCCACCAGGCCAGCTCCCGACCCGGCATGCAGGAGCGGGCCACCACGGCCATCCTCAACGCCCGCCTGCTCCCCGTGATGCAGGATTTCCTGCGCAGCATCGGGGCGTCCATGCAGGCCCTGGGCTTGTCCTGCCCCGTGCGCATCGTGCGCGGCGACTGCCAGGCCATGGACCTGGAGCAGGCCCTGCTCCATTCCTCGGCCACGGTGGCCAGCGGACCCGCGGCCACGGCCCTGTTCGGCAGCCACGCCGAGCCAGGGCAGACGGTTCTGGTCGTGGACGTGGGGGGAACCACCACGGACATCACCCTCATCCGCGACGGGGGCCCCGTCATCCGCGAGGAGGGAATGACCATCGGCGCCTGGCGCACCCATGTGCAGGCCGTGGAGATGTACACCGTGGGCCTGGGCGGGGACAGCCTGGTCCGCCTCCAGGACGGGCGCATTGTCCTGGGTCCGGATCGGGTCGTGCCCCTGTGCCAGGCCCACCTGTACGCCCAGGGGGCAGTCTTGGGCACCCTGACCGACCCGGCGGCCTGGATCGGCCCTGATCTTCTGGCCCAGTGCGTCTTCCCGTTGCTGGACGCGCCCGCCACCGGCAGCGGCGATCCCCTCCTGGACTGGCTCGCCCGCCACGGACCAGCCACCCCCAAACAGCTGCGCGAGGAACTGGGCATGGCCGAAGCCAGTCTGGAGAAGGCCGTCGCCAGGCTCTCCTCCCGCCGCCAGGTCTCGGCCTGCGGCTTCACCCCCACCGATGCCCTGCACGTGCTGGGCACCCTGGGTCTGGGCCGCGAGGAGCCCGCCAGGCGAGGCGCGGAAGCCCTGGCCTTGCTCCTGGGCCTCGGGGTCCGCGAATTCTGCCGGCTGGTCCTCGACAACGCCCGGGACACCCTGACCTCGGCCATCCTCTGCGCCCTGGGCACCCGTGAAGTCGGCCCGGCCCTGGCCCGCTTCCTGAACCAGGATGAACCCAGCCCCCTGCTCGACATTTCCGTCCGCCTGCGCCCGCGCATGGTCGGCATCGGCGCGGCGGCACCCTTTCTTTTGCCGGAGGTGGCCCGAAAGCTCGGCACTGTGGTCACCTTCCCGGACCATTACCAGGTCGGCAACGCCGTGGGCGCGGCCATCATGCGCCCCAACACAGAAAACCGATGAAGGAGCAGCCATGGAATACAGAGAACAATGTTTTGCCGCGGCCATGGAAATCTGCAGCGAGAGCGAGATGGCGGAGGTGGTGCACGCCTGGATCCCTGGCGGGCCGGGGTTCGTGGTCCACGCCTGGGCCGAGGTCGAGGACGCGGTCTACGACCTGACCCAGAGCGATCGGCCCATGCGCAAGGCCGAGTACTACGCGCTCATGGGAGTGCGGCCGGAGCTGACCCGCCGCTACGGCCGGGTGGAGTACTTCACCCTCATGGCCGAGACCGGCAGCATGGGACCCTTCGACAAGGCCTTCTTCTTCGCCCGCCAGACGGCATTTCTCCCGGCGGCCAGATAACCCGGGCATGCGCGTTTCCCTTTCGGGCCGCTGTCCCGTGAAGAGAAAGGGAATCCCACCGTGGTCCCCCCATGGCGACCAAAAGGGCGTCCACACGGTGAGGCCTGGCCTTCCGGGCCATGTCCGGTGGCAGCCTCTGCCCTGAATCCAGAGGGAGCCCTGCGCGGAGGTGCGCTGTGAACGTTTTCCCGACTCTCCTGCCGATCTTCATCCTCGTCCTGACCGGCTTCGTGCTCCGCAAGGCCGAATTTCCCAGCTGCACCTTCTGGCCTCAGGCCGAACGGATGACCTACTATGTCCTCTTTCCCGCCCTGCTCGTGGGCAAGCTGACCACCATGCATGTCGGGGAGCAGCCGGTGCTGCTCATGGCCGCGTCCCTCTTCGCCGCCATCAGCCTGGTCGCCCTCATCCTCATGGCGGCCCGGCCCCTGGTGCAGCGCGATGAGCCCTCCTTCACCTCGGTCTTCCAGGGGGCCATCCGTCCAAACACCTATGTGGCCCTGTCGGCCGTGGATGCGGGTTTGTCCTTCGGCGCGGCCCTGGGGACCATGCCACTGGTCCTGGGCATGCTGCTCTGACCACCCCGCCCTCTTCCGCTGAGTGCGTATGTTCATTTCAAGGAGAACGACATGCCCGACCTGAATTTCATGAAGATCGACCAGAGCGTCAGAGACCGCAAGCGCCTGCACCTGACGTTTCTCAAGAACGTCAAGACCTACGCCCCGTTCCTGGAACTGGAGGAAAAGGCCTTTGCCGACGGCGCCCTGAACAGGAAGACCAAGGAACTCATGGCCCTGTCCATCTCCATCGTCACCAAGTGCGAGCCGTGCATGGAGTGGCATCTGGACCAGGCCATGCAGCACGGCGCCACGGACCAGGAGATCTACGAGACCATCGACGTGGCCGTCGAAATGGGCGGCGGCCAGGCCGGGGCCTACGCCCGCTTCGTGCTGAAGGCCATGGAGTATTTCAAGGGGAAGCAAAAATCTGGGTGACCTCGGTCATTTTGATGGGCGATCCCAGATTTTCCCCAAAGACTTTCAGGACAGCCGACCCTTGAAATCCTCGTAGCCGAAGCTGCGCACCACGCGCATGGAACCGTCCTCGGGTTCGAAGACCGCGATGCTTGGCAGCTGGATGCCGTTGAAGGTATTGGTCTTGACCATGGAGTAGTGGGCCATGTCCGTGAAGACCAGGCGGTCGCCGGGGGCCAGGGGCCGGTCGAAGGAGTACTCGCCGGCCACGTCCCCGGCCAGGCAGGACAGGCCGCCCAGGCGGTAGGTGTGAGCCTTCTCGCCGGGCAGGCCCGAGCCGACGATGTGCGGGCGGTACGGCATTTCCAGCACGTCGGGCATGTGCGCCGGGACCGAGGTGTCCAGGATGGCGATGGGCATGTCGGCCTGCGTCACGTCGAGGACCGTGGAAACCAGATAGCCCGAGTTCAGGGCCACGGCCTCGCCCGGCTCCAGGTAGACCTGCATGCCGTGGCGCTGCTTGAAGTCGTTAATGAGCCGGCACAAAAGGTCCGTGTCGTAGTCAGGCCGGGTGATATGGTGGCCCCCACCGAAGTTGACGTACTCCATGCGCGAGAAGAATTCCCCGAAGCCTTTTTCAGCGGCCGCGATGGTCCGCTCCAGGCAGTCGGCGTTCTGTTCGCAGAGGTTGTGCCAGTGCAGGCCCGTCACCCCGTGCAGCAGACCGGGACGGAAGTCCCGCCGCCGCACCCCCAGACGCGAACCCGGCGAGCACGGGTCGTAGATGGGCACCGCGCCCTCGGAGTGCTCGGGGTTGATGCGCACGCCGAGTTCGATCTCCCGCCCGAGGCGCGTGGCCTCTTCGGCGATGAGGCCCCGGAAGGCCTCCAGCTGGCGGAAGGAGTTGAAGACGATGTGGTCGGCCGTGGCACAGAGGTCCACGATGTCGGCCTGGGAGTAGCCGGCCGCAAAGACGTGCACCTCGCGGCCGAACTCCTCGCGGCCCAGCCTGGCCTCGTGGGGCGAGCTGGCGCAGACCCCGTCCAGCACCTGCCGCAGGACCGGAAAGACGCTCCACATGGCAAAGCCTTTCAGGGCCAGCAGGATCCTGCAGCCCGTGCGGGCCTTGACCCCGGCCAGCACGTCCAGGTTCTGCCGGATGAGCCCCAGGTCCACCACAAAGGATGGCGTGGCGATTTGGTGCGGGTCGAAACGGTACGCCGTGCGCCCGTCCATCACAGTTCGGTCACGATCCAGGGCAGGCCGTGGATATTGAGCTGCTCCATGAACGGGTCGGGATCGAGCTGCTCCATGTTGAAAACACCCGCCCCCCGCCACGCGCCGGTCAGCATCAGCATGGCCCCGATCATGGCCGGCACGCCCGTGGTGTAGGAAATGGCCTGGGAGCCGACCTCGCGGTAGGCCTCCTCGTGGCTGCAGATGTTGTAGATGTAGGTCTTGCGCCCACGCCCGTCCTTGACGCCCTTCGTGACGCAGCCGATGCAGGTCCGGCCCTTGGTCAGGGGCCCCAGGGATCCGGGCTCGGGCAGCACGGCCTTGAGGAACTGCAGGGGCACGATCTTCCGGCCCTGGAAGTCCACGGGCTCGATGGAGGTCATGCCCACGTTCTCCAGCACGCGCAGATGGGTCAGGTAGTTGTCGGAAAAGGTCATCCAGAAGCGGGCCCGCTTCAAACCCCGGATGTTCTGCACCAGGGATTCGAGCTCCTCGTGGTACATGAGATAGCACTTCCTGGGCCCGATGCCCTCGGGGAAGTCGTAGGTCATGCCCCAGGACAGCGGGTCGGTCTCCACCCACTCTCCCCGCTCCCAGTAGCGGCCGCGCTGGGTGATCTCGCGGATGTTGATCTCGGGGTTGAAGTTCGTGGCAAAGGGCTGGCCGTGGTCGCCGGCGTTGCAGTCGATGATGTCCAGCTCATGGATTTCGTCGAACAGGTGCTTCTGGGCGTAGGCGCAGTACACGTTGGTCACGCCCGGGTCGAAACCGGAGCCCAAGAGGGCCATGAGGCCCTTTTCCCTGAAGCGGTCCTGGTAGGCCCACTGCCATTTGTATTCGAACCTGGCCTCGTCCAGGGGTTCGTAGTTGGCCGTGTCCAGGTAGTCCACGCCGGTCTCCAGGCAGGCGTCCATGATGGCCAGATCCTGGTAGGGCAGGGCCACGTTGATCACCAGCCTGGGACCGAAGGATTTGATGAGGGCCACGGTCTCGGCCACGTTGTCGGCGTTGAGCGCCGCCGTGCGGATGGTCCGGCCGGTTTTTGCCAGCACTGAGGCGGCGATGGCCTCGCACTTGGACGCGGTCCGGCTGGCCAGCATGATCTCGCTGAAGACCTCGAGCACCTGGGCGCATTTGTGGGCCACCACATGGCCGACGCCGCCGGCGCCGATGATGAGCACTCTGGACATGGCGATCCTCCTCACGCAAACGGGGTTGATTACGAGCCGGGCAGGGATCCGCCGGCACACGCCTCGGGATTGTCGCAATCCCGGCCCACGTTCAGATAGGTGTAGCCCCGCATCCCCCGCTCGTAGGCGCGCATGATCATGAACCGTTCCTGGGGGCTGATCTTGCCTTCGCGCACGCCCAGCTCCGCCACCTTGCGGAAGTTCTCCAGCACCTGCTTGGGCTCGAATTCCACGTACGAGAGCACATCGGCCACGCTGTCCCCTTCCAGCTCCCGGATGAGGTCGTAGGTACCGTCCTCGTTGATGCGCACACTGACCACGTTGGTGTCCCCGAACAGGTTGTGCAGGTCCCCCAGGGTCTCCTGGTAGGCCCCGACCAGAAACGCGCCTAGGTAGTACGGCTCGCAGTGATTGAGGGTGTGCAGCTCCAGCACGCGCTTCACACCGTGGATGTCGATGAAGTTGTCCAGTTTTCCGTCGCTGTCGCAGGTGATGTCGGCCAGGATGGCCTGCTCCGTGGGCATCTCGTCCAGCCGGTGCAAGGGCATGATGGGGAAGAGGTGGCTGATGGCCCAGGCGTCAGGCAGGGACTGGAACACGCTCATGTTGCAGTAGTAGATGCTGGCCAGGGCCAAGTCCACGTCCCTGAGGGCCGAGGGCGGGTTCTTCATCTCGGGCAGCTTTTCGGCGATGCTGCGGATCACGGCCCAGAAAATGGTGTCGCTCACGGCCCGCTGACGCAGACTGCACTGGCCCAGACGGAAGAGCTGGCGGATCTGGTCCCGGTAGTAGATGGCGTCGTTGTAGCACTCCTGCATGTTCTTGAGGGACAGGGAGTTGTAGACGTCCAGCAGGTTGTGCACGGCCTCGGGGTCGTCCTCGTCCAGGGCTTTGGGCACGGCCCGGTTTTCCAGACGGCTGACGTCCATGACGTTGAAGAGCAGGACCGAGTAGTAGGCCACCGTGGCCCGGCCGGACTCGGTGATGATATGGGGGTGGGGCAGGTCGTGCTCGTCCACCGTGGCCATGACGGACTCGACAATGTCGGTGCAGTACTCCTCCAGGGTGTAGTTGCGGCTGCTGGCAAAATTGGTATGGGACCCGTCATAGTCCACGGCCAGCCCGCCGCCCAGGTCCAGAAAGCCCATGGCGCAGCCTTCCTTGGCCAGTTCGGCGTACATGCGCGCGGCCTCGTGCACCGCGGTGCGGATGTCGCGGATGTTGGGGATCTGGGAACCGAGGTGGAAATGTAGGAGCTGCACGCAGTCGAGCATGGACTGGGAGCGCATCAGGTCGATGACGTCCACCACCTCCGACGTGGACAGGCCGAAGATGGACAGGTCCCCGGCCGATTCAGCCCAGTGCCCGCCGGCCTGGGTGGAGACCTTGATGCGCACGCCGATGCGCGGCTTGATGTTCAGGACCCGAGACCGCTCCAGGATGAGCGGCAGCTCGCTGGGCATTTCCAGGACCAGAAAAGACAGGAAGCCCATTTTGCAGGCGTAGAGCGCCAGATCGATGTAGTCCTGGTCCTTGTAGCCGTTGCAGACCAGGCAGGCCTTGGGATTGCGCAGAAAGGACAGGGCTGCGATGAGCTCGGCCTTGCTGCCCACTTCGAACCCGTGGTTGAAGGGCCCGCCGACCTTGGCGATCTCCTCCAGGACCTGCTGCTGCTGGTTGACCTTGACCGGATACACGCCCCGGAATTCACCCTGGTATTGCAGCTCGTTGATGGACTTGGCAAAGGATGCGTGCAGGAGCGAAATCTGGGCATCGAGCAGGTTTTCGATGCGCAGGAGCACGGGCAGGCCCAGGCCGCGTTCCTGCAGCCCGCTGATGATGGACTGGATGGGCACGCAGATTTCCTTGTCCGGGAACGGGGTGATGCCCAGCTTGCCTTCGGGCGTGACCTTGAAATAGCCCCCGCCCCAGTTGTCCACGCCGTAGAGCTCCACAGAACGGTCCACGGTCCATTTTTCAAGATTTCGAGAGCGCATCCAGATCCTCCTCCGTCACGGGCATGCAGTGCGGTCCGCTCCAATACAGCGGGCCAGCGCCCCCTCTAATCAGGGGGGGGCACAGCGTCAACAAAACTTGTACCGTGGCCGGCGCGGGCCGGGGAATGACCTGTGGCACGGGTCGTGAAATTCTTCTTGGCCTTGTGGACTGCCCTGGGCTATCAGCCTTGTGCCCCTTGACCAGCCGGAGTGCCCATGTCCCTTCCCGAAATCCTGCTCATTGCCATCGCACTGGCCATGGACGCCTTTGCCGTGGCCGTGGCCTCGGGGGTGGCGCTGAAAATCGTCACCGCCCGCCAGACGTTCCGCCTGTCCTGGCATTTCGGCTTGTTCCAGGCCCTCATGCCGATCCTGGGATGGTTCGGAGGCTTTGCCGTGCGCGAGTATTTCCTGCGCTTCGGACACTGGATCGCCTTTGGCCTGCTCCTGTATATCGGAGGACACATGCTCTGGGAAGGCCTGCACCACGACGAGGAGGACGTCTGCCAGGACCCGACCCAGGGCTCGCGCCTCATTATGCTTTCCGTGGCCACCAGCATCGACGCCCTGGCCGTGGGCTTCACCCTGGCCATGCTGGACATCTCCGTCTGGACCCCCGCCGCAATCATCGGGACGGTGGCCTTTGCTTTCACCGCTGCCGGGCTTCACCTGGGCAAGACCGTCGGCTGCCGCACCCGTCTCGGACAGCGCGCCGAGGTCCTCGGCGGGGGGGTGCTTCTGGCCATCGGGACCAAGATCCTGTGGCAGGCGCTGTGAGGTCCGAATTGTTCCCGCTTTCCCCATGGCGGTTGCGCAGGAAGCCCCGAGGCGGAGCCGGCCACCCCTGACCTCCCAAGGCGCGCGGATCCGCGCACCGCATCCTCCCCGTATCCCCATGGCCCCGGGCCTGATGCCTTTGACCGATGTCCATGTTGGATCTAGGCAAACAGGGCCCTCTGGCATATCATTTTATATTTTCCCAACCATCAGTCCCAGACCAGGGAGGCCCCCATGTTTGGCTGGACCGGAAGGATTCTCGACATCGATTTGTCATCGGGCGCGATTCGCGAGCAAAGCCTTTCCCTGGACCTGGCTCGGGCCTTTCTGGGTGGACGCGGCCTGAATTCCAAGGTCCTTTTCGACCGCATCCCCCCCGGACTCGATCCCCTCTCCCCCGACAACGTCTACTGCATCGCGCCCGGCCCCCTGTCCGGCACGGCCCTGGGCATGACCAGCCGGGTGGAGGTCTCCACCCTTTCGCCCTATTCGGGCATCCTGGGAGACGGCAATGCGGGCGAGCGCTTCGCCTCGGTCATGAAGCACGCCCGGGCCGACCAGATCATCATCACTGGGCGGGCCAAGGCCCCCTGCTACCTGCTGGTCACGCCGGAATCGGCGCAACTCCTCGACGCCCTCGACCTCTGGGGTAAGGGTACCTGGGAGACGACAGACGCGCTGGTGGCCCGGCACGGTTCCAGGGCCTCGGTGGCTTGCATCGGGCAGGCCGGGGAGAACCTGGTCCGCTTCGCCTCCACCATCGTAGACAGGTATGCCTCGGCCGCGCGGGGCAGCGGGGCGGTGCTGGGCTCCAAGAACCTCAAGGCCATCGTGGTGGCGGGTGACCACCGGGTGGGCCTGGCCGACCCCGAGGCCTTCCTGGAACTGGCCAAGCTTGACCGGGAATACTTCGCCAAAGACGACTTCCAGCGCAACGTGGCCAGCCGATACGGCTCGCACCACGGCGTGACCAACTGGCGGCCTGGATTCCGCAACTACTTAAAATATCTGGAACCCGACCAGATTCCGCCCCAGCTTCGGCCCGAGGCCTGGAAGCGGTTCGAGACCGGCCGAACGGGCTGCGGCAACTGCCCCGTACGCTGCAAGAACGTCTACGAGATCCCCTCCGGCACGAGGCAGGGCGAGCACGGCGAAGCCCTGGAGTACGAGTCCATCTTCTGCATGGGCACCAATTGCGGCGTGACGGACCCCGTGGCCATCATGGAGATGAGCAACCTGGGCGACATCTACGGCATGGACGTCATTCCCCTGGGCAACGCCATGGCCCTGGCCAAGGACCTGTATGCCCGCGGCCTCCTGACCCGGGAGCAGACCGGGGGCCTCGATCTGTCCTGGGAAAACGCGGCCGACCAGGTCGAACTCGTCCACCGCACGGCCCTGCGCCAAGGGTTCGGCAACATTCTGGCCGAGGGCATGCTGTCCTTGGCCAAAATTCTGGGCGGCAGGGCCATGGACTATTGCTACCACGTCAAGGGGTTGAGCCGCGGCCCCTACCCGGCCGGCCTCTTCGCCCTGGCCCACGCCACCTCCACCCGCGGGGCCGACCATCTGCGCGGCCGCAGCTGGGCCTACGGCGAGAACGATCCGGACCTCTTCCCCAGGCTGCAGGCCTCGGGCGCCCTGCGGGCGGACATGGACGATCCGGTGCAGGCCATCATCCTGTCCGAGAGGGTCTGCACCCTGGCTGACAGCGTGGGCCGCTGCAAGGGGGCCGTCAACTCCTGGGCCAACGCCGTACCCCTGGCCTGGAAGGAGCCCCTCCTGGGCGGGCTGGCCCGCCTGCTGACGGCGGCCACCGGCGAGCCCTTCGACGAGGAGGGCCTCCTCCGCGCCGCGGACCGCATCTACACCCTGGAAAAGGCCTTCAACGCCCGCCGGGGCATCACCAGCGTCCACGACTCCATCCCCCTGCACCCCGATCACTTCAGCCCCGAGGACATGGAGCGCGAACGCGCCAGGCACCGCGACCTGCTCCAGCGCTACTACGCCCTGCAGGGCCAGGACCCGGCCACCGGCGTCCCCACCCGGGAGCGCATGGACGAACTGGGTCTGGCGGACGAGGGCAGACGCCTGCACGACGACGGCCCCTACAGTCCGTGGACGGGCCCGGCGCTGTGGCCCCTGCACAGATATCCGCACGGAGGCTCCCGGGCCTAGCATCCCCGGACCGATGCTGACCAGAACCTCGACGTGGGGGCAATCCAAGAGTGTCTGTTCAACCAGTCCTGCCGCATGGGTCTGGAAATCCTCCCAGGACAAAGAACCCGCGTACTCCACGTCTGGACGAACGGCCCCCCTTCAACGTATCAGGATGCAGTCCTTCGACCACCTCAAGCCAGATGATCAGGATAGCCATGCACCCCCTGCTCCTACGCCAAATCGAACAGGCCCTGCTGGATCTGAGCGCATGCCCCGCTGCGGTGGCGGCCGTGCTCCAGCTCGTCAGCGAGACCTACCAGGCATTCGATGACGAAAAAACTGTGTGCAGGGAGATGGAGCGACTGGACCACATCATCGAATTCCTGCCCGATGCCATCTTCGCGGTGGACAATGAGCACCGGGTCATCGCCTGGAACAAGGCCATGGCAGTCATGACCGGCGTACCCAAGCAGGAAATCCTGGGCACGGGGGGCTTCGAATACGCCATCCCCTTCTACGGCCACCCCCGCCCCGTTCTGCTGGATTTCATCGCCAAGGATCCCAGTCAGAGCTACCCCATGTACAGTCCGGAGCAGACTCAGAACCAGACCCGGGCCACGGAGGTGTTCGTCCCGGCCTTGCACGGAGGGCGGGGGGCTTTTGTGTGGACCAAGGCCAGCCCCCTGTATGACCGGCAAGGCAGGATCGCCGGGGCCATCCAGAGCATCCGGGACATCACGGAAAAAAAGCGGTCCGAAATCACCACCAGGGTACTCTACCTCGTCTCCACGGCGGCCAGCACCCCCATGGACAACGCGGAACTCTTCTCGCAGGTGAACGACCTCCTGGTCTGGCACCTGGATATCCAGATCCTGCACATCGCCCTGCCTGACTTCGAAATCGACACCTACACCTTCTCCTGCCTTGACCAGGATTCCTGTGCCAGCGCCGAAATTCTCACCCGTCTCGCGGACCTGGCGGCCAAGGTCCAGCAGACCATGCAGCCCACCATCTTCACGGAACGGCCCAACCTGACCGAAACGGGCTATCTTGGACAGACGGTCTGGTTCGCCTCCCCCCTCAAGTACGGAAGCCGGATCCTGGGCTCCGTGGTCATCGTGCTGCCGGAAGACAATCTGCATTTCAGCACCAGGGACGCACCCATCCTTGCTTCAGTGGCCGACCACCTGGCCCTGGCCATTTCCCGCAATGCCACGGAACAGGCCCTGCGCAGAAGCGAGGAGAAGCACCGCCTGATCTTTGAAAACGCGACCGAGGGCATTTTCCAGGCGTCCCTGGATCACGACCTCCTGAACGCCAATCCCGCCCTGGCCCGCATCCTCGGATATCCGGATGTGGAAAGCCTCATGCGGCACCGGAAGGGATTTCTCAGGCACCTGCTGTCCGACAAGGATCGGCTCACCCTGATGGACCAGGTCCTCAACCAGGGCCGGATCGACAATTTCGAGACCTCCATGAGTGAGGGAAACAAGACCCGGGGATGGCTGTCCATCAACATGCGAACCGTGCAGCACCCGGATGGGTCCATCGCCTATCTCGAAGGATCCATGCGCAACGTCTCCCAACGCAAGGAGGCGGAACAGAAACTGGCGGTCCAGAAAAGCCTTTTCCAGCAACTCTTCGACAACTCGCCCCAGGGCATTCTTCTGCTCGGGGCGGACGGGGCCCCGCAGAACCTGAATCTGAGCTTCACGGCCATGTTCGGGTTCACCCGGGACGACGTGGACTCCCTCTTCGAGGTCCTCCTGCCCCCTGACAGCCTGGAGGAAAACTACTCCTTCCTGGCAAAGGTCCTGCAAGGCACCGCCCAGAGCCAGGAAACCCTCCGCCGCCACAAGGACGGACATGTCATTCCCGTGTCCATGCTCGGCTACCCCTACCTGCTGGACGGCAAAATAGCCGGGGCCTTCTTCATCTTCAGCGACATTTCGGAGCGCAAGGACTATGAGAACAGACTGACCACCCAGGCCCTGCGCGACAACCTGACCGGCTTGCCCAACCGGGTCCTGTTCATGGATCGCCTGAACCGGGCCATGGAGCGTCAGAAACGCAACCCAGGGTACCGCTTCGCCGTGCTCATGATCGATTTGGACAGCTTCAAGCGGGTCAACGACACCCTTGGCCACCAGGCCGGGGACTCGCTCCTCAAGGAAGTCGCCAACCGCCTGACCAGGGGGCTGCGCGCCATTGACACCGTGGCCCGCATGGGCGGGGACGAATTCGCCATCATCCTGGAGGACTTCCACACCAACCGCCAGGCCATCGACATCGCGCACCGTCTCCTGAACGACGTCCGCCAGCCCATGCAGATCCAGGACCGGGAGATCCAGGTCAGCGCCTCCATCGGCATAGTGCTGCGCACTTCCCATTACCAGAGTCCAGACGAACTGATCCGCGATGCGGACATCTGCATGTACCGCTCCAAGGAGATGGGCAAAAACCAGTTCAAGATCTTCAGCAAGAGCATGTACGAAAAGGTGCTGCAGGCCGTGGAGATGGAGAACGACCTCCGCCGGGCCCTGGTCAACGAGGAATTCGAGCTCTTCTTCCAGCCCATCTTCACGGTCTCCACCGGCCATCTGCGGGGGTTCGAGGCATTGGTGCGCTGGAATCACCCGCGCCATGGCCTGCTCACCCCGGGGTCCTTCATCCCCCTGGCCGAGGAGGCCGGGCTGGTCTCGGACATCGGCAAATGGGTTCTCTCCCAGGGATGCCGAACCCTGGTTCGATGGCAGGCCATGGAGGCCGAACAGATGCCCTACCTGTCCCTCAATCTTTCGCCCAAGGATTTCCTGCAGCCCAACCTCGCCAGCGACATCGCCGCCCTGCTCCAGCAGACGCGGCTGGATCCCAGCCACCTCAAGCTGGAGATCACGGAAACCGCGGTCATGGACAATCCCGAGCAGACCACCTCCAAACTGGAAAAACTGCAGAAGCTGGGGGTGCAGATCGCCATGGATGATTTCGGCACTGGCTACTCCTCCCTGTCCTATCTGCAGCGCCTGCCCATCGACATCCTGAAGATCGACCGGTCCTTTGTGCAGACCATGCTGGAAAACCCGAGCAACCTGGAGATCATCAAGGCCATCATCGGGCTGGGCAAAATCCTGGACCTGCGCATCGTGGCCGAAGGCGTGGAAACCCAGGACCAACTCCAGATCCTGCAGGATCTGGGATGCGACCTGGCCCAGGGGTATCTGCTGGGAAGACCCATGCCCCTGGAATCGGCCGAGGAATTGCTGGCCAAAAATCCGGCCCGGCAATGAAACCATGAACCCGCGCCATCAGCCACGTGCCGTCCACGACTCCCCGTTCAGGTCCTATCGTGCTGCACAGCAGCCCGACCTGATCTCTTTCCAGATCGTCATCGAACAGACCGATCTCTGGGTCGCGGCCCGCAGGGATCTGTCCGTTCTCGTGGCCGACGAGGTCCGCCTGCTGCGCGCCCAGATTCAAGCCTATGCAACCATTCACCCCGAATTCATCCCGGCCCTCAGTCCCCTGACGGCCGATCCCCGCGCACCCGAAGTCATCCAGCGCATGTGCCGGGCCGCCCAGCTGACGGGAGTGGGCCCCATGGCCGCGGTGGCCGGAACCATCGCCCAGCTGGTGGCGGAGAAATTCCAAAACCAGTCGCCCGACATCCTGGTCGAAAACGGTGGGGATACCTATCTCTGTTCCACCCGTGACCGGCATATCGGCATCCTGAGCGTGCCCGGGGAAGGCCTGCGCCTGTGCGTGCCCGTGCAGGCCAGGGAATTTCCCTGTTCGTTCTGCGCCTCTTCGGCCAAAATCGGCCATTCGCTCAGTTTCGGAAACGCCGACCTGGTGGTCACCCGGTCCCGCGACGCGGCCCTGGCCGATGCCGCAGCCACGGCCCTGGCCAATCTGCTTAAAAATGCCGCGGCCATGGACAGGGTTCTGGCCCTGGCTCAGCAATGGGAAGCAACGGGACTGGACGGTGTTTTCGCCCAGTGTGAAGGCAGGGTCGGGGTCTGGGGCAGGATGCAGCTGGATGTACTGTAGGGACTGGGCTCCGGCTCCCTGCTGGACAATGCCGGATACCCCGTTGTACGGCGCGGATTCATGGAATAAAAACGCCCCGCTTTTTCTCAAAGCGGGGCGTTGCATTTCATCTCACAATTTTTTTGTTCTGTGTCAGTTCACTATTCTTGTTTGTAGTTTGAAATTCTTCCTGACCAAAATCAGCGCTTGTTGACGGTCACACCGTCTGGTTTGCCAGGGCGAGACTATATATTCTTCACCTCACTGGCCTTGGTGGAAGCGCTACTTTCGTCCACTCCACTTGCCGTTTGATGAGTCCAATGGTCTTCCCTCCGTTGAGGTTTGTCCAACTGAATTCAGGCTTCAATTTCCCTATAGGCCCGAAACAAACCCTTGTCCAGAGGTAAAATACAAATTGGCACAAACACATCCTCCGATTATCCCCCAGAATAATAATCATGCGTTAATTCCGATATGATACAAAAAAAACATGGCCTCGCCGCAGGGATGGATCAAAAAGCACCCCCTTGTTGGGGCAGTCCAGCTGGGCCGCATGTTCTTTGCCTTTGCCCCATCCTTTGCTAGACAGGCTCCATGACCGAGCCACAAGAACTCTCCCCGGCCCCCTCCACCGGGCCCAGGGCGTCTACCCTCCTGGTCACGACCGGTCTGGTCCTCCTTGGGCTGTGGGCCGCTCTGCCATGGGCGGCCTCCCGGGTCATTCCCATGCTCGCAGCCGACACGGCCATGGCCCCCCTGACCCTGGACGTCAGAAGGATCGGGCCGTTCGGCCTGGATCTGGCACAAATTGCAGGGGGGCCGCAGTCCTCCGTCCGCATCAAGAACCTGCAGGTGGACTGGAGCGTTGCGGGTCTGTTGCAGGGCAAGGTGGACGACGTGCGGGTCGTGGGTCTGGAAGTCCAGGTCCGGGAAACGGGCGGGAAATGGGAGGTTCCCTGCCTGACGGGAGGCCCTGAGTCCAGAGCCCACGGGTCTGCCCTGTTCCTGCCCGGGATCGAACGACTTGCCGTGGACGGTCGGGTCAACCTGGATGGCCGGGCATTGACCATGAGCCTCCCCTTTGCCGTCAACGGCTCCCTGGAACGGGGCGGGAGCGCTGTTCTGGACCTGCACGCAGCCCTGTCCGGACAGGACATGCAGGCCCGGATCCAGGCCAATCTTGCAGACAAGACCCTCCGCCTGAGCTGTTCCCTGCCCGATGCCTCCATCGCGGCCCTGACCCGACTGATCCCGGGGCGCAAGGACACACCCACCAGCGGCTGGGTGCAGGTCCAGGCCGAGCTCGGCCTGGACCGGGACGGTAGGCCGCGCGTGGAGACAAGGCTTGAGGCGCGGGACTTCCAGGCCATGCTCGGCGCCGATCTTCTGGCCCAGGAGGGCAATGCCAGCGCGCAATTTGCCTGGCAGGAGGGCGAGCCCCACCTCATCATTTCTCCCGTCCGCCTGCGCTCACCCCTGCCGGTGACAGTAGCCCTGCGCGACATTCGCGCCGATGTCGCAGCCAAGAACGTTGCCTTTTCCTGGGGGATCGAGCTGGGAAAGATGCCCGGACTGGCATGGACGACCACCCCCCGGCTGGCCGGGCAGACCAGCATCCAGTTCACGGACCAGGGCTTTGAGGCCCAAACCACGGCCGAACTCGGCCCCATCCGGACCTCCCTGCCCAGCCATGCAGGCCTCTCGGCCAGCCTGGATCCAAGTCCGCTGCGCATCGCCATTTCATCCAACGCCACGGCAACGCATATGGACGCCAATCTCGCCCTGGACGCCCTGAACCTGACCCGGGACAACCAAAGCGCCCGGCTCGCGGATTTGAACCTGCGCGCCAGCGCCTCCCTCAGTTCCGGCCGGATCGTGGGTACGGCCAGCCTGGACGGGGGCAGGCTGGAGGCGAACCAGCCGGGCGCACGCCTGACCACCAACAGTCTCGGCGGCCAATGCGCATTCGACCTGGGAGACAACCAAACTGTCAGCGGGGTCGTGAGCGCCAGCGCCAGGGCCGTGTCGGGTCAGACAGCCGCCAATGTGAGCCTGCGTCTGCCCCTCGCCTGGCCCGCTCCGAGCGCCACGGCCGGACAGGCGCAGGCAGATCTGCAGTTCAGGGGCAAGACCGTGGCCAGAGGAGCGTCCTCTCTGCGTCAGAGCGCGCAGGGAATCGTGCTGGACGGGACGTTATCCCTGCTGCCCGTGGCCGTGCGCGCCGCCCTCAAGGGGCTGCTCGATCTGCGCAACCCCGCTTCCAGCTGGGTGCAGGTCAAGGCCGGCCAGAGCGTGTCCCTGCCCGGGAATCTGGCCCAGCTGGCCCCGACCCTGAAATCCCTGACCGGCAGCGCAAGACTGGACCTTGAAGCCCGCTGGGACACAGCCCGGGGCGGGCCCTCCTTCCCGGTGGAAGTGCGGCTGTCCGGTGCGACCCTGACCCATGGCCAGACCAAGACGACCCTGACCAACGCGAATCTGGGGCTTGCTTTTCCCGACCTGCTCGCCTTCCGGTCCGCTCCAGCCCAGCGCCTGCACTTCGACCGTCTGCAGCTGGGCTCCGTGGTCCTGGAAAAAGGGGACCTCCGCTTTCAGTTCGAAGCCCTGCACAGCATCCTGATCGAAGGGTGCCACGCCAGCTGGGCCGGTGGCCGCGTGGGCAGCCATGCCTTCCGCATCGACCCGGGGACCGAGGACTATACGGTTGAACTGTATTGCGATCGGGTCCAATTGGCCCAGGCCCTGAGCCAGTTCGGCATGACCAAAGCCCAGGGGGGCGGTACGGCCAACGGCCGCATCCCGGTCCGCTATAGCCGGGGCTCCATCAGCTTCGATGACGGCTTTCTCTATTCCACTCCCGGAGAAAACGGGGTATTGCGCATCCCGGGCACCGAGATGCTCACCGCCGGCGTGCCGCCCGATTCGCCCCAGTTTGCCCAGCTGGACCTGGCCTCGGAAGCCCTCAAGGATTTCGCCTACGAATGGGCCAAGGTCGGCCTGAACACCCAAGATCAGGAGCTGCTCCTGGCCCTGCAGCTGGACGGCAGGCCGACACAGCCGCTGCCCTTTGCCTTCAACCGGGACATCGGCGGATTCACCCGCGTCACCGGGGAATCCCCGGGCTCGACCTTCCAGGGCATCCGCCTGGACGTGAATTTCCGCCTGCCTTTGGATCAACTTCTGCAATACCGGAAGGTTCTCCAACTGATGAAAAACGGAGGTTAATGTGCGTTCGTGCCTGCTTGTTCCCGTTTTCTGCCTGGGTCTGTGGATCCTGCCCGCGTGCAACACCAGGCATGAGGTGCAGATGGCCCCGGTGGAAGTCAAGCCCATCCACATCACCATCGACGTCAATGTCCGGGTCCAGAAGGACCTGGAAGACTTTTTCGGCGACATCGACAAGGCCGAGCAACAACTCAACCGGAAATAGGGAAGACCCATGGGACTCAAACATATTTGGACCTTCGCCATCGTGGCCGTGGCCGCCTTGTTCCTCTGCACGACCAATGCCCTGGGAGACGACATCAAGGACCGCATGAAGGCGCGTCTGCCCGTCATCAATGAACTCAAAGCCCAGGGGCTGGTAGGTGAAAACAATCAGGGGCTGCTGGAATTCCGGACCGGGCACACGCCCCAGGCCGATGTCGTGGCCGCCGAAAACCAGGATCGCAGGCAGGTCTACAAGGCCATCGCCGCCCGCCAGAACGCCACCCCCGAATTCGTCGGCCAGACCAGGGCCGCCCAGATCGCGGACAAGGAGCCTTCCGGATTCTGGATCCAGAACGCAGACGGATCCTGGACCAAAAAATAAATGCCGGGATGCGGCGGCAGGGTGAAAAACGGCACTTTTCCGCCGCTGTCCCCACGACCCGTCCGCTCCGACCCGCCCTTTTCTGGTCCGTCCGGAAGTTCGTGGTGCCGGGATTCCGGGCGGTTTCAGGATCAGATCCGCGTTCCGGGACCGGACCGGCCCCCGCACGCACGAGTCCCGTCTTGACCATCGGCCCGCAACCTGCTCTTGCAGCCTCCGTCCGGAACCTGCCAGGCCGCGTTTCTTGACCCGGAACAGTCCAGGCAGTAGAGCTGCCGGGCTGCATGGGGCCAGCCCCTCAATTCACTGTCCCGCATTAAGGAAAGCAACATGAACCCCCGCGTCCTGCGCGCCAATATCCTGCTTCTGCTGACCGCCCTGATCTGGGGCGCCGCTTTCGTGGCTCAGCGCATGGGCATGGACCATATGGGCCCCCTGACCTTCAACGGAATCCGCTTCGCCATCGGGTCCCTGGCCCTGCTGCCCTTGATCCGTCACATGGGGGGACGCAGGACAACCCAAGCTCCGGGCCTTTCGGGAATGCTCCGCAGCGGCATGCTCATGGGCGGCCTCCTCTTCCTGGGCGCCTGGCTGCAGCAGTTCGGCCTGTGCTACACCACGGCCGGCAAGGCCGGGTTCATCACCGGTCTCTACGTGGTGTTCGTCCCCCTGATCGGCATTTTCCTGGGCCACCGCTATGGGTTTGGCACCTGGGCCGGGTCGGCACTGGCCATGGCCGGGATGTACCTCCTGAGCGTCACCGAGAGCATGTCCATCGGCAAGGGGGATCTGCTGGTCCTTGCCTCAGCTTTTTTCTGGGCCGCGCATGTCATTGTGGTCGGCAAACTGACCCGGGGCATCGCCGCCGTGGACGCCGTCATACTGTCCTCCATCCAGTTCGCCACCTGCAGTCTGGCCAGTCTGGCCGGAGCGGTCGTGGTCGAAGACATCACCCTGGCCGGCCTGCGGGGAGGAATCATCCCCCTCCTCTACGGAGGGTTGATGAGCGTGGGCGTGGCCTACACCCTGCAGGTCGTGGCCCAGCGTGACGCCCGGCCCGCCCCGGCGGCCATCATTTTGAGCCTGGAGGCCGTGTTTGCAGTGCTGACCGGCTGGCTGCTGCTGGGGGAAACACTGACGCTCCAGGCCCTGATCGGCTGTGCCCTGATGCTGGGTGGAATGATCTGGTCCCAGATCAGACCCTGAACAACGACGCACCCCTGAGACGCACCATGCAAGTCAGACACCTCTTCTCGAGCCTGTCCACCCGCTGCCGCCGGCATCCCCGGATCGCCCTCATCGCCCTGGCAGCCGTCATTGTGGCCCTTGTCGCTGCGCAGAGACTTTTTCCATGCCTTTTCCGGCAATTCCCCGCCCTGCACGAGATTTCCCCTCCGCGGCCGATCCCTGCCATTCCCAAAAACCTGTCCGGGCTGACCTGGAACGAGGAAACCGCCACCCTGTTTGCCGTGACGAACCAGCCCGAGCTCGTCTTTGAGCTGACTCCCCAGGGACAGGTCCTGCGGCAGGTCAGGCTGCGCGGCTTCGAGGACACCGAAGGCATTGCGCACATCAAGGGCACCCTCTTCGCGGTGGTGGAAGAACGCAGGGCCATCCTCGACATCTTCCACATTCCGGACAATGCCACGGAGGTGGATCACACCGGGGCCCAGCGCCTGCAACTCGGCCCGGAAGACCCGAAAAACAAGGGCTTCGAGAGTCTGGCGTACGATCCCGGGACCAGGACCCTGCACACAATGCGCGAAGGCAGGCCCTTTGTCCGCCTCTCCATTCCCCTGGACGGGCACTTCCGCCCCGGGAGCATCCAGCACAGCCCCCTCCCCGAGCTCAATGTGCGGGACGTGGCGTCGGTCATCCGCGAACCAGACGGAACCCTGTGGATCCTGAGCGAGAAATCCTCGTGCATCGTCCTGTTGGGTGGGGATGGCCGTGTGCTGCGCACGTTCAAGCTCGACGTGGACCCGGAGTCCTTCAGGCCCGAAGGCATCACCCGCGCCCCGGACGGCAGGATTTTTCTCGTCGGCGAGCCCAACATCCTGGCAGAATACGCCCTGCCGCACTGAAAAGCCGAGCGCTTCCCGGTCATCAGCCCGGCCCCCGGCCCATTTCCCTCTTGCATTGCCGGGTGAAAAGCGTAGTCCACCCATGCTGATTGACTGAACAATGAGGAGGAGATCAGAGTGGTGGAACTGTTCAACAATCCCGTTTTCCTGCTTCTGGCCGTCATCCTGTGCGGCTACGGACTTGGCCGGATCAGGCTCAAAACGCTCTCGCTGGGCTCCGCGGCCATCATCTTTGCCGGGCTGGCCTTCGGTCTGGCCGATTACGGACTCCCTCCCGTACTCCAATCCCTGGGCCTGTCCCTCTTCATTTTTGCCGTCGGTCAGCAGGCCGGGCCTGGTTTTGTGCATTCCATGCGGCGTGAAGGCTTTACCCTGATCCTGGGGACCCTGGGCATGATCGCCGTGGGCCTGGGGGTGGCCCTGCTCCTCAAATCCTGGCTCGGATTCTCCCCCGACATAACGGCCGGCCTTTTCGCCGGGGCCCTGACCTCCACCCCGTCCCTGGCCGTGGCCGTGGAAATGTCCCACGACAGCCAGGCTCCGGCAGCCTACGGCGTGACCTATCTTTTCAGCGTGATCGGGGTTGTCCTGCTGGTCAGGCTCATGCCCTGGGCCCTGGGCGTGTCCATCCGTCAGGAAGAGGAACGGCTGGAGCAGGAAATGGCCCTGCTCCACCCGCAGGTGGACTTCACGCACTTGCGGGTCACCAATCAGAACCTGTGTGCAGGGCCGCTCCGTCAGGTCCTGCCCGAGGGCATGGCCGGGGTGACCATCACCCGGGTGCTGCGCAGCGGGGCCCGCGCACCGGAGCTGGCCACGGCCGAGAGCGTGCTGAACATAGGTGATCTGGTGCGGGTGGTCGGAACGAGGGACATGTTGCACCAGGCCGAGGTCATCATCGGCCCGGCCGTGGAGGCGGACCTGACCTTCAATTCCCTGCTGGTCAAAAAGGAAATCCTGCTCTCGCGCAAGGACGTGGCCGGAAAGACCCTGCGCGCCCTGAATCTGACCCATGTCTACGGGGTGCAGGTCTCGCGGATCACCAGGAACGGGTTCGACTGCCCGGCCGGGGCCAATGTCCGTCTGCGCCAGGGCGACGTCGTGCACGTGGTCGGGCACCCCGAGGCCCTGGAAAACGTCAAGAAACTGCTGGGCGACGACGTGCGGGAACTCTATGTGGTCAGCGTGGCCGTTATCCTATCCGGCCTGTTCTGCGGCATGCTCCTCGGAACAATCCCCCTCTATCTGCCCGGCCTGGGCCTTTTCACCCTCGGTCCCACCGGGGGGATACTCCTGGCCGGACTTGGATTCGGGGCCATTCGCCAGATCGGCCCAATGGTCACCGAGCTGCCGCCCACGGCCACGACCATGCTGCGCGACCTGGGGTTGGGCCTCTTCCTGGCCGCGGTCGGAACCAAGGCCGGAGCCACCCTGGTCCCGACCATGACCCAGTACGGACCGGCCCTGATCCTGGCCGGGGCGGCCGTCACCGTCTCCACCGCCCTGGCCGGCGCCGCCTTGTGCTTGCTTGCCTTACGCGTTCCGTTCCTGCGCACCCTCGGCGTCGTCGCCGGAGGCATGACCTCCACCACCGGCCTGGACGCGGCCGCCGGCGTGAGCCCCACCACCTATGCGGCCACGGCCTTCGCCACGGTCTATCCTGTGGCCCTCATCGGCAAGATAGTGGCCACCAAGATCATCATGCTCCTGGGATGATCGCGGTCCTCTTCAGTTTCCTGACCCGCCCTTGACCACGGGCCCGTCAGCCGCGCCCGTGTTCTCGGGCATGGGTGCGGCCACGACTTCGCCGCGGACGCTGACCTGGCCCAGAGCCAGGATCTCCACCACCGCCGCGATCTTCCTGCCGCGACGCTCCTTGACTGCGCCCCGCGGCTCCAGCTCCGGCCCCAGGGGCGTGGCCGCAGAAAGTCCAGGCGCAGCAAGGCGGTCACGAACCGGGGCACCACCCCATGGCCAGGGCAGACAGAGGCCGTGGCCACGCCGTGACAGTCCACCAGCGAGGCCAGAAGCCCGCCGTATACGAATCCTGGCAGGGCGATGTGCTCCGGCCGGGGCGTGAACCGGGCCAGGCATTGATCCCCGTCCCAAAGGAAGGTGATGTGCAGCCCGTGCCTGTTATTTTTGCCGCACCCTTAGCAATGGCTCAACTCCTCGCCATAACGGTGCTGCACCGGAAGGACGGTCATGGCTTCCTTTTGACCGTGAAAAGGACACAACCCATGCCTCCAAGGCCGCGGCCCAGGGGGCCCGGCGTTGCCTCTGCCGGATGGCTCATGCCCGCGCTCCGGCCGCGGGACATGCCGCCACCCGTCTTCATCCCAGCCCTACTGCTTCTTCTGCCCCGACAGCCATTCTATGATGGCTGTGTGCTCTTCCTGGCTCACAACCGGAGCTTTCTTCTTGGCCAGCATCCGGTCCACGGTCACTGTCCAGGCGGCCTTGTCCTTGACACCGTAGGCAGCCTTGACCCTGGCCAGGTCGTGACAGGCCGCGCAGGTCTTCTCCACCAGAGGACCGCCGTCCCCTGCAAGGGCGAAAACCGGCATCAGACAAAGCACCATCGCCACCATCCACACACCTGCTGTCCTTTTCATGTTTGCTCCTGCATTGAACGTGCAATGACACCGTGGAAACTCCTGTAGCGCAGCATTGCTCTGATGAAAAGACAGGGGAGAAAATGGCAGACACGGACTCTCGGCATCCCGGAGGTTTTCTGCCCGTTCTCACGCGTCGTCAGGCTGCCTGCTGTTTCCCCGCGCAAGGGAGAGGAACACACCGGCCACGCAGAGACCTGCACAGACCTCGAAGATGATGCGCATGCTGACCAGGAACTGCGCAACCGTGTCGGCGCCCACAGGCCGCCCCTGCATGGTGAAGCCGAAAACCACGCTGGCGACACCCATGGACAAGGACATGCCGAAGGTGCGCATGGTCGCCACAAGGCTGGAGGCGATGCTGTAATCCTTGGGAGAGACACTGCCCATGATGACGTTCATGTTGGGCGAGGCGAAAAGGGCGAACCCCAACCCCATCAGGGCCAGCATCCCCACGACCGTCCAGACCCCCGTGTCCTCCCTGACGAAGCCCAGGCCCAGCAGGCCGACCCCGCACAGGGCCATGCCCAGGGTGGCCATGAACCCCGCGTTGAAACGGTCGGACAGCACCCCGGCCACAGGGGAGAGCACGGCCTGCACCGCGGGTTGCACGACGAGCACGAGCCCGGCGTGCACCGGCAAGAATCCCTTGACCACCTGCAGATAGAGACTGAGCAGGAATCCCACCGCAAAGGTGCCGGAGTAGTTGATCATGGTTGCCAGGGTGGACATCAGAAAAACCCGGTTTCCTGTGAACAGCCGCAGGCTGACCACCGGATGCTCGGCCCGACGAAGATGGCGCACCAGGAAGATCATGGCTGCTGCGGCCAGTCCGAGCATGGTCAACCCCCACCGGGGTTCGGCCAGGCCGGTCAGGCCTTTGATCCCGGTCAGCACCACGGCTGCGTACAGCACGGTTCCCGCCACATCGAAGGTCTCGTCCCGGGCCGGACGCCATTCCTGGTCAATCCGGCAGGCCAGGATCCAGGCCAGAATTCCGGGAATGAGGCAGAGGTAGAACACGGCCCGCCATCCGGCCCAATCCGTCAGCAGGCCGCCCAGAAGCGGACCCACCGAGAGTCCGACATAGACGCAGCCGATGACGATGCCCATGGCCCGGCCCCGATCCTTGGCCGGGTAAAGGCTGGTGACAATGGCAATGCCGGTGGAGTTGATCATGGCCGCCCCGATGCCCTGCAGCACACGCAAAAAGATCAGGGCTCCGATGGACCAGGACAGGGACACCAGCATAGTGGACAGGGTGAACCAGGCCGTGCCCCACACAAAAACCCTCCGGCGGCCGACGATGTCCGCTATGCGCCCGATGGGCAGCAGAATCACGGAAAGGGAGAGCACATAGCCTCCCACAACCCAGCTCAATTCCACGGCTGTGGCGGAAAGGGCGGTCTGGATGGTCGGCAGGGCGATGCCCACGGCGGACATCATGAACGGGACGAGAAAACTGGCCACGGCCGAGGCGGCCAAAGCGGTGGAACGAGTGGACATGGACCCTCCGGAACGACCCGACATGGGTAGCCTGACAGGCCGGCCAGGGCAAGCATGCCGATCCAGGGCAAAATCGGCGGATCAGGGCCTGGAGCCCTCTTGTTTTCAGCAAATCGATGATCTATCGGCTTGGGGCGCAAGGAGGCTGTATGCTGCAATCCATGAATGAACTGCGGGACCGCGCTCTGGCCCTGCCCCGTCAGACCGTGGCCGTGGCCTGCGCCCACGACAAGGAAGCCATGAAGGCCGTGGCGCAGGCCCATTCGCTGGGCCTGGCCCATTTCGTTCTCGTGGGCAACACGGACAAGATCAAAACCATTGCCGATAAATTGGAACTGAACCTGGACAGCTTCGAGCTGGTCGAAGCCCGCGGCGAAGAGGCCGGAGCGGCCAGCGCCGTCAAGGTGGTCGCCTCGGGGCGGGCCCAGATCCTCCTCAAAGGCTTCCTCGACTCTTCCGTCCTGCTCAAGGCCGTGCTGGACCGCAGCACAGGTCTGCGCGACGGAGGCATGGTCAGCCATACCGTGGTCATGGACGTGCCGGGATTCCCCAAACTCTATCTTTTGACCGACGCGGCCATGAACATCCGGCCGGACTTGGAGGCCAAGCGGCAGATCGTGCTCAACGCCGTGAAGGTCGCCAACGCGCTGGGCAATCACGATCCCATTGTCGGCGTGCTCTGCGAGTCCGAAAAGGTCAATCCCAAGATGCCGGCGACCATGGACGCCTCGGCCCTGGTGGAAATGAACCGCAACGGCGGTCTGCCAGGCTGCAGGGTCGGCGGGCCCTATGCCCTGGACAACGCCATCAGCGAGGTGGCCGCCCGGCACAAAGGCATGAAAGACCCCTTGGCCGGCAGGGCCGACATCCTGCTGGCCCCTGATCTGGCGGCAGGCAACATCTTCTACAAATGCCTCATGTACTTCGCCCGGGCCAGGTCCGCCGGCGTGGTCATGGGCACCAAGGCCCCCGTGCTGCTCAATTCCAGGGCAGATTCCCACGAGACAAAGATCAACGCCGTGGCCCTGGGCATCCTCATCGCCGCTGCCGGGGGCAGGGCGTGATCCCGCGCATCCTGGTCATCAATCCCGGCTCCACGTCCACGAAGATCGCTGTCTTTGCCGGGGAAGCACCGGTCTTCGTCGAGACCATACGCCACGAGGCCGCGGACCTGGCCCGCTTCGGCCAGATCATGGACCAGGAGGGGTACCGGCGGGACCTCATCCTGTCCGGCCTGGACAGACATGGAATGACTCTTGCCGACCTGGCGGCAGTCATCGGCCGGGGCGGGCTGATGCGCCCCATCCCCGGCGGGGTCTACGCCGTGGACAAAGGCATGCTGGCCGACCTGAAATCCTGCCGTTTCGGCGTCCACGCCTCGAACCTCGGGGCCATCCTGGCCCGCGACCTGGCGGACGCAGCCGATATCCCGGCCTTCATCGCCGACCCTGTGGTGGTGGACGAACTGGGCCCCCTGGCCCGCTATTCCGGCCATCCGGCCATCACCCGGCGCAGCGTCTTCCACGCCCTCAACCACAAGGCCGTGGCCCGGCGGGCCTCGGTGGAGCTCGGGCAGCCCTATGAGCGTCTGCGGCTGGTCATCGCCCATCTGGGCGGCGGCGTGAGTGTGGGCGCCCATGAAAACGGGCGGGTGGTCGATGTCAACAATGCCCTGGACGGCGAGGGGCCATTTTCTCCGGAGCGCAGCGGTGGCCTGCCCGCCGCGCAGGTGGTGGACTGGTGCACCGCTGCGGACGCGGACGAAAAAACGATCCGCCTGCGCATTGCCGGGCAGGGCGGATTTCTGGCCTATCTCGGCACGGCCAGCGGCCTTGAGATCCAGAACCGCATCCAGGCCGGAGACGAGAGCGCCCGGGAGGTGCACGCGGCACTGGCCTATCAGGTGGCCAAGGAAATCGGATCCATGGGGGCAGTCCTCAGCGGACGGGTCGACGCCGTCATCCTCACCGGCGGACTCGTCGGCGACCAGGACCTGGTGCGCCTCATCGCCTCCAGGATTGGGTTTCTTGGCCGGATCCTGGTCTATCCGGGAGAGGACGAGATGGGCGCCCTGGCTCAGGCCGCTCACCGTGTGCTGTGCGGAACCGAACAGGCCCTGACCTATCCGGGCTGAAGCGGGCCTCGTTCTCCCGCGGGCGACCTGCCACCTGGATGCCTGCCGGATCACCCCTGCTTCGCATGCGGGCAACCTTCCTGGCCAGGGCTGGCTGGAAGCCAGCATCATTTTTCCATGGGCCGCAAATTCTGGCCAGAGGCCAAAAAAAAACCCTGCCGGGGCAGGGTTTGTGGCTCAGATCGACGCGACTACCATCTGGGCCGGCGTTCACGCTCGGGACGGGGACGGGCTTCGTTGACCTTCAGGGAACGTCCGCCGTAATCGGCGCCGTCCAGGGCGGCGATGGCCTCATCCGCCCCGCTTTCCATCTCCACGAAACCAAACCCGCGGGCTCTGCCTGTCTCACGGTCGGAAATGAGTTTGACATTTGCAACCTGGCCATACGTGGCGAACAGGTTTTCCACATCCTGCTCGGTGGCACTCCAGGGCAGGTTTCCGACATAAATGTTCTTCGACATAATACACTCGTCTCCTTGAAAAAAACTGAAAATTCCAGGTCGAGTCTCCCATCGGATCTGTCGCGCCTTTGGGTCCGAACCCTTCCCGTCTCCACACACCCTGCACCAACCGACCTCCGATTGATACATGGGGATGGCCATTACGTGCTTCTGGGCAAAGAGGCAAGGGTTTCTTTCAGAACGACAGTCATTTTCTCCCTCTTTGCCGGCCCTTCCTTCCGCCCGGCAACCGACATGGACCCGATGCGGGCATTCTGCTTGCAATAACTAACAAGAGTTATTACTGAATTTCATGGCCAGTTCCACATCCATGACCGGCACCCTCTTCGCCATCAAACGCTACGCCTTGCACGACGGGCCGGACCTGCGCATAAGCGTGTTCTTCAAGGGCTGTCCCCTGTCCTGCCTGTGGTGCCACAACCCCGAAGGCATGCGGTCTGGACCGGAAGCCCATACCTCACCTGAAAAATGCGTGGCCTGCGGGGCGTGCCTGCTGGCTTGTCCGCACAATGCGCTGCGCGCCGCGGGCCAGACCCTGATCCGGGACCCCTCCGCCTGCCCGGCCTGCGGGGCATGCGCCGAGGTCTGCCCGTCCCTGGCCCACGAAGTCGTGGGCCGGACGTGGACCGTGGGGGCCGTGCTCGACGAAATCGAGAAGGACGCGCCTTTTTTTGAAGGCACCTGCGGCGGGGTGACGTTCTCCGGCGGAGAGCCCCTGGACCAGCCCGAATTTCTGGAGGCCCTGCTGGTCGAGTGCGGCCGCCGGGGCTGGCACCGGGCCCTGGATACCAGTGGCTTCGCACCCTGGGAAACCCTGGACCGCATCAGACGGCATGTCGATCTTTTCCTGTTTGACTTGAAGCACATGGATGCGCGGAAGCATCGCGCATGCACGGGAGTGGACAACGCACTGATCCTCGGCAATCTCCGCATTCTGGCGGATCTGGGCTCCCCTCTCCAGCTGCGCCTGCCCCTCATTCCGGGCCTGAACGACGACGAGGCCAATCTGCGCAGCACCGGACTCTTCGCCGCTTCCCTGCCCGGGGTGCGCAGCATCGACGTGCTGCCCTACCACTCCGCGGCCAGGGGCAAATACAAAAAACTTGGCCTCGCCTACCCTGCGGACCGCATCCCGCCGGCAAATGCCGAAATGGTGTCCCGGGCCGCAACGATTCTGCAGAACTGCGGTCTTTCAGTCCGCATCGGAGGATAGATGACTCCTCGCATTGACCGCCTGCGCCAGCAGAGCTTTGACGCCGAACCCTCCATTTCCATCGAGCGGGCCCTGCTGGAAACCCGCTTTTACCGCGACAATTACGGCCGCCACTCCCTGCCCGTGCTGCGCGCCCTGGTATTCAGGGATCTGTGCGAGAAGAAGGCCCTGTACCTCGGCCGGGACGAACTCATCGTCGGCGAACGGGGTCCCCGGCCCAAATGCGTGCCGACCTTTCCGGAACTGACCTGCCACACTGCCGATGACCTGCACGTGCTGAGCACCCGGCCCATGACCCGCTACCACGTCAGCCAGGAGGACATCGCGGCTTACGAGAGCGACGTCATCCCCTACTGGACAGGCCGCTCCATGCGCGACCGCGTCTTCTCCCAGGTCCCGGAGGAATGGCGCGCCGCCTACGAGGCCGGTCTCTTCACCGAATTCATGGAGCAGCGCGCCCCCGGCCACACGGCCCTGGACGGTACCATCTACTCCGCGGGCATGCTCGATTTCAAGGCGCGCATCGCCGGGCGCATGAATCGCCTGGACTACCTGAACGATCCCCTGGCCGCCGACCGGGCCGAACAGCTCCGGGCCATGGACATTGCCTGCGATGCCGCCATCGTCTTTGCCGAACGCCACGCCGACCTGGCCTGGGAACAGGCCAAAAGCGAGACAGATCCCCTCCGCAGGGCCGAACTGGTCCGCATCGCAGACGTCTGCCGGCATGTCCCGGCCAACGCCCCGCGCGATTTCTGGGAGGCCCTGCAGATGTACTGGTTCGTGCATCTGGGCATCATCACGGAGCTCAATGGGTGGGACGCCATGACCCCCGGCCACCTCGACCAGCATCTGGCCCCGTTCTACGCCAAAGGACTGGCCGAGGGGACCCTGACCCGCGAGGAGGCCAAGGAGCTGCTGTCCTGTCTGTGGATCAAGGTCAACAACCACCCGGCCCCGCCCAAGGTCGGCGTCACGGCCAAGGAGAGCGGCACCTACAACGACTTCACCAACATCAACCTGGGCGGTGTGCAGCGTGATGGCTCCGACGGCTCAAGCGAACTGTCCTATCTCATTCTGGAGGTGGTGGACGAGCTGAAACTCCTCCAGCCCCAGACCAGCGTGCACATCAGCCAGAAGACCCCGGACCGCTTCCTCAAAGCCGCGGCCAAGGTCATCAGAAACGGATACGGGTATCCGTCCATTTTCAACACCGACGCCGTGATCATGGAGCAGATCCGTGTCGGCAAGAGCGTGGAGGACGCGCGGGAGGGTGGCTGTTCCGGATGCATCGAGACCGGGGCCTTCGGCAAAGAGGCCTACATCCTGACCGGGTATCTGAACGTGCCCAAAGTCCTGGAACTGGCCCTGAATGACGGCCGCGATCAGCTCACCGGCCGGCAGATAGGCCCGCGCACAGGCGACGCGCGGGCATTCGCCACCTTCGAGGACCTCTATGCGGCCTTCGCCCGCCAGCTCGACTGGGTGGTGGACCTCAAGGTCCGGGTCAACAACTACATCGAGCGCATGTATGCAGCCCATTCTCCTGCTCCCTTTTTGTCCGTGGTCATCCACGACTGCATCGAAAAAGGGCAGGACTACTACAACGGCGGCCCGCGCTACAACACCAACTACATCCAGTGCTGCGGCATCGGCACGGTCACGGACAGCCTGTCCGCCATCAAAACCCATGTTTATGACGCCAGAACCGTTTCCATGGACCAACTTCTGGCTGCCCTGGCGGACAATTTCGCGAACCAGGAATCCCTCCGGCTCAGGCTCTGGAACAAGACCCCGTTCTTCGGAAATGACGACGACCGGGCCGACGACATCATGCGCAGGGTCTACGACAGCCTGTTTCAGACCATCGACGGACGGCCCAACACCAAGGGCACGACCTACCACCTGAACATGCTCTCCACCACATGCCATGTCTATTTCGGCAAGATGCTCGGGGCCTCGGCCAACGGACGTCTGGCTGGCCAGCCAGAATCCGACGGGACCTCCCCCTCCCACGGGGCGGACAGGAACGGTCCCACGGCCGTGGTCAAGTCCCTGGCCAAAATGGACCAGATCAAATCCGGCGGCACGCTGCTGAACCAGCGTTTCCTGCCCGGCGTACTGAAGACCGATCAGGACCTGGACAAGCTCGCCCTGCTGGTGCGCGCCTATTTCCGCCTTGGCGGCCATCATATCCAGTTCAACGTGGTGGACACCGATACCCTGCGCAAGGCCCAGGCCCGGCCGGAGGAATACCGCAATCTGCTGGTCCGTGTGGCCGGCTACAGCGACTACTTCGTGGACCTGGATCTGGACCACCAGGAGGAGATCATCCGACGCACGGGCCAGGACATGGGCTGACCAGGGCAGTCTCGGCGGGGAGAGGCGCCCTCCGGACAGCCTTTCCGCCCCCGATGCCGGCCTCTGCTTGCATTTTCCGCTTTTTTGACCCAAAGGCAAAATATGCTTTCGGCCGAATTGGCCCCCAATCATCCGTTTCCATACACATCAAAAAACAAGGAGCTCCCATGAAACGTATCCTGTTCTTCGCCCTGCTGGCCCTGGCCTTGTGCGCGACAACGGCGTCGGCCAAAAAGCTGATCGTGGCCACGGACACCAACTTCCCGCCCTTTGAATTCAAGGACCCCCAATCCGGGAAGCACACCGGCTTCGACGTGGAACTCTGGGACGCCATCGCCAAGCAGATCGGAGCCGAGTACGAACTGCAGCCCATGGATTTCAACGGCATCATTCCCGGTCTGCAGTCCGGCCAGCTGGACGTGGGCATCGCCGGCATGACCATCAAGCCGGAACGCGCCAAGGTAGTGGACTTCTCCGATCCCTACTACAACGCGGGTCTCCTGATCCTGGTCAAGGCCGACAACACGACGATCACCGACGTGAAGAGCCTGGCAGGAAAGATCGTGTCCACCAAGCTCGGCACAACCAGCGAGGATTTCGCCAAGAAGGAAGCCGGGGCCAAGGAAGTCAAACTCTTCCCCAACAATGACGCCATGTTCATGGAACTGATGGCCGGAGGAGCCGACGCGGTCATCTTCGACTCCCCCGTGGTCTCCGACTTCATGCGTACGGCCGGCAAAGGCCAGGTCAAGGTGGTCGGCCCCTTGTACATGGGCCAGTCCTACGGCATCGCCTTTCCCAAGGGCAGCGACCTCCCGGCCAAGACCAACGCGGCCCTGAAGAAACTCAGGGACAGCGGCGCCTACCGCGATCTGTACATCAAATGGTTCGGCACCGAACCCAAATAACCTCCGCCAGCCCAGGGAGGCGGGCCATCCTGCCTCCCTTTCGAGACGTCCATGGCCTTTCAGTTCCAACCCCACATCGTCGTCGAAACCCTGCCCATGCTCATGCGCGGGGTGTGGTACACGGTCTACCTGACTGTCGGCGGACTCTTTTTCGGCTTTCTGCTGGGCGTGACCGCCGGACTCATGAAGCTGGCCCGGCCGGTCCTGGCCCGCAAGCTCTCCGGGATGTACGTTGAACTCATCCGCGGCACCCCCATGCTGGTGCAGGCCATGTTCCTCTACTACGGGGTGCCCATGGCCGTGGGTCTGCGCATCCCCCCGCTGGTGGCCGGAATCATCGTCATCGCCGTCAACTCCGGGGCCTACATCGCGGAAATCGTGCGCGGGGCCATCCAGTCCATCAACATCGGCCAGACCGAGGCCGGACGTTCCATCGGCCTGACCAGGGCCCAGACCATGCGCTACATCATCTGGCCCCAGGCCTTCCGGCGCATGATCCCGCCCCTGGGCAACCAGTTCATCATCAGCCTGAAGGACACCTCCCTGCTCATGGTCATCGGCGTGGGCGAGCTGCTGCGCACGGGGCAGGAGATCGTGGCCGTCAATTTCCGGGCCTTCGAGGTCTACATGGCCGTGGCCATAGTCTACCTGGCCATGACCATGAGCATCGCCAAAGCCCTGCGCATGCTTGAACACAGGCTGACCACCAGGACCAGATGACAGCACCATGATCACAATCAAGAATCTGCACAAACAATTCGGGGACCTGGAAGTTCTCAAAGGCATTGATCTGGAGATCAAGGCGGGGGAGGTGATCTGCGTCATCGGGCCGTCGGGTTCGGGCAAATCCACGGTGCTCCGCTGCATCAACCGCCTGGAAACGCCCACCTCGGGCACCGTCATTGTCGACGGCCACGACATCATGGACCCCAGGACCGACATCAACTACGTCCGCACCGAAGCGGGCATGGTCTTCCAGCAGTTCAACCTTTTCCCGCACATGAGCGTACTGGAAAACGTGACCCTGGGCCCCCTCAAGGTCCGCAAGATAAAACCCGAAGATGCCAGACACCTGGGCTACGACCTGCTGGCCAAGGTCGGCCTGGCAGCCAAGGCCGAGAACTATCCGGATCAGCTTTCGGGCGGCCAGAAACAACGCGTGGCCATCGCCCGGGCCCTGGCTCTGCAACCCAAGGTCATCCTCTTCGACGAGCCCACCTCGGCCCTGGACCCGGAACTGGTCGGGGAAGTGCTGGAAGTGATGAAAAAGCTGGCGGCCGAGGGCATGACCATGGTTGTGGTCACCCACGAAATGGGATTCGCCCGCGAGGTGGCCGACAGGGTCATCTTCATCGACCAGGGCGTGATCCAGGAGGAAGGGCCTCCGCACGAATTTTTCACCAACCCCAGACACCCCCGCCTGCGCGATTTTCTGGGCAAGGTCGTGCACAAATGCGCGGACGACTGAACTTCCCTAGGCTTTGCTGACTTCGGTTTCGATGCGGCCCACGAGCCGGGTGAAAACCTCTGGAACCGGGGCGGCGACAGTCATGCCCTGCCCTGAAAAGGGATGCACGAAGGTGATGGAGCGGGCGTGCAGGGCCAGCCGGGGAAAGCCGTCCTTCACCCCGTATTTTCTGTCTCCGACCACCGCATGCCCCAGGTCGGCCATCTGCACCCGGATCTGGTGTTTGCGCCCGGTCAGGAGGGCAATCTCAAGCAGGCTGTACTCCCCTCTGGTCTGCACAACCCGCCATGCGGTCTGGGCCAGCTTTCCCGCGGACGTGTCCCGCGTCGCATAGACCTTGTGCACCCCGCTCTCCACCAGATACGAAATGGCTGTCCCCCCCGGCCTGTCCATGGTGCCGTGCACCACGGCCAGATACTCCTTTGTGGTCCCCACCCATCCGTCCTGCAGGGCCCGCTTGGCTGCCTCAGTCCTGGCGAAGAGCACGATGCCCGAGGTATCGCGGTCCAGGCGGTGGACGATGAACAGGCGGCTCCTGGACTTGGGGTTGCCCTTTCTGACGTAGTCCGTCAGGGCGAAGTAGGCAGTGCGAACCTTTTCTGTGTCCGTGGCCATGGTCAGCATCCCGGCGGGCTTGTCCACGACCAGGACGTCCCTGTCTTCGTACATGATGACAAGGTCGGGTGGCAGATGCCTTGACCCCGGGCGGACTGGCTGTGACATGGCGCTCCTCATGAAAAAAAACGCGCGGAAACCCATTCCGCGCGTCTGCACAACAGCAATGAACCCGAAGCCTAGTTGCCGCCGCTGATCAGAAATCCCTTGGTGGAGGGACCAGTGGAAGAGGAGGTGCCGGCGATCTTGGACAGGTACGTGTCTCCCAACGTCTCGATGTGGTTGCCCACGTTGTCAAAGTAGTTCATGTGGGCCTGCTCCTCCTCGATGATGGTCTCGAACAGCTTGGCGCTGATGGCGTCCCCATTGTCTCGGCAGGTCAGCAGCAACTGGCTGTACACGTCAATGGTGTCATCCTCGAGCTGGGTGTCGTAGGGATAGATGGACCGCACATCCTGGGCCTTTTTCAGATCGCCATCGTAGGAAGTGACGGGTTCACCACCCAGTTCCTTGACCCGCTCGGCGAACATTTCGGCGTGCCGCATCTCGTCGATGGCGATCAGCTTCATCTTGGCGGCCAGTTCGCCGTAATCCATGCTGTCCAGATTGTAGTGCTGGTTCATGTACTGGGTGATGGCAAACAGCTCCATGGCCCGGGCCTTGTTCAACACTTCTACAACGCGCGCCTTGCGCTCTTCCTTGGACGGACGTGCTTTGCTCATGATTTTCCTCCGATATGACAAAACAAGTTGCTGTTTCAAAAAACTCGGTCTGCGTGATGTCTAGCAAAGGGGCTCAGCCGGGGGCAAGTCATTTATGCCCGATCGTTGGGTGTGGGAAGCCTTGATGGAGGCAGCGTTCAGGAGTAAGCAACACTCCTCTCCCGATTCGGAAAGCCAGGAACATCCATGCTCGTCTATGCCCAACTTGTCAGTTCCGTCTTTTTCTGGGGTGCCACCTGGATCTCCGGCCGCGTCCTGGCCCAGGACATGGGACCATTTTCCGCGGCCCTGCTGCGCTTCGTGACGGCTTCGGCCTTCCTGCTCTTCTGGTCCTGGCGCGTGAACGGGTCCTTCCCCGCACTGCCGAAAAAAGACATCCTGCCTGTGGCCTTCCTGGGCCTGACCGGCATCTTCCTCTACAACGCCTTCTTCTTCACGGGCCTGCAGACTGTCCCGGCCGGACGCGCGGCCCTGATCATCGCCTCGGTGCCCGTGATCATCAGCATCGTCTCGGCCATGATGCTCGGAGAGCCCCTGACGCGATCCATGATCGTCGGAACACTGCTGTCCCTGACGGGAGCGTCCATCGTCCTCTCCGGGGGCAATCCCCTGGGTCTTTTCCGGGGCGGCCTGTCCCGCGGAGACCTCATGATCCTGGGCTGCGTGGCCGCCTGGACCGCCTACTCCGTGGCCGGCAGCCGGGTCATGAAGCGGGTCAACCCCCTCATGGCCGTGACCTGGTCCTGCATCCTCGGCACCCTCATGCTCGTCGCGCCCGCCCTGACCTTCGGGCTGATCGGGGACATCGGCCGGGCCAGCCTCGTGGACTGGGGCAACATCCTCTTCCTGGGCGTCGTGGCCACGGGCGTGGCCTTCACCTGGTACTACGCCGGCATCCGCGCCATCGGCGCCGCCCGGGCCGGCATCTTCATCAACCTGGTGCCCGTTTTCGCCATCGCCATGGGCTACGTCATCCTGGACGAACCCGTCACCTCCTCCCTGCTCACTGGCGGCGCCATGGTTATCTCCGGGGTCTGGCTGGCCAATCGGCCCTCCTCTTCCTGAAGAAGAAGTTACGCTCGAAGGTTTTTAGGTCCCATCGGTCGTACAGGACCCATAGAGCCTATTTCGCCAATGCAAAAGCGCTACTGTGATCGCATAGTCAGCCCTATGCGGCGGCGCTTCACGTCCACCTCCAGCACCGTGACCTGCACCTGCTGGCCCGTGCGGACCACTTCCGAGGGATCGCGCACATAACGGTCGGCCAGGTTGCTGATGTGCACCAGGCCGTCCTGATGCACGCCCACGTCCACGAAGGCCCCGAAGCGCGTCACGTTGGTCACGATGCCCGGCACGCCCATGCCCGGGTGCAGGTCCGCAATGTCGTGCACGTCGGCGAAGCGGAAGACCTGAAAGGCCGGGCGCGGGTCGCGTCCCGGCTTCTCCAGCTCGGCCAGGATGTCCTTCAGGGTGGGCAGCCCCACTTCATCCCCCACGTACCGCGCAAGATCGATGCGCCTGCGCTGACCTTCGTCCCGCAAGAGTTCCGCAACCCCGCAGCCGACATCCCTGGCCATGCGCCCGACCAGTTCGTAGCGCTCGGGGTGGATGGCGCTGCCGTCCAAAGGATTCTTGCCGCCACGGATGCGCAGAAATCCCGCGCACTGCTCGAAGGCCTTGGGCCCCAGACGCTTGACCTTGAGCAGCCCGCGTCGGTCCGTGAAGGGTCCGTTCTCCTTGCGGTACTCGACGATATGGGCGGCCAGGACCGGGCCCAGGCCCGAGACATGGGCCAGGAGTTCCGGGCTGGCCGTGTTCACGTCCACGCCGACCTGGTTGACGCAGGACACGACCACGTCGTCGAGACTTTTCTTCAGGGCCGCCTGGTCCACGTCATGCTGGTACTGGCCCACGCCGATGGACTTGGGGTCGATCTTGACCAGCTCGGCCAGAGGATCCATGAGCCGGCGGCCGATGGACACCGCGCCACGGTAGGTCAGGTCCAGATCCGGAAATTCCCGCCGCGCGATCTCCGACGCCGAATAGACCGAGGCACCGGCCTCGTTGACGAGGATGACGTCCACGTCCGCGGGCAGGCCAAGCCCCCTGACGAACGCCTCGGTCTCGCGGCCGCCCGTACCGTTGCCGATGGCAACCGCCTGCACGGCGTGGGTCCTGACCATGGAGACGATGATCCGCCCGGCCTCTTCGGCCTGCCCTTTGCCGCCGACAGGGAATATCGTCTGCCAGTGCAGGAGACTCCCCTGTTCGTCCAGACAGACGAGCTTGGCCCCGGTGCGCAGACCCGGATCCAGGGCCAGAATGCGGCGGGGTCCGAGCGGCGGAGCCAGCAACAGCTCGCGCAGGTTGGCGGCGAACACGGCGATGGCCTCCGCGTCGGACCGCCCCTTCAGCCCGCCCCACAGCTCCGTCTCCAGGGACGGAGCCAGCAGGCGGGAGTAGCCGTCGGACGCGGCCTCCTCCACGACTTGGCCGCAAGGTCCTTTCGGGACGGGAAAGGTCCGCAGCAGCAGAGACAGGGCTTCGTCCTGGTCCGGACGCAGGGCAAGGGACAGCACCTTCTCCCGCTCGCCGCGCAGCATGGCCAGAATGCGGTGTCCCGGAGCGGTGCGCGCGGCCTCGCGCCAGTCGAAATAATCGCGGTACTTCTCCCCCGCCTCGTCCTGGCCCTTGCGCACGGCGGAGACGATGACGCCCTTGGCCGCGAACAGGGCGCGCAGCCCCTCGCGGCAGCGCCTGTCCTCGCTGACGGTCTCGGCGATAATGTCCCGCGCCCCGGCCAGGGCGGCCGCAGCGTCAGGCACGTCCTTTTCGGGATCGACGAACTCCGCGGCCGCGACGCCCGGATTTACGCCGCCGGCCAGGATCGCCCGCGCCAGAGGCTCCAGGCCCCTCTCCCTGGCCATGGTCGCCCGCGTGCGCTTCTTGGGCCGGTACGGGAGGTACACGTCCTCCAGTTCGGCCAGGGTCGCGGACCGCAGCACGGCCTGTTCCAGCTCCGCGCCCAGCAGATCGCGCTCGCGCAGGCTGCCCAGGACCGCCTCCCGGCGCTTGTCCAGCTCACGGGCCGCGTCCAGGGTGTCACGGAGGTTCTGGATGGCCACCTCGTCGAGCCCTCCGGTGCGCTCCTTGCGGTAGCGGGCGATGAAGGGCACCGTGCCGCCCTCGTCCAGCAGTTCGGCCACGCTCCTGACCTGGGCCTCGGAAATGGACACGGCCTTGCCGACGCGCTGAAAAATATCCGGTTCCGGCATGAAAACTCCTTGAGGTTGTGATCGAAGGGCCTACCGCTTCGAGGACGGCGACATCTGGCCGCTGGTCCTCGCGGTCGTGGCCCTCTCGCCCGCTGTGGCCGCAGCCCTGCGCATGCTCCATTAGCCCGTTGTTCCTTCCCGGGTCCCCACCCATGCAAAGCAGGCCGACGCGTACGCCAGCGGCATTGGATCGCGGCGGAAAGGAAAGAGACTGTGCCGGAACAATCGCGGCTGCGAAGACAAGGGGGGAAACAGGCTGAAGAACGTCGACCGACCGGTCCCGCCCTAAAAAGCCGCGGCGCCTAGTACGCCCCGCCCTGCTGCCTCCATCCCTTGAGCAGGCCGAAACATCCGGCCAGCATCATGTCCCCGCCCGGGGCCAGGAATTCCACCCTGGCGTCGGCCAGCAGGGCCCGCCTGGGACCCAGAACCACGATGCGCTCGAACCCATGGGTCAGGTCCGGCACGGTCACGCAGCCGTGGCCGCCGTCGTCGAAGACCTCCGTGTTGCCCAACTCTCCGCGCCGGAAGCGGGCCAGATGATCGAGCAGCCTGGCTTCGTCCAGATGGCCGGTGTGGTGTTCGTAGACCCCGAGTACGCGAGAGCCGAGGACCAGGAAGGCGATGGTGTGGCTGTTGCCGACATTGACCACGAGCACCCCGTCCGTGGCCGCCGAGCGCGCCACGGACGGATCGAAGAGGGCCCCCAGCAGGGCGGCGGAGCCCGTGTCGGCCACGAGCCCCACGCCGATGGAGCGGCGCAGGCAGGCCAGGCGGGTCATCTCCTCGGGTGGGTCGGCGTACAGCAGGCGGGAGATGTCCCCCCCGTCCTCGTTCATGAACCGCTCCCAGTAGGCGAAACGCGAGATGCGGTTGCTCTTGCCAGGGTGGAAGCCGTGGTCCTGCACGCAGGCCAGGACAAGGTCGGGCTGAGGCAGGCCCGCGTGCTGCAGGAGGCCGCGCCAGAAGCCGGGATCGAAGTCCGTCAGCAGCACCTGGGAGGCGGAAAGGGGCGGGACGGACGTGATCTCGATGCCGTGGGCGCGCACCTGGTCCAGGTCGTCGCCCAGGGCCAGGGCGGCCTCGGGGTGGGCGTAGACCTTCAGGCCGGCGTCCTGGTGGGCCTTGACCGCCCGCCAAAACCCGCCGCCCATGTTCTGGCCGTGCAGATAGACGTCGCGACCGGCCTTTGTCAGCTCCCGGATGCGGGCCGCGACCGTGCGGGCTGGAGAGGGCAGAATGAACTTGGGGCAGTTCTCCAGCTCCAGGCCTTCCTGATACAGCAGCACGTCCTGGGTGCCGCTGCCGATGTCGAGAATGAGACAGATTGTTGATTGCATGTTCACAGTTCCTCAAAATGTTCGTGGATGTCTTGGCCTCATGCATGACCGCGTCGAGCGCCAGCCACACAGTGATGGCGGTGGATGTGGCAGTTGATTTTGATGAGGTTGCAACGTGTGTCTCAACCGTGTTGCCGAAATTCTTCCACTTCGAGTCTTTAAAACTTCTTGGTGGATCCACCCGGCTTTACGCATTTTCCCGATGCCCCAGGTCTGCAAGCAGCTCGTATGGGCTGCGGATGCCGACGCCGGTGTGCTTCGCCGTGTGCAGATAAATCTCGGTCGTGGAAAGAGGGTGTCCGAAATTTTGTGTAAACGGCAGTGTTAGAGGTTGATCATCCTGTCTTCGAATTGGATGCTGAATCTGGTCAGCGCAGCTTTCCAATCTCGAATCGGCATAGTCCATTTCCGGCTG
>JAAYCS010000094.1 GCA_012729655.1 Desulfovibrionales bacterium | reverse complement strand
GTCTCTCGCCCTGATGGGAATTTCCCTCTATTTAGCAAAGCTGGGGCGGCCGTTCCGCCCCAGCCGCACCGAAACAGACGGCATTGAGGCTCGCCGCGGAGAAACGCATGCTCCACGTCCCTGACTCCATTTACCAGTCCCTGTTGGAAATCAACAACATCCTAGTGCGAGAAGTTACCCCTGAGGGTTTCTTCAACTCCCTGGCGGCTATTCTCCAGTCAAAAATCGGCTGCGACCGCGTCAGCCTGACCATCTACGAATCCGCAACCGACTCCCTGGCCTGGTTCGCCAAGGCCGCGGGCATCGGTGTCACATGCATGGACTCGGGCGACGCGCCTCTGCGAGGGCACCTGGCCAGGAACGCCATCGCCACGGCCGCCCCGATCGTGTCCCTACGTTTGGAGGATTTTGCGGACGAAGAGGCCATCCGCCTCATGGTGCAGGCTGGCCTGCGTTCATCCATGGCCTTTCCGCTGACCAGCCGAGGCAGGACCTTTGGCGCAGTCGTGGTCTCCTTCCTGCGCCGTATTGACGAGGAGGAAACCTTTCTCCGCGACTTCATGGGAAAAACCTGTTCCCAGGTGGCTCTGGCCGTGGACAACATGGTCACCCACGCCAAACTCAACCAGCAGAATGAGTATCTCAACCAGCAGGTGGACACGCTCCTGAGCGGGGATGACATGCTGCATTCCGGCTCCCGCTTCTTTTTCAACTGCACCACCATGCAGAATTTGATAAGCCAGGTCCGCCTCCTGGCGATCAGCGACGCGCCCGTGCTCATCTGCGGCGAAACCGGCACCGGCAAGGAGTTCATCGCCCGCTTCATTCACCGCTTCAGCGCCAGGGCCAGCCACAATTTCATCAAGGTCAACTGTCCAGCACTTTCGCCCACGCTCTTTGAAAGCGAACTCTTCGGTCACGTCAAGGGAGCCTTTACCGGCGCTTCCAGCAAGAGGCTTGGCCGATTTGAACTGGCGGACAAGGGGAGCATCTTTCTGGACGAAATCGGCGATCTGGACATCGTGCTGCAGGCCAAACTCCTGCACGTGCTCCAGGATGCCAGGTTCGAACGGGTGGGGGAAAGCCGCGCGGTGAACATTGATACGCGGTGCATTTCCGCCACCAACGCCGATCTGCGCTACCTTATGTGCGAAGGACGCTTCCGGCGCGACCTGTTTTACCGCCTCGGCGTGACCACTGTGCAGGTACCGCCCCTGCGGGACAGGGAAAACGAAGTCATCCCCATGCTCCACTACCTGATACGCGTCTACGCCGAGGACATGCACTGCGCCCCGCCCGTCTTTCATCCGGACACTCTGAAAATGCTGGAAGACTACCACTGGCCCGGCAACGTGCGCGAACTGTCCAACCTCCTGGCCCGGCTGCTGATTCTGCATCCCGGGGCGAAACTCGGCCCCGAACACGTCAGGCCCCTGCTTGAACAAGGCCAACCGTTCACCCCGGCCCTTCCCAAAGCTGCCGTCCCGTCCGCGCCAGCCCTGATGTGCCAGGAAAACGTCCCGGCAAGCTCCAGCGCCCTGGCCGATGTGGAAAAGGCCCATATCGAGCACGTCCTCGCCCTCGTTGGCGGCCGAGTGAGCGGCAACAAGGGAGCGGCCAAACTCCTCGGACTGCCACGCTCCACGCTTCAGTACAAACTGCGGAAACACGGCATCACGCCGCGGGATTTCATGAAAAGGGGATATCCTCCCGTTGAATAATTCCTGATCAACATTGCTCGAAGGCGATCTGGGCTCCGACGAATCTCTCGCCGGTCTCGCTCTTCATCTCAACTGAAATCATCGAAACAAGCATTCACCCTCAAGCAAAAACAAAAATCTCAGCAGAATTGAAGTAAAAGTACTCGAGTTTCGGGGTTAGCCATTAGCGCCTAACAACCTTTGTTCATTGAAAATATAGTGGAGATTGCGCCCCAAACTGCGCATTCCCAGAAACCCTCAAGCATAGATCGTTCGGTCTTAAACTTCAGGAGGAAATTATGAAAATAGTTAAAGTATTAGGATCTGGAGGGCCTCGGTGTATAGAAACTTTTGAGATTGCAAAAGCTGCTATTAACGAATCCGGAGTGGATGCCATTCTAGAAAAAGTCTCGAATTATCAAGAAATATGTAAATTTGGTTTCATTACTACTCCGGCATTGGTTGTTGAAGGGACAATCAAGGCCATGAACAGGGTGCCCACGAAGGATGAAGTTATTGCTTGGCTTGATGAATAATTCAAAACACGTTTTTATTTTCAATAACTAATAGCCATTGTTGCAGGTATTGGATATGATTAAAAACATTATTCTTTTCTCAATCAGTAAATATATAATCGGGACTCCAGTACCCCTGTATTCCCGATAAAACTCACAGTCGATACTTCCCTCTTCCCTATTCCAAAGGAAGTACAACGCCCGCCGGTTCGCGAAAAGACCGATACGACCGTTATTGCCGACCTATTTTTCTGAAAAATTAAAGATTCAAGACAACATCCCGGATTCTGTGAATATTCGACTTCTCGCTGTAGAAAGATAACTCTACAAAAACTTCTAACGCATCAGCATTATCCCACCTGTTCCTATGCACAGCAGGGCCACACACTTTTTAAGCCATTGCGTGTCCATCTTGCGTGTAGCCCTCTGGCCAAGCCAGAAGCCTACGATCTG
>JAAYCS010000093.1 GCA_012729655.1 Desulfovibrionales bacterium | reverse complement strand
GCGCAGTTCGACCACCTGGTGGGCCTGCCGGACTCCGCCGACCGCGCCGCCGCCATCATCACCGCGATGGAAGGCATCGAGGCCGACTATGACTCCCTGCGCGGCGTGCTGCCCAAGAGCGAATATCAGGAACTCGACAACGCCGTGCTCGGCCAGTTACTGCGCACTCTCAACCCCGAGGAGCTCAAACGGGTCTCCGGCGATGTTTTCGGCCGTATCTACGAATACTTCCTGACCCAGTTCGCCGATCAGAAGGCCCACGACGGCGGCGAGTTCTTCACCCCGGTGTCGCTCGTCTCGCTGATCGCCAACGTCATCGAACCGGCGGGAGGCACGGTGCTCGACCCGGCCTGCGGCTCGGGCGGCATGTTCGTGCAGAGCGCCCGAGTGGTCGAGCGGCGGCACGAGAACCCCACCGAGAAGCTCACCTTCTACGGCCTGGAAAAGAACGCCACCACCATCCGCCTGGCCAAGATGAACCTGGCTGTGCATGGGCTGGAAGGCGACATCCAGAAGTCGATCACCTACTATGAAGACCCGCATGAGCTGTTGCGCAAAGCCGACTTCGTCATGGCCAATCCACCCTTCAACGTGGACGAGATCGACGCCGACAAGGTCAAGAGCGATCCGCGCCTGCCCTTCGGCCTGCCCGGCGTCAACAGGAAGGGCAAGGTCAGCAACGGCAACTACGTCTGGATCAGCTACTTTTACAGCTACTTAAACGTTCAGGGCCGGGCCGGATTCGTCATGTCGTCCCAGGCCTCCAGCGCCGGGCGGGATGAAGCCAAGGTGCGCCGGAAGCTGGTGGAGTCCGGCGACGTGGATGTCATGGTCGCCATCCGCTCCAACTTCTTCTACACCCGCACCGTCCCCTGCGAGCTCTGGTTCCTCAATCGCGCCAAGCCGGAAGCGCACCGCGACAAGGTGCTGATGATCGACGCCCGCAACATTTATCGAAAAGTCACCCGCAAGATTTTCGACTTTTCCCCCGAGCAGGAGCAGAACCTCTTGGCTATTGCCTGGCTCTACCGGGGCGAGACCGGGCGCTATCTCGATCTGGTGGCGGGCTATTGCCAGCGCATGCTGGCCGAGGGCGCGGCCTGCTTCACCATGAAAGACGACGAAGGCGCAACGGTCGAACCTCTGCCGGACTTCATCGGTGCGCTGGCCACACTGCGCAGCAGTATTGAACCCTTCCTCAAGACCCTGGCCAAGGACGCGCCCCACATTGAACCGCTTAAGGAGCTGGATGACGCCATCCCGCTTTTCAAGGCGGACCTTGATTCCTTCCGACAGATCGTCAGCGAACAGCAGGCGGCCTGGGGAACACAGAAGACGACTAATGGCGAACTCAAGAAAGCCGTGGACCGCCTCGCCACCCTGGCCGAGACTAGCCGCGATTTGGGCAGGCAGAGCGACCTGCTCTACAAGCTCGCCTGCCGCCTGATCGAAACCTGCGAGAACAACTGCGAAGCCCGCGACAGTGACGCCTGGTCCAGCCGTGACATCACCCGCGCCCGCAAGGCCGCCGACGAGGCTCGAGCCCTGGCCGTGGAACAGCTCAAGCAGGTGCGCTACTTCTGGCGTCAGGCCCACTGGCTCACCGAGCGCTTCCCTGAGGCCAAACTGCGGGATGTGGAAGGCCTGGTCAAGCTGGTGGACCGCGCCGAGATCGCTGCCAACGACTGGAGCCTCACCCCCGGCCGCTATGTCGGCGTCGCGCCGGAGGAAGAGGACGAGGATTTCGACTTCGAGGAGGCCCTGCGCGACATCCATGTGGAGCTGGAGGATTTGAACACCGAGGCGGTGCAACTGGCGGCGACGATCAAGAAGAATTTCGAGGAGCTGGGGGTATGAGCGGAAGCACGGTCGCAATATCCGATCTTGGCCGTGTCGTAACCGGCAAGACTCCCAGTACGAAAAATGCTGCATTTTTTGATGGAGAATACCAGTTCGTGACTCCATCGGATTTGGACTGGAAGACTTACTACTGCCACACAACCGAGAGAACCGTCACGGATGATGCGAAAAAGTCTCACCTGAATCAGTTTATCCCTAGCAATGCAGTGATGGTGACCTGCATAGGCAACACCATTGGAAAATGTGGCCTGTCATCCTCAGATTGCCTGACGAACCAGCAAATCAACAGCATCATCCCAAGTGAGGGCATTGACCCGAAATTTGTCTATTACCTTCTTGTCCATAACACCGACTCAATCAGGGGCTTTGGGCTTGGTGGTGGCTCAGCCACGCCTATTCTCAACAAGACGTCTTTTTCCAAGATCAAATTACGTGTTCCTCCTCAACATCAATGGGTCAACATTGCAAGCACTCTCTCCGCCTACGACGACCTGATCGAGAACAACCGGCGGCGGATCCAGTTGCTGGAGCAGGCGGCGCGGCTGCTCTACAAGGAATGGTTCGTCCACCTCCGCTTCCCCGGCCACGAACACACCCAAATCATCGACAGCGTGCCGGAGGGGTGGGAGAAGAAGCGGTTGGGTACGATTGCCACCATGAAATACGGTAAAGCCCTGAAGAACGACGACCGCGTCCCTGGGCCTTTTCCGGTCTACGGCTCAAGCGGGATTGTTGGGTCCCACGCAAAAGCCCTCGTGTCCGGCCCAACCATCATCGTCGGCCGCAAAGGTAATGTGGGCAGCGTGTACTGGTCACCGGACGATTGTCACCCCATCGATACGGTGTACTACATCGACTCGGGAAACTGCTCGCTCTTCCTCTACTACGCCCTGCAGCAGATGACCTTCATCAGCACGGATGTTGCCGTTCCGGGCTTGAATCGCGATTTTGCCCACAGCCGTTTGCTGCTGGTCGCGGATCAGAAGATTCATCGTTTGTTCGAGGAAACGGTTTTGCCGCTGCATCAGCAGATGGAATTGTTGAAGCGGCAGAATGCATCGCTCGCCAAAGCCCGCGACCTCCTCCTGCCCAAAATGATGAACGGGGAGGTGGCGGTATGAGCCGCAAGTACCCCTTAGCAGACGTTAAAATTTTGTACGGCTTGGCAGCGGCTCGTTGCGCATTTCCAAGGTGCAGGAAAGAAGTTGTTCTTGAGGGAACGACCACGGACAAGACAAAGCAGATTGGCAAGATAGCCCATATTGTCGCCCATTCAGAGAACGGTCCTCGTTCCGATTCCAGTTATCCAAAAGACAAACTCGATACTTATGATAACTGGGTACTGCTTTGCCCAACATGTCACGACATCGTGGACGCCCATGAAAACCGATATACCGTAGCATCCCTGCGAAAACTAAAAATCGAACATGAATCATGGGTTCAAGACAGCCTTAACGAGTCGATGTCCCAAATATCATTTGCCGAGCTGGAGGTCGCCGTAAATGGTATTTCCTCTCAGCAGGCATTGACCCAACCCGAAGGTTTCTCGGTTATCACACCTGACGCAAAGATCAAAAAGAATCAACTGTCCGATACGACTCGGCAAATGATTGCCATGGGGCTTATGCAGGCTCGACAGGTCAAAACCTACCTTGAACATGTTGAGCAAATAGATTCCGGATTTATTCAGCGGCTGGTCGGTGGCTTCCAGGAAAAATACCGAACCATCATACAGGATAAACAGCTAAACTCTGACGCCGTGTTCGAGGAATTGCTCAATTTTTCATCATCGAAAGGGGACGATTTCAAGACTCGGGCCGCTGGCCTTGCCCTACTTTCACATCTCTTCGAAACCTGCGAGGTGTTTGAGAAATGATTCTTCCTTCGAAGCACATATCTGAAGGGCAAGCGCTGATCGGTGTCGGCGCTGTTGTGCTTCGTCACGTTGAACGGCAACAGACCATTACCAGCCTTTGGGATAAAGTGCGAGATGAACCTTCTGTTGGCACATTTGAACGGTTTGTCCTTGCCTTGGATCTCTTATACATCATAGGGGTCATCGATCTCTCTAAAGGCATGATCCGTCGGGGGGCCTCATGATCCACAGCTTGACTGCCAATCATCGCTCGTTTCATCCCGTCGAGTTCACCACGGGACTTAATGTCATATTGGCCGAGCGTTCTGAGACTTCCACGGAGAAAGACACTCGAAACGGCGTCGGCAAAACGACGCTGCTTGAGATTATCGATTTCTGCCTCGGAAGCCGCCCAACCAAAGGCAAGGGATTACTGATCGAGCCCTTACAATCTTGGGCGTTCACCCTTGAGATCACCCTTCGCGGCAATCGAGTAAAGGTCACGCGAGCGGTGGCGGATCAAAACCGAATTATCGTTGAGGGACCAACGGACGGATGGCCAGAGAATCCTGACCTGGACGATCAGACTGGTGAGCGAGTCTACAAGGCAGAACGATGGCGAATGCTGTTGGGGTGGGCATTTTTTGATCTACCTCGTTCGTCGGATCAACTCCCATACAGACCGAGCTATCGAAGCTTGATCTCCTATTTTGTGCGTCTTGGGCCGGATGCGTATACGAGCCCTTTCAGACATTTCCGGCAACAGAAGACATGGGACATCCAGCTTCACACTGCCTATGTACTGGGAATGAATTGGGAGTATGCCTCACGATGGCAAGGTCTGAAGGACCAAGAAGAAGGCGCCAAGGCGCTCGAGAAGGCGATCAAGACGGGGGCGATGGAAGGCGCAATAGGCACCGTCGGCGAACTTGAAACCCAGCGCATTCAGTTGGAGCAACAGGCCGCCAATGCCAAACAGGCTTTGGACACATTCAAAGTCCATCCACAGTATGAATCCGTTCAGGAAGAAGCAGACCGGCTGACCTCAGAGATTCACGAACTTGCCAACCAAAATGTTGCCTACAGGCGTCGCTTGAAACGCTATGAAGAATCCATCAAGGAAGAAAAGCCACCTGCTTCGGTATCCCTTGAACGTTTGTATGAAGAGGCAGGTCTAGTTTTCCCTGACACAGTTAAGCGGACACTGGAAGAAGCCAAAGCGTTTCACCATGACATCATCTCGAATCGTCGTGAATTCCTGGGGTCTGAAATCACCCGTATCCGGCAGGTTGTCGACGACAGAGAAACACGCATCAGGGAAAAGACCGATCTTCGTGCCGAGGTGATGCAGGTTCTTCAAACGCACGGCGCACTGCAGGAGATGACGTTACTCCAAGAAAGATATGTGTCGTTGCATGGCTCCCTTGAGCGCGTGCAGGCCAGATTGCGGGAAATGAAGAGCCTAAAGGCTTCAAAACGTGAAGTAAAGGCGGCGAAGGACGATTTGGTTCAGACAGCTGAACGCGACCATGAGGAGAGAAGGGATAAGTGGTCTGAAGTTGTTCGCCTCTTCAATGAGCATTCTCAAGCTCTTTATAAATCACCCGGCAAGCTGGTGATCGATGTCGGCGAGACCGGTTACAAGTATCAAGTGGATATTGAGCGCAGCGGAAGCGAGGGAATAGAGAAAATGAAAATTTTCTGTTTCGATCTTGCTGTGCTTCAGCTTCAAATGCAAAGCGGACGAGGTATTGACTTCCTCATTCATGACACCTTGATGTACGACTCCGTTGATGTTCGGCAACGGGCGCTGGCATTCGAGCGAGCTCACGAGATCACCTCTGTATTTGACGGTCAATATATCTGCACCATCAATTCGGATATGGTTCCAGAAGCAGACTTTACCGAAGGCTTTGACTTCCAACAATTTGTGCGTCTTAGATTATCGGATACTTCGCCGTCAGACAGTCTGCTCGGCATACGTTTCGAGAGGCCGGGTAGATGAGTGCTTACACGGAGAACAGCCTTGGCCAGCAGACGGCCGCCAACGGTACATCAGAGCAGGGAGGTAACAAGTGAACCTTAATACCCTCCTCGCCCAAATCACCCGCGGCGAAGACTCCACCCGCCAGTTCAAGGCGGATGTGAAGAATGCCGACTCCCTGGCCTCGGAGATGGCGGCTTTCGCCAGCACGGGCAGCATGGTTTTATCAGGTCACGTTGACCCGATAAGTGACCCTTTAAGCATGGAGCCAGCGGCATGAATGATTCGGAAATTCTTATTTATCAGGCCACCGACGGTAAGATCAAAATCGATGTCCGGCTGGAGGATGAGACGGTCTGGCTGACCCAGGACCACATGGTTGGGCTGTTCGGCAAAGCCAAGTCAACCATCAATGAGCATATCAAAAACATATTCGCTGAAGGCGAGCTGGTTGAAGCGGATGTGATGAAGAAATTCGGAATTTCCGAATTTCAGCAAAAAGCCCCTAATTACTACAACCTGGACGTGATCATCTCCGTCGGGTACCGGGTCAAGTCCCACCAGGGTACCCAGTTCCGCATCTGGGCCACCCAGCGGCTGAAGGAATATATCGTCAAGGGGTTTGCCCTGAACGATGAGCGCTTCAAAACGGGCAATTCGATGTCGTATTTCACGGAGTTGCAGGAACGCATCCGTGAAATCCGCCTTTCCGAGCGCTTCTTCTATCAGAAAATCAAGGATATCTATACCACCAGCATCGACTACGACCCCAGGGACGAAAAGACAGTTGAGTTTTTCAAGGTGGTTCAGAACAAACTCCTCTGGGCCATCAGCCGGCAGACGGCGGCGGAACTGGTGTATCGCCGGGCGGACGCCGCGCTGCCCCTGATGGGTATGCAGTCGTTCGACAAGAAGGGCGATCTGGCGGTGCGCAAAGGCGATGTGAGCATCGCCAAGAACTACCTTGCCGAGGACGAAATGAAGCTGCTCGGCCTACTGGTGGAACAATACCTGGCCTTCTCCGAAACCATGGCCCAGCAGAGAATTCCCATGCACATGACAGACTGGATTCAACGGCTGGATGCCATTATTCAGCTCAATGGTCGGGAGTTGCTGACCCATGCAGGCAAAATCAGCCACCAGATGGCCCAGGAAAAAGCCGCTCTGGAGTATGACAAGTTCCGGGAAACGCAGCGGCGCATCCAGCATGAAGAGAGCCTCAAGGAGCTGGAAGAGGACATCAAAAAGCTGAAGCCGCCTCGGAAAAAGGGAGGCAATTGAATGACCCCCGCCTCCTACACCGAAGACACCCTCGTCCAGCAGACCACCGCCGAGTATCTGGAGCAGGAACTGGGCTGGGAGTCGGTGTACGCTTACAACAACGAGGATTTCGGACCGGACGGCCTGTTGGGCCGGGATTCGGACCGCGAGGTGGTGCTGACCCGCACCCTGCGGGCCAAGATCGAGGAGCTCAATCCCGGGCTGCCCGCTACGGCCTATGACGATGCCGTCCGCCAGATCGTCACGGTTTCCGCCTCGCAGACCATGGCTGCCACCAACCGCGAGAAGTATGAACTGATCAAGGACGGGGTACAGGTCACCTTTCGCAATGCCAAGGGCGAACGGGTGCGCCAGCGGTTGCGGGTGTTCGATTTCGATGTTCCCG
>JAAYCS010000092.1 GCA_012729655.1 Desulfovibrionales bacterium | reverse complement strand
CTGGCCCAGGACATGGATCTGCAGCGCCACACCATGGCCGCGACCCTGGCCCTGCTGGGACAGGAGGTTCCAGTCGGCATCACCAGCCTAGCCCTGGCCTGGATTCAGGCCTGCCCAAGCCGGGACACACTCATTCTCGATGAATTCGAGAAATACCTGCGTCCAGAGCAGAGAGAGACCTTGGACCGGCTCGACTTTTCCTGGGTGGTGAAAGTTTCCCACCTGTGCGAAACCCGGCCCAGGACGCAGCACAGGCGAGGGTTCCGGCTCCTTTTCGAACGCACAAACGCGGGCCCTGACGTGGACGTGCGCCTGGAGCAGGCATGGTAGTCCTCAAGCTCGCGGCCATCCTCCTTGCGCTGGGCCTCTATTTCAGGCTTCTGGTCTATGGCCCCTGGTATGAACACATCGACATCCAAGCCGCGTTGCTGATCGGACTGTTGGTTATCAACACATTCAAGGGGGGAATAAAGGGCACGCGGCAGGTTTTCGGTTTTGTCCTGCCCTTTGTCCTCTCTCTCCTGGCCTTCGGCGCCCTCTTCCAGTGGATGGGACTCTTGGGCCGATCGGACTGGCTGGCGGACTCCCTGATCAAGGCCTTGGTCTTTCCCAATTCCGTCCTGGCCGTGAAGCTTTGCCTGCAGGCCATCACTTTCCGTGACATTGTCATCCTGCCCCTGCCCAACAGGGTACGACGCCTGGCCATCGTCTTGAAGGCGGTCATGGAAAAATGTACTCCCGTCCTGCACCGGCACCGCTTTTTCATGGACCTTTCCCCTCATTTCGAAGGCAGGCGCTGGGCCAAGCTGCAGCGGCTAGGCGGGGTCATTGTGGCCGCGTACATCAGCCTGTACCGGGAAACCGAAAAAACCGTGACGCTCATAGAGCATCGACGTTCGTATGTGAGGAAACAGCAATGAAGAATATCCGCATCGCAGCCCTGTCCATCGTAGCCCTTACCTGCCTGATCACCCTCTTTGTGCGCGTGCCACTGCCCAGCCGCGGGTATTTTAACGTCGGGGACGTGGCGGTGGTCTTCGGCGGTCTGGTGCTGGGATTCCTGCAGCCGCGCCAGGGCATCCTGTGGGCCTTTGGCGCGGCCGGCATCGGCTCAGCCCTGGCCGACGTCTTTGGCGGCTTCGCTGTCTTCGCCCCCCTGACCCTCATGGCCAAGGGCGCGGAAGCAGCTGCAGCGGCCATGGCCGCCAACAGAACCGGAACTGGACGTTACATGCTGCTGGGCCTCGGAGGGACGGCCATGGTGGCCGTGTATTTCATTGGGGAAACGCTGATGCCCAACATCGGACTGCAGGGTGCCGTGGCCGAGATCCCGGCCAACCTGATCCAGGCCGTGGGCGGGGCCGTGGGCGGGCTGTTTGCAGCCAAGGCCCTGCAGAAAACGGGGATGATCTGACAGGAGTTTCGAAAAATTCTCCTGAACCTTGTCTATTTTCTTCATAATTCCAGGCTATTATCTTTATATTTGCTGTAAGACCCTCTTCTTTTCCCGTTTTTCCACGACACAACTTGCTGATTTTTCACCAAAAAAGAACGATTTTTATTGCATGTATAAGACCCTTATGGTATGGCCGAGACATGGCGCACCTCCATAAGAAAATGAAAAACGGAAGACCCTACTTCTACATCCGCGAGATTGCCCGTGTGAACGGCAAGCCCAAGGTTGTGAATCAGGTCTACCTCGGCACAGTGGAAAAGATTCTCAGCCTGGTCACTGGGCAGAAGTCTACGGACCTGAGTCGCATTCAGGTCCAGGAGTTCGGCGCGTTGTGGCTGGCAAACGAGATCGAAAAGATGGTCGGCGTGACCGGGATCATTGACGGGATCGTCCCGCAGAAATCCAAGGATTCCGGGCCAAGCGTCGGTGAGTACTTTCTCTACGCCGCCTTCAACCGCATGGTCGACGCCACGTCCAAACGGGCGCTGCCGGAATGGTTCGCCCATACGGCCATCCAGTCCATTCGAGCCGCCGATATCCAGGCGCTGGATTCAGATGGCTATTGGCGCAAATGGGGATTGGTGGAGGAGAAGCATCTGCGCGACATCGCCCAGAAGCTCTTTGCCAGGATTGCGGAACTGCGGCCTTCGACCTCGGGATGCTTCCTGTTCGACACCACCAACTACTTCACGTTCATGGCCAGCGATACCGAGTCGGAACTGGCCAAACGCGGCAAGAACAAGGAAGGACGGGACTGGCCCAGGCAGGTCGGGCTGGCCCTGCTGGTCGACAGGCAAACCCGGCTGCCGTTCTTTTACCGCGAATACGAAGGCAACCGACATGATTCACGCTTGTTCCAGTCGATCATCGACGAAGTTTGCGCGACAATGCAGGGTTGCGGACAAAAGGACGTGACCATCGTCTTCGACAAGGGCATGAACTCTCCGGAGAACATCTGCGCCATTGACGCCACGGACGGCGCCCACTTCATCACCACGTATTCCCCATATTTCGCCGAAGAACTCATTCATGCCGGACGTGACCAGTTCTCGGCCGTCGAGACTGTACACAACCGGGAACTCAAGGCCCAGGGCCGCGAGGACGATCTCCTGTCGGCCTGGCGCACGACCGGAGAATACTGGGGCCGGGAACGCACCGTCGTCGTGACGTACAACCCGCTCACGGCGACCAAGCAGCGATATGCCTTCGAAGCCAAGCTGCAAAAGCTCCAGGCCGCGCTGTACGAAATCCGGGGCAAGGTCCGGGAGGATGCCCGGGGCTGGAGACAGGAAGCCAAGGTGCGGGAACGGTATGAACAGGTTTGCGAAGACCTGCATCTGCCCAAGGACCTGTACGACCTGACCTTTGAACGCAAGGACGGGCAGACCATCCTGGGTTTCCGCAAGAACTACTACCGCATCAGCCGGCATATCGACAGGTTCGGCAAGAACATCCTCATTACCGACCACGCCGATTGGAGCACGGACGAGATCGTCCAGGCCAGCCTGGACAGATACATCGTGGAACAGGCGTTCCGTCAGACCAAGGACGATGACCTGGTCAGCATGTTCCCGATACGGCACTGGACCGATTCGAAAATCAGGTGCCATTTCCTGAGCTGCATCGTAGCCTTGGCCTATCTGCGCCTGATCGAGCTGAAGCTGGAAGACGCCGGCATCCATATGACCGCGCAGCGGACCATGGACCTCATGCGTAATCTGCATTCGTGCCTGTGCTGGAACGGAGAGAAGGAAAAGGCATGGCGGATGATCGAGGAGCCAACGCCGGATCAGGCCAGGGTCCTGGCTGCGTTCGGCTATGAAGTCGAGCGTGGGGTCTTACAGAAAATCAAAAGCTATATGCTGTATTGTTGGAGATAATCGATTCATTTGGCCAGAAACTTTCGAAACTCCTGTCCAAGATGTGAACATCAAGGGCCTTCCACTCCAGCCAGCCCCTGGGCAGGTCCGATATTTTTTCTCTGCAAGATATTGTGGACGAAATCAGAGTCATGGACTAAATTATTTTGGGTCATGACTAGAACAGCGGGTTTGTCCTGAT
>JAAYCS010000091.1 GCA_012729655.1 Desulfovibrionales bacterium | reverse complement strand
GGCGACCATCAGAGGCGGCTGCCCTGACCAGGGCCATCTGACAAATGCGGCGGTATGTGAACGATACCGCAGGACAAAGTGGGGCATGTTTTCAACTTGCCTGTCTGCAGCAGTCAATGTCATGAAAGCCGTGGGCTGCCGCTTCCCGCGTACCGAGAGGGAGGCCGGAGCCCGCGATGAAGAATGGTCCATTTCGCGAGGCGGCCTGGGCAGTCTGCCAGCCCTGCCCGCCGCGTACAACACCTCGGTGATCCCGGAAAAGGAATGCAAAGACGATCGATAAGACGAATTGTCCTGGTCCTGGCCCTGATTCTGGGCCTGGCCAGCGTGACCTGGGCCGCGGCCCAGGACGACTACCAGCGGGGCGTCTCGTCGTTCAAGTCCTTGCTGGCAAACGAGAAAAGGGCCGGCCTGCGGTCAGAATGGCAGGCCGTGCAGAAGTATTTCGAAAAGTCTCTGGCTGCCCAACCAAAAGGGGGGAACGCTGCGAAATGCCTCTATTTCATGGGCCGGGTGCATGAAGAGCTGGGCCGCAGGTCCTATCTGAACGCGGATCGCAGGAATGCGTTGACCATGTTCGAGAGGATCCTGGCGGAATACCCCAAACATGACTGGGCCGATGACGCCCTTTTCCGCAAGGGCGTGGTCCTGCAGGAGCAGCTCAAGGATCAGGCCAAGGCCGAGGCGGCCTTCAGGGCGGTTGTTTCTTCCTATCCCAACGGGGACATGGCTGGGGAGGCCAAGGCCCGCCTGAAGACTCTGGGCGGAGGCGTCCCGGCCGTGACCGTTCAGCCTGCACCGGCTCCGCCCAGACAGCAGGCTGATTCCAAACAGGCACAAACCGGGCGAGCCAGCTCGAAGGTGGCCGCCAGTCGGACAAAGACCAGCAAGGGCGCCCTGCTGCAAGGCATCCGGAACTGGTCCAGCAGCGAGTACACGCGCGTGGTCCTGGATCTGAACCAAGATGTGGACTATGACCGCAAGCTGCTGGAAAGGGCGAACAATGGCGCCAAACAGCTGCAGATCAACCTGAGGGGCGTTGAAATCGTCCAGGATGTCCAGCCCTCCCGGACGGTCGGGGACGGAATTCTCTCCCAGATTCAGGTCGGGCCGGATCAAGCCGGTGGCGCCTTGGTCACCCTCGACCTCACGCAGATGGACCGGTACCGCGCGTTCACCCTGCCGGATCCGTACAGGGTGGTCATTGACGTCTATGCCGCGGACTGCGTGGCAGCGCCCAAGGCCCAGGAACCGCAGACGCATCAGTCCGGGGATGTGGATCATGTCCAGGCTGCCCTGAGTGAATTGCGGGACAAACGGGAGGACACCCGAAAAGAGGACTCCCAGGCCAAAGCAGAGCCCAAGCCTGTGCCCTCCCCGGCAAAAGGCCCCACCGCCACGGCGCAGGTCCCAGATCAGCCGCCCACGCCCCCGCAGAAGGTGGCTGTCAGCAACAAGCAGAAAAAATACGCCTGCTCCCTGGTCGAGCAACTGGGGCTCAAGGTCCGCACCATCATGATCGATCCTGGCCATGGCGGGAGAGACCCCGGGGCCACAGCCAACGGGATCGAGGAAAAGGACATCAACCTGCGCGCCGCCAAGATCATGGGCAAAATGCTCCAGGATCAGGGCTTCGAGGTGCACTACACCCGCACCAAAGACAAGTTCATTCCGCTGGAGGAGCGCACCGCCATGGCCAATGCCAAAAACGCGGACCTCTTCATTTCCCTGCATTGCAACTCCTACAAGGACGCAAGTATCCGAGGGCTCGAAGTCTACTACCTGAACCTGGCCACCGATGCCCAGGCTGTGCGCGTGGCGGCCCGCGAAAACGGGGTTTCGGCAAAGAAGATCAGTGACATGCAGTTCATCCTTTCTGATTTGATGCTCAATTCCAAGATCAACGAATCCCGGCAGATGGCGGCCCTGGTCCAGCAGGAGGCCGAGCAAGCCCTGCGGCCCAGGTATGCATTCAAGAGTCTGGGTTCCAAAGGGGCCTTTTTCTATGTTTTGACCGGGGCGCGCATGCCCTCCATCCTCGTGGAGCTCGGATATCTGACCAATCCTGCCGAGGCGGGGAACCTGAACTCCGATGCCTATCTCTCCACCCTGGCCCGTGGCCTGGTCGGCGGCGTGATGGCCTACAAGAAGAAGCTGGAGCGATTTGCCCTGAACGATTCAGGAAGATCCTGAACCAGCGTTCTGCCATGCTGCCCCTGCCCCATCCTTGGGGCAGGGTTTTCCTTTTTTTCACCCTTCAATGCGTTGGAGTCTGGCGTCATGGTTTTCCCTCTCGGTTCCGTCATCAATGCCCTGGCCATCCTGGTGGGAGGGGCGCTCGGCCTGCTGCTGCATGGAAGACTTCCGGAGAAAATGCGTCTGGTGGTGTTTCAGGGGCTGGGCCTGTGTGTTCTGGTCATCGGCATGCAGATGGCCCTGCAGGGGAAAAACACGCTCCTGGTGGTCCTCAGCGTTCTGATCGGCGGGATCGTGGGTGAGCTTTGCGATCTGGAGGACCGGTTTGCCGGCCTGGCGGGACGGTTGAAGGGGCTGATCAAGTCCAGCAACACCCGCTTCGTGGAGGGGATGGTCAATGCGTCCCTGATCTATTGCATCGGGGCCATGGCCATCCTTGGCTCCTTTGACGAGGGCATCCGGGGCGACCACTCCATCCTGTTCACCAAGGCTTTGCTGGACGGGTTTGCGTCCATCGCCCTGGCTTCGACCTACGGGTCCGGGGTGCTTTTTTCGGCCCTGCCCGTGCTGCTCTATCAGGGGCTTTTGACGGTATTCGCGGGGTCCTTCCAGTCATACTTCTCAGACTACCTCATCGCCCAGCTGACTGCCACGGGCGGCACGCTCATCCTGGGCATCGGCATCAACCTGCTGGGGCTGACGGTCATCCGTCTTTCCAGCCTTCTTCCCAGTCTGGTGGTCATCGTCATTCTCTCGGCCCTGCCCGTCTGACTGACGCTTTTAGGATGTGGGTACAGGGCGCTCTGCAAGTGTTTCGGGCAGTCCGGCCACGAAGTCCCGGATTTCGTCCCTGACCCGGCGGTAGACGGTCAGGATCTCGGCCTCGTCCGTCATGCCGGCGCACAGGCCCGGTGGGTCGTCGAAGCCGCGGTGCACCCGGCGAGTCTGGCCCGGAAAGAAGGGGCAGGTCTCGCTGGCGTGCCCGCACAGCGTGACCACCACGTCGAACTCCAGGCCCGGCAGGTCGTCCAGGGTCTTGGACGAGTGGCCGGACATGTCCACTCCCGCCTCCTCCATCACACGCACGGCGTAGGGGTTCATGCCGTGGCGCGCGATGCCGGCCGAACTGGCCTCGATCTCGCCCCGTTTCAAATGTCTGGCCCAGCCCTCGGCCATCTGGCTGCGGCAGGAGTTGCCCGTGCACAGGAACAGGATCTTCATGCGCTCCCTCCGGGTTTGACCCGCATGTGGCAGACGCCCTGCAATGTGGCCACGGCGTGGGGAAAGTATTTTTCCTTGAAGCGCAGGGCCACGCCCACCAGGGCGATGAGCACCGGCACTTCGACGAGAGGCCCGATGACGGCGGCGAAAGCCTGGCCCGAGTTGATGCCGAAGACCGCGATGGCCACGGCAATGGCCAGCTCGAAGTTGTTGGAGGCCGCCGTGAAGCTCAAGGTCGTGGACTGCTCGTAGGTCGCTCCGGCCCTGGCCGAGAGGTAGAAGGAGACCAGGAACATGACCAGGAAGTAGATCGTCAGGGGGATGGCCACCCGCACCACGTCCAGGGGCAGCTGTACGATGTACTCGCCCTTGAGGGAGAACATGACCAGGATAGTGAAGAGCAGAAAGATGAGCGTGAAGGGGCTGATCTTCGGGATGAAGATCTTCTCGTACCAGTCCCTGCCCTTGGTCTTCAGGCCCACGAAGCGGGTGATCATGCCGCCCAGGAAGGGGATGCCCAGGTAGATGAACACGCTCTTGGCGATCTGGCCCATGGAGATGTCCACCTCCATGCCGGTCAGACCGAACCAGCCGGGCAGAATGGTGATGAAGACCCATGCGTAGACCGAGAAGAAAAGGACCTGGAAGATGGAGTTGAAGGCCACCAGGCCCGCGCAGTACTCGGTGTCGCCCTTGGCCAGGTCGTTCCAGACGATGACCATGGCGATGCAGCGGGCCAGGCCGATGAGGATCAGGCCGACCATGTATTCCGGGTAGCCGGACAGCAGGGCGATGGCCAACAGGAACATGAGGATGGGCCCGATGACCCAGTTCTGGACCAGGGACAGGGCCAGGACGCGGCCGCTGCGGAAGACGTGGCCGAGCTCCTCGTATTTCACCTTGGCCAGTGGCGGGTACATCATGATGATGAGGCCGATGGCGATGGGGATGTTGGTGGTCCCGACCTGGAAGGCATTGATGACATCCTTCACGCCGGGGGCCAGGTAGCCAAGCCCCACGCCGACGAACATGGCCAGGAAGATCCACAGGGTCAGGTTGCGGTCCAGGAAGGAGAGTTTGCGGATGACGGATTCGGTCATGGGGTTCTCTTTATGGGGGATCAGTCACAGGACTGTGACGGTTTGACGGCGAGATAGGCGAAATAGCGTTGGTCGTCCTCCCGGCAGACGTCGTGCATGGGCAGCTCCTCCTTGAGGATGCCCGCGATGCGCGCCTGGAGGGACGGAACCGTATCCAGGAGGAGGTAGTGCATCCACTTCCCGCTGCGGCGGGCCTTGACCCATCCCGCGTTCTTCAGGGAGGACAGATGCCTGGAGACGGTTGACTGCGGGATTTGCAGGGCTTCCGTCAGGTCGCAGACGCACAGCTCGCCGTGGCGGAGCAATGCGATGATGCGCAGACGGGTGGGGTCGGACAGGGCTTTCAGGATTTCGGCGGTTCTTTCCATGTCGGGACACATATTCGGATAGGCGGATATGTCAAGAGCCGAAATCCTCTTGTGCCCTGCCGGGCTCTGGGCGTAGTTCTGCAAAGGGAAAAATATCCATGCGTCGGGAATCGGACGCGGGTGGCGCTTGCCGCCGGTCCACCTCCATTCCCAGGCGCGACGAGGAAGGGGTCATGAACGAGGTCTGGTTTGCCCTGGGTTTGACCGCTTTCGCCGGCCTGGCGACGGGTATCGGCAGCATCATCGCCTTCACGGCCAAGCTGTCGAGCTACCGCTTTTTGTCCGTGGCCACGGGCTTTTCGGCAGGGGTGATGCTCTACGTCTCCTTCGTCGAGATTTTCTTCAAGGGCCAGGCATCCCTGGTCCAGCATTACGGCGATCCGGCCGGGCATTGGGTCAACGCGGCCGCGTTTTTCGGCGGGATGCTCCTGATCGGCCTCATCGACAATCTGATCCCCGAAGAGACCAACCCCCACGAGATACCGTCCGAGGCCGAGTCGGACATGCTGCACGGCAAAAGCGCGTCTGTCTGGGACATCGGCAAGAATGCCGCGTGTCCCAAGACGGCCGGGAAAATGGTCAAGCCAGGGCCGGGGCATGAAAAAAAGCTGCTGCGCATGGGCCTTTTCACCGCCCTGGCCATCGGCATCCACAATTTTCCCGAGGGTCTGGCCACCTTCCTGGCCGCCCTGCATGACCCCAGCCTGGGCATCGCCATTGCCGTGGCCATCGCCCTGCACAACATCCCCGAGGGGGTCAGCGTGGCCGTGCCCATCTATTACGCCACGGGCAAGCGGCGCACGGCCTTTTACTATTCCCTGCTGAGCGGCCTGGCCGAACCCATCGGGGCGGGCGTTGCCTATCTGGGCATCCTTTTTTTTGCCGGCGGACCGGGCGGGGTGCTGCCGCCGCAGCTCATGGGTATCCTCTTCGGCGGGGTGGCCGGAATCATGGTCTACATCAGCCTCGACGAACTCCTGCCCACCAGCCGGGCCTATGGCCAAGGCCACGACAGCCTCTTCGGCCTGGTGGGCGGCATGGTGGTCATGGCTCTGAGCCTGCTTTTGATGAAGTAGTTTCAGACGGGCAGGAAAGGGCGGGCCATGAAATAGAGTCCCATGGCTCCGATGAAACCGCCCGCCATGCGGCGAAAAGCCGTGCCGCCGCGTTGCCAGGAGGCATTGGCCATCAGGCGGCGGACCAGGGCCGTGGAGCTGCCGGCGACCACGATGGGGATGCAATGCCCCAGACCGAACAGGACGATGAGCAGGATGCCGGTCATGACCTTTTCCTGCACCGTGATGACGGCCAGGATGGGCGCGATGAACCCGAAGGTGCAGGAGCCCGACAGGATGCCGTAGGCCAGGCCGAGCACGAAAGCCCCACCCATGCCGCGCAGCTTGAAGCGGCCCATGAGGCTCCCGCCCAGGGAGCATTTGGCCACACCGAGCATGTCCAAGGCCACCCACAGCAGGATCAGGCCCACGACGATGGTCCAGTACGGTCCCGCATCGCCGAGCATGCGGCCAAGCAGGGCGCAGACCACGCCGATGACCGCGATGGTCAGGAACAGCCCGGTCGTGAACAGGCCAGCATAGAGTGCGGCCTGTCTGCCTTCCACCAATTTGTCCTGCCCCGCCACATAGCCGACGATGAGGGGGATGGAGGCCAGATGGCAGGGGCTGAAGAGCACGCTGACCACGCCCCACAAAAAGCAGCCCAGGGCCGCAAGCCCCGCACCGGACCCCATCCACTGGTTGATGAGGATCAGGAACTGGTCCATGCGGTTACTCCACGCCCAGCTTGGTCAGCACCTTGATGATGGATTCCTTGTCGAAATATCCCTCGTGGCGCATGACCTCCGTGCCGTCCTTGTCGTAGAAGATCTGGGTCGGGATGGCCCGGATGTCGAACTTTTCGGATTCCTTTGGGTTTTTCCAGACGTCGATGAAGACGATGCCGGCCCTGCCTTCGTATTCTTCGGACAGGGACTCGATGACCGGGATCATCATCTTGCACGGGATGCAGGCTTTTGCGCCGATGTCGACCATGGTGACCATGCCCTTGAGGGGCACTTCCTGGGGATCGCCGGAGATGAGCGGAGACGGGGCGGCAAGCGCCTGGCTGGCGGAAGCGAGGAAGAGGAAGGCGAGGAGAAGACGAAGGAATTTCATGGGAACCTCGGTTACAGGTCGGTTTTGCGAAGGAATTGCGGATTCAAGGCAACATTCGTTCCCGTGCGAGGTCCGTGGCGATGCGGCTCCCGGGGCCGGTGCGCTGGGAAGTGCATCGCCGCGGGGGTGCGTCATGCCTTCAGCCAGGCAACCACATCGGCCTTCTTTGGCACCTTGCCCATGACTTTGACCGTGCCGTCCACAGCCACGGCCGGGGTGGTGAACACGCCGAACTTGGCGATCTCGGTGAAGTCGCTGACCTTCTCCAGGCTGGCCTCCACACCGGATTCGGCGATGGCCGCCTCGACGATCTTGAATGTTTCCGTGCACTTGGGGCAACCTGGGCCCATGACGTGAACTTTTTTCATGACTGCTCCATAGATGTTGAATGATGAATTGGCGAAACGGCCAAGAATCAGCCCAGCCGGTCTCGGGCCGTGAGCACCGAATCCAGGCAGTGGAAGAAATTCAGCACGCAGGGTACGCGCAGCCGGTAGTAGACCTGCTTGCCCCGCTTCTCGTCCTCCACGATGCCCGCGTCCTTCAGCAGCGCGAGATGCTTGGAGACCGTGGACAGGTCGCACCCCGCCAAGTCCCGCAGGTCGCAGACGCAACGCTCGCCGCGCGACAACTCCTCGATCATCATGAGGCGGGTCGGATGGGCCAGGGACTTCATGACCTTGGCGCGGGCCTCGAAATCGGTTTTGGCGGTGGGGATGGGGAAGAGCATGGTTGTCCTCGCGTATTTATTTGGCTATATGGCCAAGCGTTCTGCGGGTCAAACTTTTACCTGGATGGGGATGCATGAACTGGAGAGAAGAGTGGAAGCCGCTGGCCGTCATCGCGACCATATTCCTGGCCTGTTTCTATCTGCCCGTGGGCACGCAACGCTTTGACAGTGCCATCCTCGAAGCGTTTCACCTCGTCAAGTGGTATGCAAGAGAGCACGTGCTACTGTGCCTGATCCCGGCCTTCTTCATCGCCGGGGCCATCTCGGTCTTCGTCAGCCAGGGTTCGGTCATGAAGTACCTGGGGGCCAAGGCCAACAAGGTCCTGGCCTACGGCGTGGCCTCGGTCTCGGGCACCATCCTGGCCGTATGCTCCTGCACGGTGCTGCCGCTCTTCGCAGGTATCTGGCGAATGGGAGCAGGACTTGGTCCGGCATGTGCGTTCCTCTATTCCGGCCCGGCCATCAACGTGCTGGCCATCGTCATGACGGCCCGCGTCTTAGGTCCGGAATTAGGTATGGCTCGCGCTGTGGGGGCCATCTCTTTCAGTGTGATCATTGGTGCCCTTATGCACATCATTTTCCGCAAAGAAGAAGCGGGGAGAACTGAAATACAGATGGCCCAGATTGAGGAAGACGTGAAACGCCCCCTGTGGCAGAACGCCCTGTACTTCGCTTCCATGGTCGGCATCCTGGTTTTCGCCAACTGGGGCAAACCACAGACGGATTACGGGTTGTGGGCCGTCATTTTCGGAGCCAAGTGGGTCGTGACGTCCGTCTTCGCCGCAGCCCTGGGCGCCATGCTCGTAGGCTGGTTCGGCGTACGGACCTGGAAGGTCGGTGTCGCGGCCGTTCCCGTCATCATTCTTGCGCTCATTTTTTCCGAGCAGCCCCTGCTGGCCTTCACGGCCGGAGTCATCGGCCTGTCCGTCTTCACCAGCACCGACGAAGGCGAGGTCGGGGACTGGTTTTCCTCGTCCTGGGGATTCGCCAAGCAGATCCTGCCGCTGCTGCTCTTCGGCGTGCTCATCGCCGGCGCACTCCTGGGCCGCGTGGGGTATGAGGGCCTCATCCCGTCGGAATGGGTGGCCAAGGCCGTGGGCGGCAATTCATTCATGGCCAACTTCTTCGCCTCCTTCGCCGGGGCCTTCATGTATTTTGCCACCCTGACCGAGGTGCCCATTGTTCAGGGCCTCATCGGCGCGGGCATGGGCAAGGGCCCGGCCCTGGCCCTGCTTCTGGCCGGCCCGGCGCTGAGCCTTCCGAACATGCTGGTCATCAACAGCATCATGGGTGCGAGGAAGACTGTCGTCTTTGTCGGCCTGGTCATCGTCATGGCCACCGTTTCGGGCCTTTTTTACGGAGCGGTGTGGGGGTAATTCGGCAGGGTTCCAGGGATCATGGCATACGTGCAGAATCTGGTTTCTGGTTGTGAGCCGGGGGGATGTTCTTCAGGACAGCATCACGCCTTCGTGAGGATGTGTACGGACCAGGCCCCAGATGGGTGCGTCACCCGTTGGGCAGAATGGCCTGGGAGCAGTCCTGTTGCAGGCAGAACGTGCCGAGGAGGCCGTCGTCAAGAACACTGCCATGAAGGGAGGACTTCAAGGTCGAGATTTCTTCAGGCAGATAGCGTCCGTACATCTTGATGGGTATTTCCGGGATGGAGACTGTCGGCGACGCTGCGAGGGTGAGCAGATATTCGATCAGATACGCTGCGTTTTGGCCGAGGGGCCCGGAATACCGCTGTCTCTGCCGCAGCCGCAGCACCCTGAGTTCATGCAGGGAGCGTCCGAATTCCGACTCCATGAGTTCTTCAGGGGTGGTCAGGATGAGCTCAAGCCGGATAGAGGGCGCGCCGTCGCCTACATAACGGCCAATATTGTTTCGAATATCGCTGGGGTTGAGTCCGCGTTTCCGCGCGATGTCCCAGTCCAGGTCCCTCAGACGGGCCGTCACCACATCCGCCGATGGCAGGCTGATGTCCAGCAGCAGGTTGACCGCGTTGTAGTCTCCGCTGTGCCGTTCAATTTCCACCACAGTCATCCCTGGTTCGTCGCCCAGAATTGCCGGCAGGCGGTCAAGGGTCGCCTGCGGGGCAATGATCTTGAAGCCGAGAATATCGTTGATGGTCAGATCGGCAGGGTCAATGCGAATGGTCTTGTCCATGAAGCTCCGGGCAACGGCATCTTCGGCTTCGATAAAATCGTGCTGCATGGTTGCCTCGGAACTGACAAAAGTGTCCAGGGCCACCCCTGCTGCGGCAGCCCGCTGAGTGGCGAGCTGGCGGGCCTTGGACTGAATTTCCTTGAAAAGGGCTTCGACCAGACGGAAGGACACCTTTTCGGCAATGCGGGTCAGCCGCTTGATGCGGCCGATGGCCACCAGGCGGGCCGCACTGTCGGTAATGACGGTGGCGTCGATGGGCAGATAAGGGAAAAAATACGTTGGGTTTTTGAGAAAATGCCCGGCCAGTTCATCCGTGCGGGAATTCCGAACAGGGAGGCAGGAGATGATGCGCTCACGGAGTTCATGCTTGAGGCGCACCCGCTCCATCTGCAGGGGATGGCCCATGAATTCCGACAGAAATTGAAGAATCCGTTCCATGACGATGGCCGAGATGGCGCTTTCGTACACAAATATGCGAGTTATCTTCTCCCCATCGTCTGGATGGAAGTCGTCGTTCATCCATCGCAGGGTCAGGTCGAAGAGTTCATTCCGGTGGGTCATGGCTGTCAGATACATGGCTTCCTGTTCTCTTCACCGGCTGCAGAGTTTTTTCCGCACGGCGTTCCGTATCCGATGCCCGCAGCAGGGCAGGCGCAATGCAGAAGTCTACAGCCGCGGCAGGTACCGTTCCAGCTCGTAATTCGTGACCTGCGAACGGTATTGGTCCCATTCCACGCGTTTGTTGTCCAGGAACTTGCTGAAGATATGCCCGCCCAGGGCTTCGCGGACCAGGGTGCTGCCTTCCATGGCCTCCAGGGCACGCTCCAGGCTGCCAGGCAGACTGTCGATGCCGCGATCCCGACGCTGGCTGGCGGTCATCGTGTAGATGTCCTCTTCCACGGGAGCCGTCAGGGCGTAGTTGTCCTCAATACCCTTGAGACCGGCTGCGAGCATGCAGGCAAAGGCCAGGTAGGGATTGCAGGCCGGATCCGGGGAGCGCAATTCCACGCGGGTGGCCGCTTCCTTGCCAGGCTTGTACATGGGCACACGGACCAAAGTGGAGCGGTTGCGCCTGGCCCAGGCGATGTTGGTCGGGGCCTCGAAGCCAGGCACCAAGCGCTTGTAGGAATTGACCCACTGGTTGGTCACGGCGGTGAATTCCTTGCAGTGGCTGAGCAGTCCGGCAATGTAGGACTTGGCCTCGCGGCTCAGCTGGTGTTCCCCGTCGGCATCGTAGAAGAGGTTGCGGCCGTTCTTGAACAGGGACTGGTGCACATGCATGCCGCTGCCATTCTCGCCATACAGGGGTTTGGGCATGAAGGTCGCGTAGCAGCCGTTCTGGCGGGCGATCTCCTTGACCACCACCCGATAAGTGATGGCTGTGTCGGCCATTCTGAGGGCGTCGGCATAGCGCAGAGCCAGCTCGTGCTGGCTGGGCGCGACCTCATGGTGGCCATACTCCACGTGGACACCCATGGAACGCAAGCAGGAAATGATTTCGCGGCGGATTTCCCCGGCCAGGTCCAGCGGGGGCGCGTCGAAATACCCACCAGGGTCCAAGGGTTTGGGAGAGGCTGCGCTTTCGAACAGAAAGAATTCCAATTCTGGTCCGACATAGAAGGAGTACCCTTTGGATGCGGCGGCCTGCAGGTTCCGCTTCAGGCAATGGCGGCTATCGCCGGCAAAGGGGGCCCCGCTTGGTTCCAGGATGTCGCAGAACATGCGGGCCATGGGGGCGGCAGTGGGTTTCCATGTCACAAGCTGGAACGTGGCCGGGTCAGGCACGGCAATCATGTCACTTTCTTCAATTCTGCAAAAGCCCTCCAGGGATGATCCATCAAAACCCATGCCCTCTTCGAAGGCGGCTTCCAACTCGCCAGGCAGGACCTGGAAACTCTTCAGGGTTCCAAGCACATCCACAAACCAGAACTGGACCAGCTCTATCTTGTGTTCGCGCACGGCCTTCACCACATCGTCGGAATTCTTGCAGTTGAAAATGGGAAAATCTGGCATGACTGTCCTCCACAGGGGCGATGTTTTTTTACTTTGCTACCAAAGTGAAGGGCGGTTGTCTTGTTGGTGGACGTGATTTGCAAAATTGGAAATTTGCTGTGCGCATGGGCCGAACAGGGTGGAGGAAACGTTCAAAGGGGGGAAGGCCCGGATCCCCGCCTTAGGATTCTTCTGCCAACCAGATCTGAAGAGAGCCAAGTCATCCCTGCCGGCCGCAGGCCAGCAGGAAATCCTCCACGCCGCTCATGCCCTCGCGATCCAGCAGGTTGATGATGTGGCTGCCGACCACGGCCACGTCGGCCAGACCGGAAAGCATTCGCACGTGCTCCGGCCTGGAGATACCGAATCCAGCGGCGATGGGCAAACCGGCCTTGTTTTTCAGATTGCGCACATAATCCACCCCGGCTTGGCCAATGCTGGACCCGGCGCCGGTGATGCCGACCTTGAGCGTCGTGTACAGGAGGCCCGAGGCGCGGCGTAAAACCGCGTCCAGCCGCGGACCCACGGTGTCCGGCGAGATGACCATGACAGGGTGCAGACCGTGCTGGCGTGCGGCGCCTGCATAATCCCCGTCCGTTTCGTCCCAGGGCAGGTCCGGCAGGATGACGCCGCTGGCCCCGCTGGCCGCAGCCTGGTGCAGGAATCGCTCCATGCCCATGGCAAAGGGGATGTTGGCGTAGGTCATGAACATGAATCCGACATCAGGCAACTCGCTGGACAGCGCCGAGCACAGCTCGAAGCAATGCCCGGGCGTGATGCCGACATCAAGTGCCGCCTGGTTGGCGCGCATGATGGTCGGGCCGTCGGCCAGGGGGTCGGTGAAGGGGATCTGGATCTCCATGAGGCGCACCCCGCAACGGGCCATGAGCCGGATCAGCTCGGCGTTGACCTCCAGGCTCGGGTAGCCGGCGACCACGTGGGTCATCAGCTGGATGCCCCCGGCGCCTTTGAGCGCTCTGTCGATTCTATTTTCCATGACGCACCTCGCTTTCCAGAAAGGAGATCCAGTTTTCGCGGTCCAGCTCCATGGCCGTGATGAAGATGTCCTTGTCCCCGCGCCCCGAGATGTTGACGACCATGATCTCGCCCCTGGGCAGCGTCGGGGCCAGCTCCATGGCCCGGGCCACGGCGTGGGACGATTCCAGGGCCGGGATAATGCCCTCCAGCCGGGTCAGCCGCCTGAAGGCGTCCAGGGCCTGCACGTCGGTGATGGCTGCGAACTCGACCATCTTCTGGTCATAGAGCCAGGCCAGCTCCGGACCCACTCCCGCGTAGTCGAGGCCGGCCGAGACCGAGTGTGTGTTCTGCAACTGGCCGCTGTCGTCCTGCAGGAAATAGCTCTTGTAGCCCTGCACGATGCCGACCTTGGGCGTGGAGCCGAAGCGGGCCGCGTTGTCGCCGGGGTTGAGGCCGCGTCCGCCGGCCTCGGCCCCGTGAAAGCGGATCCCTCTTTCCTCCAGGAACGGATGGAAGAGGCCGATGGAGTTGGATCCCCCGCCCACACAGGCCACGAGATGGTCGGGCAGCCGTCCCTCGCGCTCCAGGATCTGGGCGCGCACCTCGCGGCCGATGACGGACTGGAAGTCGCGGACCATGACCGGGTAAGGGAACGGTCCCAGGGCCGAGCCCAGGATGTAGTGCGTGTCCCGCAGGTTCTGGATCCAGTATTTGAGGGTGGCGTTGACGGCGTCCTTGAGGGTCCTGGTGCCATCGGTGACAGGCACGACCTCGGCGCCCAGGAGCTTCATGGCGTACACGTTGGGGTACTGGCGGCGCACGTCCACCTCGCCCATGAAGATCGTGCACCCCATCCCGAAACGGGCGGCCACCGTGGCTGACGCCAGGCCATGCTGGCCCGCACCGGTTTCGGCAATGACCTTGGTCTTGCCCAGGCGTTTGGCCAGCAGGCCCTGCCCCAGGGCGTTGTTGATCTTGTGAGCGCCAGTGTGGGCCAATCCTTCGAGCTTCAGATAGATCTTGCATCCGCCCAGTTCGCGGGTCAGGTTTTCGGCAAAATACAGGGGGGTGGGCCGGCCACAGTAATTCTGGTACAGGTCGGCCAGCTCGGCCACAAATCCGGGATCGTTTTTGTACTTCAGGTAGCCCTGTTCCAGTTCTTCCAGGGCCGGGACCAGCATTTCCGGCACATAACGGCCGCCGTAGGGACCGAAATGACGAGGGAGCATGTCGGATATTCTGCTCATGGATTTCCTCTCAGTATGGTCACGGCGCGGCGGATTTTATCGTGATCCTTGATTCCAGGCGCGCTTTCCACGCCGGAATTGAGGTCGAAACCACCCGCGCCGGTGGTTTTCATGGTTTCCAGGTTGTGGGGGCCGAGCCCTCCGGCCAGGTACCAGGTGTGGGGGCACTGCAGACGTCTCAGGCCTGCGGGGTCCAGGCTCGAGCCATGGCCGCCGCCGGAGGTGCCGCTGTCCAGGAGGATGGCCCGGCAGACCGGTGAGAACATCCGCATTTTGGCCAGCAACTGACCGGTGGTTTCGTATCGCTGAGGCCACATGGCCCGGATAATGCGTTCCGGCCCCAGGGCCCGACATTGGTCCACGGTGTGCCCCCCATGAAGCTGGAGCAGGTCGAGGCCGGCCTCCAGGGCGATGGACTGGATCTCGCCCACGTCCTGACGCACGAAGACCCCGACCTTGAGGGCGCGCCTCGGCTTTTGGGCCGCAGCCCAGGCCGGAGTGACATTGCGGGGGCTCGGCCCGTGAAAGATGAAACCCAGCAGGTCAATGCCCAGTTCGTCACAGAAAGCCACATCCTCGGGGCGGGTCATGCCGCAGACCTTGATGATCATGACGCCTCCCCAGTCAGACCGGCCAATCCATGACCGGGGTCGGGGTTTTTCATCAACGCCGTGCCGACGAGGAGGCCGTCCAGGCCGGCGGATTTGAGTTCCCGGACGTGTGCGGGGGTGGAGATGCCGCTGGCTCCGATCCAGATTTCACCTTCCTCCTTGCGGCGCACCAGGGTCAGGCAGCGGTTGAGGTCTGTTTGCAGCGTATCCAGGTCGCGGTTGTTGACCTGGATGATGGAGCTCTTGATCTCCTTGGCCCGGTCCAAATCCCTTTCGTCGAACACTTCCACCACCGGCTCCAGCCCCAGTTCCAGGCACCGGGCGTGCAGTCCGGCCAGTTCATCCTGGGTCCGGAACATGCGCACGATGAGCAGGATGGCCGAGGCCGGCGTGGCAGCGGTGGCCTCCACCTGCAGGGGATGGAGGATGAAATCCTTGCGCAACAACGGCAGGCCGATATGCCCGGTCTCTGTCAGATGGTCGAGCCTGCCCTTGAAGTAACGGGTTTCGGTCAGGATGGACAAAGCGCAGGCCCCGGCCCTGGCGTAGCCCTCACACGTCTCCCGGGGTGGGGCCCCAAGGTTGATGTCCCCTTTGGACGGGGAGGCCCGCTTGTATTCAGCGATGATCCCGCTGGATCCTGACCTGGTCAGGGCCGAGCCAAAGCCAGGCCTGGCCCCAGCCCATGGCGTGCATACATGCCCTGAGGCCTGCAAGCGCATCAGATCGGCGATCTCTTCAGTCTTGGCTTGGCGGAACAGGTCAAGCATGGCTCACTCCGCGTGACATCCCCCGGCTCACGTGTGCCCTGGCCTCGTTCATGGCCGCGTGCAGGGAAAGATGGTCTTCCAGCAGGTGCAGGGCCAATCCCAGGTTCAGGGCGACCATGTCCTTGAGGGGTTGGGATCCACGACCTGAAAGGACTTCCCTTTGGCGTTGGAGGGCCTCGCCCCTGCTCGGACAACTCAGGTCCTGGGCGGAGCATGCGGCCATGCCGAATTCGTCGGGGTCAAGGTGGGCTTCGCGGACGCTGCCGTGTTCCACGAAGAGGATCCGTCCGGGTCCGCAAGGGGTCAGTTCGTCGAATCCTCCCGCTCCATGGACAATGGCTGCCCGATCCAAGCCCTGTCGTGTGGCCAGGACCCTGCCCATCATGGGGGCGAAACGGAAGTCCGGCACGCCCAGAATCTGATGAGTGGGCAAGGCCGGGTTCAGAAGAGGCCCCATGAGGTTGAATATGGTCCGGATGCCGAGCTGCTGGCGGATGGGCCCGACGTGCCGGAAGGCAGGGTGGAAGTGCGGGGCGAAGAGGAAGACGAAGTTGCGCTTGGCCAGTTCGACTTTGGCCGCTTCGGGGTCCGAAACCAGGGGATAGCCCAGGTCCTCGACGACATCGGCGCTGCCACATGTGCTCGATACGGCCCGGTTGCCGTGTTTGACCACCTGATATCCCCTGTCCGCCAGGAAGAAGGAGACGGCCGTGGAGCAGTTGAAGCTGTGCCGACAGTCCCCGCCGGTTCCGCAGGTGTCGATGCGTTTTCCTGAAAGGCCGGTGATGAGTCGGGCGTGGCTCAGCGCCGCCTCCACGGCGGCCGAGAGTTCGTCGGCGGTTTCGCCCTTGGCCCGCAAGCCCAGCAGAAACGCACCGGCCTGTACGGGGGACACTTCCCCAGCCATGAAAAGGTCGAAGACTTCCTTGGCTTGATGGGCGGACAGGTCAGCGCCCGTGGACAGATGCTCGAGGATATGACTGATGGTGTTCATGGTTCACTCCTGCGCTGTGGCGCACATGTTGATGAAGTTGCGGAGCAGCATGGGGCCTTCTGGTGTCAGGACCGACTCCGGATGAAACTGCACCCCCAGCCATGGCCGGTCTTTGAAGGCCAATGCCATGACCTCGCCGCCATCTGCCCGGGCCGTGATGTCGAAAGGCAGATCCGTTCGGCCTTCCTCGTGCACGGCCAGGGAATGGTAGCGGCCGACCTGCATGGGGTTGGGCAGACCGGCAAAAAGGCCAGTTCCGCTGTGGTGGATGTCCGATGTTTTGCCGTGCATGATTCGCCGGGCCGAGCCCACGGTGACGCCACTGTGGTGCGAGAGGGTCTGGTGTCCCAGGCAGACGCCCAGGACGGGCACGGTGCGCGGCACCAGGTCCAGAAACCGCAGGCAAAGACCGGTGTTCCGCGGATGGCTCGGGCCGGGTGAGAGGATGACGCCGCGCAAGGCACTGTCTGCAGCCAGATCCAGAATTTCCGGTTCGTTGTTACGAAGCACGCAGGGATGTGCGCCCAAAGTCTGGAAAACCTGAACCAGGTTGAAAGTAAACGAGTCAAAGTTGTCGATCAGTAAAATCATCGCCGCCTCCCGTGCTGGTGATGGCCTTCAGGATGGCCCGGGCCTTGTTGTGACATTCCTGCCATTCTTTTTCCGGATCTGAATCAAAGACGAGCCCCGCACCTGCCTGCCAATGGATCTGTCCGTCTTCGACCCACAGGGAGCGGATGGTGATGCCTGTGTCCAGATTGACCTGCCCCTGATCCAGTCCGATCCAGCCGATGCCCCCGGCATAGGGCCCCCGGTCGAGCTGCTCCTCGTCGGCAATAATCTGCATGGCCCTGATCTTGGGCGCGCCAGAGACGGTCCCCGCCGGGAACCCGGCCTTCAATACGTCCATGGCGTCCAGGCCGTGGTCCAGTCTGGCCGAGAGATATGAGGTCAGATGCATGACGTGGGAGAAGCGTTCAACCTGCATGTATCTGTCCACGTGCACGGTGCCGGGAGCGGCGATGCGGCCCAGGTCGTTGCGGCCCAGGTCCACGAGCATGACGTGCTCGGCCCGCTCCTTTTCGTCGGCCTGCAGATCCTCGGCCAGTACCTGGTCCTCGGCCTCGGTGGCCCCGCGTACACGGGTTCCGGCAATGGGCCGCAATTGCAGCAGTCCGTCCTCGCAGCGGATGAGCAGCTCAGGTGAGGAGCCCATGATCGTCAGGTTCTCGAAGGCCATGAAAAAGGTGTAGGGAGAGGGGTTGATCTGTCGCAGTCGACGGTAGAGTTCGAAGGGGGAGCCGGAGAACGGAGCGGAAAAACGGGTGGATAAAACAACCTGGATGGCTTCACCCTGGGTGATAAGATCCTTGGCAATGTGAACGCGGCGCAGGAATTCATCACGGTCCGGGGTACTGGTGATGGCTCCGACCACGGCAGGGGCAAGGGTGCGTGGCCGCTGGCAGCCGTTCAGGTTGGGGGTTGAGTCCAGCGTCAGGTAGCAGCAACGGTGGTGCAGGTGATCGAAGAGGATGACCTTGCCGGGCAGGACCATGACGGAACGGCCACCTTCAGGTGGGAGTCTGTCGGCCATGGCCGGCTCGAAGATTCCGGCCATGTTGTACGCCAAGTACCCGCAAATGCTGCGGGTCATGGCCGGGAGCTTGCCCAGATTCTGAGGCCCGGTGACCGTCAAGGCCCCCATGCAGGCGCGCAGGCCGGGGATGTAGTCCTGTCCGCTGAATGCCATGAGAGCGTGCAGTCGGGGGTCGTAGCTCTGCACGTCGAGTTTACCGCCCCGGCAGGACAGAATCAGTCTGTAATCCCAGCCGATGAGACTATATCGACCCAGACGGCCGTCCACTTCGGTACTTTCGAGCAGAAAGCCCTGCTTGTCGCGCACGAGGGTCAGGTACAGGGAGATGGGGGTCTGGGTGTCCGCCGGGAGCCAGGTTCCTTGTTGGGGTAAGGTGATCATGGTGTCTCCATCATCGTCGTCGCATTATGGAATAAAAAAGGCCGGATCCTGCAGGAGGATCCGGCCTTTCTCGCCTTTTTTTACCGTACCGAGACGGCAGCGCATGCCGTCAGGAAGCGGGTCCCCCTGCGTCATGCTTCGTGCGCCACCACCACAGAGCCTTCTGGCTCAGCAGTTCCAGATCGCCGCCCGCGGCAACGTTCAAATACGACCGGAACATGCGCACCGCCTCAAGGCTGTGGGGGTTGGCCTCGAACATGGTGGTGAAGAGTGACGCATCCTCGGTGATCATCTTCGTGGCCGCCTCCACGCGCCGACCGAACGAGGGCGTGAAGAACCGCTCGATTCCGGTTTCCAGGGGGGAAGCGCAAAGGTAGGCGACGGTGGTCACGAAGTTGAGTCCTTGAATATAGGCCATGGCACGGTCATGCTCATCGGCCGTTGTGGTGAAGGGTGCAAAGCCCAGGTTGCGGAAGCAGTCCGATATATTATCGGTCGCTTCATGTCCACGCCCTTGAGTTACGGCAATTCGCAGCTCCGCGTCAAGGGTGGAGGGGCCAAAAAGCGGGTGGGTGCCGACCACGGGCGTGGTGGTGGCGGCGAGCATCTCATGCAGAGGCTGGACCTTGACCGAGCAGATGTCGGCCAGGATCGTTGTTGCAGAGAGGAACGGGGCGACGGCCCCGACCACCTCGCGCATGGCTTTGATGGGCACGCAAAGCAGGACCAGAGAAGCGCCGTGAACTGCTTGCGACAAGGATTCCGGGTCGAGGGGCTGGTTGACTTCGGAGACGGGGTATCCTGCGTTCTGGAAGGCGCGTACGAACCGGGCCCCCATCTGGCCCCTGGCCCCGATGACCACGACGGGCGACGCCGGACTAAGTTTCATGCGAGTCCTCCAATCCGTTGCCGAGGCGCACGAGGGACCAGGCGTCCCAGAATCCGGGGAAGGATTTGCTCACACAGTCCGGGTTGTCCAGATGCACACCGATTCCCTTCAGTTCCAGGAGGGAAAGGCTCATGGCCATGCGGTGGTCGCCATAGGTGCAAAGATTGACGCTGCAAGGTTGAAGGTTGCCGTCTCCACGAATGAGCATACCATCGGGGCGGGCCTCAATATACACTCCGGCTTTGGACAGTTCCGTGACCGGCCCCTGAATCCGGTCGCATTCCTTCAAGGTCAGATGCGCGGCCCCGGAAATGACGGTTTCGCCATGGGCAAAAGCGGCCACGACGGCCACGGTGGGTACGATATCGGGGCAGGAACTCATGTCGATGTCCGCGCCCTGGAGGTTGGAGGGAAAAACTGTGACCGCTTCGTCCTGCCATTCGATCCGGGCCCCCATGCGGGAGAGGATATCCAGCATGACGCGGTCGCCCTGGGCCGAATCACGGTGCAGACCGGTGATCTGGACCGGAGTTGAGCCCAGTGCCCCGGCGGCCAGGAAATAGGATGCGTTGGACCAATCCCCTTCCACGCGCATGTTTCGGGCCCGGTAGGGAGCCGGGTCCACGACAAGGCGAAGGTTTTCCGGGGCGAGGCCTGCGGCATCGGCGTGACTGCAGGAATGCCATGCATGACCTGTGCGGCGTTCCACAGCCGCAGGCACCCCAAAGCGGGCCATGGAATCCAGTGTCAGGGCCACATAGGGCCAGGAGGCCGCGTCTTTTCCCCGAGGCCGAATGAGCGTCCTGGTCTTGGCCAAGGGGGCCGCCAAAAGCAGGCCCGAAAGATACTGGCTGCTCTGCTCCAGATTGATGCTCACTTCGCCGCCATGGAGGCCTGGGCTGTCCAGGACCAGGGGCGGGTATCCCTTTTTTTCTTCAAATACGATGTCGACGCCCTGCAGGGTGAGGGCGTCGGTCAGGTGGGCCATGGGACGATCATGCATGCGTCCCTCCCCGTGGATGCGATAGCGGCCGGGGATGGCCGCAGCCACGGCGGCCATGAGTCTGCACGTGGTGCCCGACTCCCCGACGTTCATGGAGATGAGTTCCGGGGTGGACGGGCGAGGCAGGTCGATGCCGCGGACAAAGAGCTTGCCGTCCACAGGCTCGATGGTTGCTCCCAGAAGACGCAGACAGTCCGTGGTTCGTGCCAGGTCCTGGCTGTTCAGCACGTTTTCCAGCAGGGACACGCCGTTGGACAGAGCCGCACAGATCAGGGCCCGGTGGGAGAGGGATTTGGAGGAAGGGGCAGGAACGCGGACGGCTGTTTTCATGTTTGTTCCTGCGGCACGCCGTTCCCGTAAAGCTGCGGCCCGGAGGGATAGCTGCCCAGAACGCGCATGGTATGGCAGAGTTTGGTCAGGTTGTGCATGGTGCTTTCATACTGTTCCTGGGACAGGTCGCTTTCCACGTCCATGAAGAAGACGTATTTCCATTTTTCCCCCTTGAGTGGGCGGGACTCCAGCTTGGTCAAATTGAGCCCTTGGGCGGCCAGCAGGTTGAGGATCGCGGCCAGGGCCCCAGGGCGGTCCGCAGTGGTGAAGAGCAGCGAGGTCTTGTCCCTGCTGCTGCCGACTGTCGGAGTGGGACCGATGACCAGGAATCTGGTCCAGTTGTCCGGCAGATCCTGGATGTCCAGGGCCACGGCCTTCAGCGCGTAGCGTTCCACCAGACGCGGGTGCCCGATGGCGGCAGCGCCTTGGCCCTCTCGCTCGGCCTGCATTGCGGCGGCAGCCGTGCTGTCCGCTGGGATGACAGCGGCCTGCGGAACGTTGTTCCGCAGCCACCCCGAGCACTGGGCCAGGGCCTGGGGATGGGAATACACCCTGCGCACCGTGGACAGATCGCTGTTTCTGGACAGGAGCGCATGGCTGATGCGGCTGAAGAGTTCGGCATGGATGTAGACGTTGTACTGCAGAAAAAGGTCCAGGCTCTGGCCGACGCTGCCTTGCAGGGAGTTTTCCAGGGGGATGACCCCCAGATCGGCTTTGCGCGATGCCACGTTCAAAAAGACGTCGTGCAAGGTCTGGCAGGGCGCAAAGTCCATGGACTGGCCCAGGTATTCCAGGGCCGCCTGGTGGGTGAAGGTCCCCTCGGGCCCGAGGTAAGCCACGATCTGGGGCTGCTGCAGGCGCCGGGAGGAAGAGAGGATTTCGCGGTAAATGGCCCGCAGGTGGTCCTCCGGCAGGATTCCAGGGCTGATGGAGGCCAGGCGGTTCAATACCTCTTTTTCCCGGAAGGGTTTGAAGACCACATCCAGTGATTCGGATTTGATCTGACCGACCTCGCGACTCAGGCCCGCCCTCTTGTTCAGAATCTCGACGATGCGGTCGTCCAGTTCGTCGATCTGTTCCCGGATCTCTGTCAGGCGTGCGCTGTTCATGACTATTCCTTGATGTCCTCGGTGATGCGCATGCCGAAGTGGCGGCCGGCCTGATCCATGCGGCAGAGGACAGCGTCTCCGGGGTGCAGATCGACCACGCTGACAGGACAGCCATCGGGCCGGACCAGACGGATGGTCTCGGCGTTCTGCAGGAAGATGGAGCCCCTCCTGCCACCACACTCAGCCTCGATGAGCAGCATGGGCCGAACTTCCACTTTGCAGCGGCCGACTGTGGCCAGGGTGGTGGATCCGTCCGCGGCCACAATGAGCACTTCCGAGCCGGTGTCCAACTCGTCGAGATAGGAGGTTTTGTCCCCCGGCATGGCCGTGTAGGCGTGCACTGCGCCAGCATTGATGCGGAAGGGGCGCGGAGCGACGTAGGGGTTGGATTCTGTTTCAGCGTTGATGAGAAAAGTGAATGCGCTGGAGTTGCCGACCAGCATTCCTTGCCCGGACTGCAGACGGCTCATGGTGTCCACACAGACCCGGTGCCCCAGTCCTGCCGGTCTGACGGTGGTGATGTTTGCAGTGCCCAGGTCAAGAACTCCCTGGCTGAGCTTGAGTTCGCGGACGATGGATTTCAGATCGCCCACGGCCTGGGGCAGGACGACAAGGGTTTTGACCCCGCGCTCGAGGATGCCGGCGGCAAGTCTGGCCCGGTCAAGGCTGTCCACTTCCACAGCCAGGTTGTCGGACTGGGCCAGGATGTTCTCCACCGGAATGATTTCCCAGCCTTCCTTCAGAATAACGCGCTTGCCCTGGGACAGGAGATGTACGGCCACCTCCTCGTCGGGTTTGCCGGCCAGATGGACAAAGCACTGATCCTCTGCGGAAAGGACAGGAATTTTGCTCAAGGCCCGCACCGATTCCTCCCGCCCGAGTTCCACGATGATCCCGTCCACCCCGGATTCCAGGGCCAGGGTGACGTGACCCTTGTCATAGGGGACAGCGTAAAAGAATACGTTCGTCATGATCGATCCGGCCTCAGAGTTTGGGTTCTTCGAGCAGGGCCAGGGCTTGGTCCACGGTGTAGTCCATGTGTACGACGGCATGCAGGGCCTGCACCAGGCGCGTGGGGTCCTTTGCCTGAAAGATGTTGCGGCCCATGGACAGCCCAGCACCACCCGAGGATATGGAATCGTGCGCCATCTGCAGGATATCGCGGGGCGAATCCATGCGGGGGCCGCCAGCGATGACAACGGGCACACAACACCCTTCGGTGACCGTGGCAAAGGACTCCGGGTCTCCGGTGTAGACGACCTTGATCACGTCCGCTCCCAGCTCTTCAGCGAGGCGTGCGCAGTGGGCCACAGTGGCGGGATCCCATTCTGATTTGACCTTGGGCCCACGGGCGTAGACCATGGCGAGGAGCGGCATGCCCCATTCGTCGCATTTGGAAACCACCTTCCCCATGTCCCGCAGCATGTCCCTTTCGGATTCGTCGCCAAGATTGAGATGGATTGACACAGCATCAGCACCGAGCTTGATCCCGTCCTCAACGCTGCCGACCAGGATCTTGGCGTTGGGAAAGGGGGACAGTGTGGTGCTGGCCGAAAGATGGATGATCAGACCCACATCACGGCCGTGCCCGCGGTGTGCACATCGGGGCAAGCCCTTGTGCATCAGGACGGCATTGGCCCCGCCCTCGGCCACCTTGTTCACAGTGTCGCGCATGTCCACCAGGCCGGCAATGGGGCCGACCGTGGTGCCGTGATCAAGAGGGACGATGATGCTTCTGCCCGTGTTGCGGTTGAAAATCCTTTCCAGTCGAACGCTTTTTCCCATGTTCATGGTGTCCTCCGGTTGTGGCCGGGGCTCCGGCGGCGCGTATAAAAAAGGGCCGCCGGCGTGTCGCCTGCGGCCCTTTGGTTGGTTTGCTCTGCGTGAAAATCGGCTAAAGCTGTACCTCCAGACCACAGGCTCTGTTAAAATAGAAGTACCAAAAAAAGTAGAGGCTGTGGGTGGAGGTGACGTTCGCCATAGTGATTGAGGCATTACTCAGTTTGGGAAGTAGGTGTCAAGGGTTTTTTGTGACCCCTGGTCATTTTTTCGACCGCCAGGTTCGGGTGTGGTTCAGCTCTTCGAGAAGGCATTTTCACATTGATGCACCGCCCAATCAAGGATAAGAAAAAGGCCATCTATTTGCAAAGGACCGAGGAGAAGGTTGCATGGCCGTCACGAAGGGATTGCCGCGCGTCGTCCGTAAGCTTTGTCTGTGGTGCCAGGGACAGAGTTGGAGATTGGTCAAGGAATGCCCTCAATCGGGTTGTCCTCTGCATACCTGTCGGTTGGGAGGGGATGGCGACGGGCAGTTGCTGGGTTGTTTGCAGGCCTTTTGTCTGGACTGCGCCGGAAGCCAGGAGGCGGTGGAGGCCTGTACGGCCGATCTGCCTATGGGAGGCCAATGTCCCTGTCCTGCACACCCTTTCAGGAGCCTTTTTTTTCAGACCGCAGAAGCCCAGGCGGTCATCCAGCAGGTCAGAAAGCTGCCTGGTCTCGGAATTCCAGCAGAATCCAAAGAGACCGAGGCCGGTGGTGTGTGTCAGAGGGAAGGCCGAGAAGGAGCATCCGGGCCGGGGCTTCCAGAGGTCTCGCTGCACTCGGAAGGGGTCTGCCTGCGCGTGGGTTCAACCGTCAATGCGTGCCGGGCACCCGAAGCCCTTGATATCTGAGTTGAAAAAGATAGATTCGACCTGCTCCGGCTGACTTCCCGAGCAGGAGAGAGCTGCGAGACCGGGTTGAACAATTACAAAGCGCGGAGCAACTCTGCGCCTTTCAGGACCAGGGAATGAACAGTTTGGACCATGGCGAGAATGATGTCCCAGTAATGGTTGGCCAGGAAGAGCAGGGAAAGAACGGTGAGAAAAAAGAGGACGGACCAGACCCAGTGAATGATGGTTTCGAGAATGCGCAACAGCAGTCGTGGCTTGGGAGTCATGGATGTCCTCGTTGTGGTTGGATGCAGCGTCAGCGTTTTTTATGTCGAGAGGTTTCCCCCCGGCGAAGAGGGTCTGACCAGATATTCCTGACCATCCAGAAGACAGCGTAGCCTGCCGCTGCGAGCAGAAAGAAGCGTGGGAAAAAGATGCACACCAGAATCCCTGCCGTCAGGAACAAGGGAGGAATCTCCAGAGATTTGAGCAAGCTATGGGCCTGTCGGAAAATATTTTTGAATTGATCCATTGCCCTGCACCAAGTTGAATATAAATCGTATTATGCGCAATCCCACTGAAAGTAAACGCGAAAACTTATTTCAGGAGTTTGCTGCCAGACGACTCATCTTCCAGAATCAGGAAAATCAATGACGCAAGCGAGTCGCTCCGGGCCAAGTTTCGACCTGTCCAACCTTGAAATGCTTTTTGCTGGTCATGCACCCCGCTTGGCACACATGCGCGATGCATCGTCCTTTGCTGCCGATCTTGCGGCCTGCAGCTTTATGCCCATGGAGCAATCCGAACTCCTGGTCCGTTCGGCCCTGTTGCATGACCTGGGATACGCACCTTCCCTGCGCCGGTACGGCTTCCACCCCCTGGACGGAGCCTTGTTTCTGGAAAGTCAAGACGAACATCCGTGGGTGATCGAAGGGGTACTGCGCCATTCCGGTGCGGACCGCAGGGCTTCGCTTCTGCCCGAAGTTGCCGAGCAGTATGCCATGCGTCCTGTGGCCGTGGGCGCAGCCTGGTTGGTTCGTGCCGTGACCATGGCGGACTGGCGCGCGGCCGGAATCGGCGGTCGGGTGTCCTTTGGGCAGCGATTGCGGGACATTGTTGACCGCAATCCCGACAACCCAGGGAAAGTGCGCAGGGCCGAGGCCATGGTCGCCGAGGTGCGGGGATGGTTTCTGGACTGGGTCAAAACCACGAATCGAGCCCGTCCCCTGCCCTGGGTTTTTTGTGACGTGGATCACACCCTTATCTGTCCGGGTGATCCCCTTTCCGCGGGGAATCGCACTTCCATCAAGGCGTATGTTGCGGCTGGAGGGCGCTTTTCCCTGGCCTCAGGCAAACATCCCAAAAGCGTTGCATCCCTGTCCCGCGACCTGGGCCTTGAGTCGGCCCAGGTCGCTGCCAACGGCACCTGCGTTTTCAAAGGGGGTGTGATCACGGTCCTAGCCCATCTTGGAGATGCGGCCATGTCGCTGGTCGCCAGGCTCAAGGCCCTGGGGCTGCCCGTGGCCCTGTACCGAGAACAAGGCATTGAGGCCTGCTGCAACTGGGAAGACTGCCTTGACGAGCTTTTTGTGCGCTATGGCGAGATCCGTGCCGAGCGGAAACGGGGGTCAGGGCCGGTGCTCAAGATTCTGTGCGTGGCCCATAGCGCCGACCAGGAACTGGAGAGAGATCTTCGAAGGCTGGCCGTGTCGCTGGAGGTCGAGGTCTGCCGCAGCGACACGCGTTTCATGGAGTTCTTACCTACTGCCGGAACCAAGGGTCATGCCGTGCGCTTTGTGACGCAGCATGAGGATTGGCCTGTTCTGCACACCCTGGCCCTGGGAGATACTGAAAACGATGCAGCCATGTTTGCCCAGTGCGGGGGCTGCGCCGCAGTGGCCAATGCCACGGGGCAGGCCCTTTTGGGGGCGGATTGGGTCATCCCGGAATGCGCGGCTGACGGAGTGGGACGGGTGCTCGATGTCGTTCGCCAGGGCGGGGGATGGGGTGGCTTGGCCCTAAGCCTGCAGGTGGAAGGGCTGTAACTCCCATCCGGATCATATTCCTCCCAGCACACGACGATCCCATTCCAGACTGCTCTGAAATCAGGTCAGGGACACGAGGGCCTGGCAAAGAAGATGCGGGTCAATAATGCCTGTGCCGGGCTTGGTCAGCGGGGTTTTGATGACCTGGAGCCCGAGGGCCGACAGGTCGTGTTCAGGATTTTTTGTTCCGGCATAGGTTATGGCCGGGTCGATCAGGACGAGGTTGAGCACATCTTCCGGGGTGATACGTTCAGGAGCATCTGCCCGCAGATGTCGGAGAAGTGTGTGGACTTGACCGGGGAGTGAGAGGCCGGTGCACTCCGGATCAGGCAGGGTGTTGGGGATGAAGACCTTGGGGCACGGTGTCTCACTTACTGCCTGGCCCACGCCAGCCGGGAGCAGGTTCGCGATCACAGAACTGAAAAAGCTGCCGAACGGGTAGCAAATAAGATCTGCGCTCAGGATGGCAGTGCGGACCTTGTCACCGATGGCCGGAAGTACCATGCAGTTTTTTTTGTCGTGTCCACCAGGAACAGATCCTCAATCGGCTGTGTGATTGGCGGGACTTCCTTGCCGGTCATAAGATGCTGGCCCACAAGGTGTGTTCCGTCTTTCAGCACGGCCATGAGCTGCAGGTCTGCGTTGAGGAGGTTGCGGACTTCCCCGCGGACCTGTACCAACTTGGAGTAGATGGAAACGATGGGGTCAAGGTGCCTTCCGCTGTTCAGATAGCCGGCGGTGAGGATGAGGTTGCCGACACTGGCTCCGCGCAGATCAAAGTCGGGGCCGGCGGCATTGTCGAAGATGTGCAGGTGATGCCGGATTATTCTGGCCATGGAGTCGGGTACCCGAGTCATCAGGGGATGGCTGCCGCACGCCAGGGCGATCAATTCGCATCGCAGCTCTTCAGGGGTTGCAGTTTTGGGCAGACGGTAGGCAACAATTTCGAATATTTCGGGAAATCCGTACAGGGACCGATCCGCCAGGGCCATGAGCCGATTGCGCAAGTCGCCGACAGAGGGCATTTTGAAGTAACGCCGCAGCACTGCCGAGCTTCCCCCGGAGTCAAAAGGAGTGACCATGTGGATGGAGTTGTGCGTGTAGTTGATAAGGGTCTGGCTCGTTTCCCGCAGGGCAGTTCCGCCAGAGAAAAAGAGGATTCGGGGTCCAAGGAAAGGACTGCGCTGGGCTTTGGCCACGCGGGTCGGATCCGGGACAGTCATTTCCCTGGTCAGGGGGGAGGATTTTCTGGTCACGGGCTTTCCATCAGGGTGAGACACCTCCTCGCGAGCATCTTTTGATTGCAATCGACAGCGGCGCGGCCGGCATCATATCAAACCCTTGCGACAATCAAGACAAACGCACAGAGTTCACGGTTCAATCCATGCAAACAGCTCCCATTCTTCTTATTGATGAGGTAGGGAAGGGTCGTCAAGCTCATCCTGCTCATGTGTGGCTGCGTTGCGGATTGTGGTTACAATTCGGTGCAGCTGATCCGCGGAGATCAGGCGTTGGGAATGAAGCCAATGGAATTTCTGTATTTCTTCTTCAGGGTCGTTGGCAAAGTTGATCCTGCCGTACCAATCCATAAGCTGTTTTTTGCGACGCTCCCTGATTTCATGTATGACGACTTCAAACTGTCTGTCATGGAGCAGCGCGATTTCTCCAGCGTCGGAATCGAGATAGGTTATGGAGGTTTTGGCCAGGGCATGCAGGACAAGGCAAACGGGGCCGGGCAGGAGAAAGATGAGGCCAAACAGGTCTGCGTGGCTCAAGGCGTAAAGACAGTGCGCCACTCCCCAAAAAAGAAGCACAATGCCACCGTGAAAGAGGGCGCTGTTTCTTTCCACCGATACCCGAGGATCCATGCCAATGGATCCATAGGGGACTTCAAGCGAGTGCATCCCGTAGGCATCGGAGCGGCTGTATTTGAGGGTGTCCAGCTCGAATTCGAAGCAGACAACGTTGGTGAAACGTCGTTGGGTGATGTGCATGCGGTCAGTCCTGTTCGACGCCTGTGGATGCAGTGAGGTAGGGGGAAAAATCGTTGTTCCTCAAGCTGAGAGCCTCCCTCAATGCCAAGGGCCGGCAAGGGGGAGTCATGCTCTGTGCGAGGCCAAAAGAAGAAAGCCACCCACAAGGGCGGCTTGTCGCATCCTGGTGCCGGGGGACAGAATTGAACTGCCGACACGGGGATTTTCAGTCCCCTGCTCTACCGACTGAGCTACCCCGGC
>JAAYCS010000090.1 GCA_012729655.1 Desulfovibrionales bacterium | reverse complement strand
ACGTCCTGGGGCAGGTTGCCCAGCGCGAAGGACTTGGCCTTCCCGCTCTTCACATGCGGCCAACGCTCCTTCTTGGAACGCTTCTGCACGGCCTGCCGTGTCACCCCGAGCACCTCTGACAACCGCGCTGCTGTGTAGCTCATGCCTGGCGCTCCTCGATTGCCCATGCCGTCTGTTCCAGCCGGAACATCCGTCGGGCGATCTTCAGGGCGTGGCTCCGCGATCTGGCCGCGCACACGCACAAAAAATCACCGCTTTTCGCAGACCTGAAGACCAGAAACCGCCGTGTATCCGTGTTCATAGAGCCCTCACTCGTTGAATGCCTGCCCCGTCCGAGACCGGGCAGGCGTTGAAGGAATGAGCGTTGTTGCCTCTGCCAAACCCTGGTATGGAGCCGTCACCACAACAAACCCTGTAGCCAGGAGAAGAAACCATGAAGCCTGTCGGATCAGCTCATTTATTGGGAAAAAAATTTGCCGAGTTCACTACACAAACCTTCATGACCACAGCTGGATGCGCCAGGCCAGACGTTGAACAAGAGATCATGCGCCTCTCAGTTAGTGCCTCACTGCCTGCGATACGCGAGCGCCAGCGGGAGGCCGTAAACGAACTGATCAAGACAGTGCTCGACCGGCCGTCTGAACAGCAGCAAGAACTCTTGCGCGGAACTCCTCCCATGAAACTAGCTCTTGTTTACGAGCGGGTGATGACTGCCCTCGACATTTTGACCTCAGCAGCCGGCGCCGCACCCTACTTTCGCGCACCATCCTTCCCCATGCCTGAAGAGGAGTTTCGATCCTTTGTTCGCACGGTGCTTCTTCAGGGCGATCCGAGTTAGCCAGGCCAATTACGGTCAGCACCCTCTTGGTGCTGGAGTCCACGACCGCAACCAGGTCACATGCAACGTCAAAACTTTCGCCGTCTTTCGAATACTCTTGAATCCGCATCATACCTGCCTCCTGCGCGGCATCACGCCGCGCGTTTTGCTTCCGTCCGCCCCGCGAAATATTCGCGCGGGCAGCCCATGTTCATGAAATGTTCGAACACCCGCATGCTGGTGCTGTGCCCGGTGATGAACCGCTGGATCATCGTCCTGGACAGGCCCATTTCCTTGGCGATGTCGGCCTGCTTGACGCCGTTCAGCGTCATCCACGCCTTGATCTTCCGTGCGTTCTTCTCGTTCATCATGCCCCCAGTCGTTCCAGCAGCTCGCGCTTCTTGCCGGCGCGCTTGCGCTCCTCGACAAGGATCTGGCCGTACTCGGCCAGCACCCTGGTTTCCTCGTCGGCCAGGCCGTGGCCCGTGCCGTCAAGGATGGCCGAAATAAGGCCATAGTCGCCCGTGATCAGACAGAACGCTGTCGCCAGCTCCAGAGGGAACCGCCACTCGCGCTTGGCCTCGGAGCACCAGTTGTGGATGTGATTCACGGACACGGCCTCGCCGGTCAGCCTGGTCATCTCCTGGGCCACCTCCTCGCGTGAGAGTTGGCAGGCGGCCAGGGCCTCTGTCAGCGCCTCGCGCACGGCCTCTTTCCGGCACAACCGCCCGGCACGAATGCCGTTTGTGCCGCCGGAATGGAGCGGGATGAGGAGCTGACGCGAGGCGGTGTCCTGGGTCGTGCGTCTTTTTGTCATTGCGGGGTTATTCTTGATTCGTTAGAGGTTGCTAAAGTTAGTTATTTTGTTAACTCGATACGGTTGCAGATAAACAGCTAGTTTTGTTCTTGTCAACCAAAATTCTGGTTGCAGAAAAAAATAATTAGATATTCATCATGAAAACACGAAAAAAAGAACAAAATCAATTGATTGATACTGAAAAGCAACCGACGATAGTGGTTGCAGATGCGGTTGCAGATGGAGGCCCGCCAAGTGCAACCAGTTTTGATGCTATTTTGGAGAGGATGAAGGTCGCCACAAACACAAAAAGCGACACGGCTTTCGCCAAATCTTTGGGTCTCTACCAGTCATCCGTATCCTCGGCCAAGGAAAGGCAAAGCATCCCCCCGGCCTGGGCCGTCCAGATCGCCGAGATGCACGGCGTATCTATCGACTGGCTGATGTTCGGGGATGGGAGTCAAACGCGGAAGAAGAACGAGGAAATCGTCAGGGAGACGGTGGAGAAGCTCCAGGGCTGGTCGCCGCCGGCAGCCAGTCAGGCCGAGGCGGAGCCCGCGACAGCGACCATATATAATGATTGTGAAAAGCCGGAATCAAACATCGCCGACCTGGTCTCAAAGACGATCGAGGTCTTGCAATCCAGGACCGTCTTTCAAACTGCGCTAGAGAGCAACATCGAGGCCTTCCACCACGCGATCGTTCTCGACAAGAAAATCGACCAGGTCGAAGAGCGGATCATGCGAAATGTCTCCGCGCGGCTGGACGCGCTTGAGGCCGAGAACAAACAGACCCACGCCGAGAACCAGCAGCTCCGCCAGGAACTGGAGCAAAGCCGCGCTCAATCAACGCTTTCAGACACGGGTTAACCTCTGGCACCACGCATTGAAACGGCAGCAAGCCTGGGAGCGGATAGGCAACGTCATACACGCAGCCAGGTGTTGGGAAGCCATAGGGTGGAGGTATGCTGGGTCTTGCAACCAGCACGCCGCATGATGTCATACAAATTGAGCGCGTAAGCAACACTGTTGATCGTACGGCATAAAAAAGGGGCCTCCCGGCCCCACCTCTAACGTCAGCCCACCTGACACCCAAACGCCCATCCCAGACAAAACCGCCGCGCCAAATAGCGCGCAAATTTCACCCCACCACCACGTCCACGCGCCAAACAGCCCGCAAATTCAAACCGCCTGAAAATTTCCCCCACCGCGCCCGCCAACCCGCGCCACTCCAGCACTCATCCCATCATATCCCTCTCGATCCCATCATGTCCCGGCTGTGCCAATCACTCCGCTAACTCACAGGCGGCGCCAGGAGGCTGTGACCAAATCCACGGAACTGATCGAGCCCATGATCGAACGCGCTCTCAAAGCTGGCATCAAGGCCAAGTACCTGCTCATGGACAGTTGGTTCGCCATGCCCACCCTGATCTCCGAGGTGTGCAAGCACATCCCCGTCATCTGCATGGTCAAACGCACGCCCAAGGTCCACTACATCTTCGAAGGACAGAAGATGGACGTGACGCAGATTTACAGCCAGATCCGCAAAAGCAGAGGCAGAGCCAAGATCCTGGCCAACGCCCAAGTCGAGTTCAAGGATGGCCTCAAGGCCAAGCTCGTCTTCGTACGCAACAAGCACAAGAGAGACTGGCTGGCCTTGCTTACCACTGACGTCACCCTTGCCGATGAAGACGTAGTCCGTATTTACGGCAAGCGCTGGGACATCGAAGTATTCTTCCGTACGGCCAAGCAGCACTTGGAATTGGAAAAAGGCTGCCAAAGCCGGGACTTCGATGCTCTCATCGCCCACACAACCATCGTGATGGCCAGATACATCTTCCTGAGCATCGAGAAACGCAGAACGGAAGATCCAAGAACCCTCGGCCTGCTCTTCCACCGTTGTTGCGAAGAGGCCGAGGACTGCACGCTCGTCAAGGCGCTGTGTCAAATCCTAGGCATCACCCTGGAAAATCTAAATAAACTTGGCGAAGACCAGGCCTTGGCAGAACGCATACTGCTTGAGGCTTTCCGAGACGGAATACGCAGTTTGGGGCGCAATTTCGATCATATTTTCAATGAAAAAAGGCTGTTAGCTGCTAATGGCTAACCCCGAAAATCGAGTAGATATTCTTTCCGATGAACGGAAGAGCAAAGATGTTCAGAAGAATAGTCAAAGCAGAATATCCTTTTGCTTTCTTGATGCTTGAATTACGCGCAATGGTCGCAATTCCGAACTGACTGAAAAACGAATCGATTCTGCTCTCACACTCGTTTTTAATGAGTTGCAAATCGATGACATT
>JAAYCS010000089.1 GCA_012729655.1 Desulfovibrionales bacterium | reverse complement strand
GCACGGCCTTGTAGGGCGGGGCGTTGCGCGTGCCGACAGAGGCCAGGAGGGAGGAGTGGAACCAGCCGCGATGCTGGTCCGTGCCTTCCAGATAGAGGTCCGCCGGGAATCGGCATTCCGAGCGGCCTTCGACCACTGCGGCGAAGCTGGTGCCGGAATCGAACCATACGTCCAGGATGTCGTCCTCTTTTTCCCAGTGGCTTCCCCCGCATGCGGGGCAGGTCAAGCCCCGGGGCACGACGTCGGACAGGGGCGCCTCGAACCAGTAGTCGGCACCGTTGGGGTGGGCGGCGAACCGGTCCACAATGTCGTGGGCCCAGGACGCCTCGAAATAGGCCTCCCCGCAATCCTTGCACAACAGGGCAATGATGGGCACGCCCCACATGCGCTGGCGGGAAATGCACCAGTCCGGCCGGAACTTGATCATGTTGTGGATGCGCTCCCGGCCCCAGGACGGAATCCAGCGCACGCTGTTGTCGATGGCGTCCAGGGCCTTGGCGCGCAGGTTGTTGTGTTCCATGGCGATGAACCACTGGGTGGTGGCCCGGAAAATCACCGGCTTCTTGCAGCGCCAGCAGTGCGGGTAGGAGTGCCTGATCTTCTCGCTGGCCAGCAGGTGGCCGGCTTCGTTCAGCTTGGCCATGACCAGGGGGTTGGCCTCGAAGACGTGCCTGCCGCCGAAATATTCCACACCGGGCAGGAAGCGGGCCTGATCGTCCAGAGGAGAGAGGATGTCCAGCCCGTAGCGCAGGCCGGTTTCGTAGTCCTCGCGCCCGTGACCGGGAGCCGTGTGCACGCAGCCGGTGCCCGCCTCCAGGGTGACGTAGTCGGCCGTGACCACCAGGGAGCGGCGGTCATAAAAGGGATGGCGGGCGACGAGGCCTGCGAGGGCTTTGCCCGTGACGGTCGTGAGTGTCTTCCAGTCGGACCAGCCGAACCGTGCCGCACAGCCGGCAGCCAGGTCCTTGGCCAGGATGTAGAAGGCATCGCCGACCTGGATCAGGTCGTATTCGAAGTCCGGGTGCACGGCCACAGCCAGGTTGTCGGGGATGGTCCAGGGCGTGGTGGTCCAGATGACGATGTAGCACCTGTCCGGATCGGCCTGGGGAAGCGTCGTGGCCAGTCCTTCGGGAAGCAGGGGGAAACGGACATAGATGGACGGAGAGGAATGGTCGTCGTATTCCACTTCAGCTTCGGCCAGGGCGGTTTCGCACGACCCGCACCAGTAGATGGGTTTCTTGTTCCGCTGCACAGAACCGATCCTGTAGAAATTGGCCAGTTCCCTGGCCGTGGCCGTCTCGTAGTCCGGGGTCATGGTCAGGTAAGGGTTGTCCCAGGTTCCCAGCACGCCCAAGCGCTTGAACTCCTCGCGCTGGATGTCCAGGTATTTGAGGGCGTATGCGCGGCATTTCTGGCGGATCTCGAGGACCGAAAATTTGTCCTTGTCACCCAGCTCCTGTTCGACCTTGTGTTCGATGGGCAGGCCGTGACAGTCCCATCCAGGCACATACTGGGCCTGGCGGCCGGTCATGTTGCGGTGCTTGACGATGATGTCCTTCAGAATCTTGTTCATGGCGTGGCCGATGTGGATATGCCCATTGGCATAGGGCGGGCCGTCGTGCAGCACGTAAGGTTGCTGACCGTCGTTGGCCCTGATCATGGCCCCGTAAGCGTCGACCTCGGTCCACCGCGCCAGAATTTTTGGCTCGTTCTGGGTCAGGCTGGCCTTCATGGGGAAGGTGGTGGCGGGAAGATTCAGGGTTTTCTTGTAGTCGCACATGGGACGGCGTTCCTCCGGGTTATGGCGTGCCGACAGGCCACGCGCGGGCGTGGCAGGCATTGGTTCGTTGCATGATGAAGGGGGGAACTCTGGAATATCCAGCACCTGAAGTCAAGTTTCGGGCAGCTCCAGCCTCTTCTCCCAGGCATAGGCGGACAGGGCGATGCCGTCGATGTCGTCGTGGCTCGGCTGCCAGCCCATGGTGGACCGGATGCGGGCCGGGTTTGAGACCAGGGCGGGCGGATCTCCGGCCCGACGGGGCGATTCGACCACGGAAAAATCGACCCCGCTGGCACGCTTCACGGCCTCAACGATCTCGCGCACGGAATAGCCGTGTCCATACCCGCAGTTGAAGATGCCCGATGGGCCACCGGCCTCCAGATGCCCAAGGGAGAGGACATGGGCCGCGGCCAGGTCGGTGACGTGGATGTAGTCCCGGATGCAGGTCCCGTCCGGGGTGTCGTAGTCCGTGCCGAAGATGTGCAGGGCCTCACGCCGGCCCAGGGCGGCCTGGGCCGCGACCTTGATCAGGTGCGTGGCGTTGGGGGTGGACTGCCCGATGCGGCCCTCGGGGTCTGCCCCGGCCACGTTGAAATAGCGCAGGATGACATAGGAAAATTGTGGGTGGGCCGCGGCCGTGTCCTCGATGACCCATTCACTCATGAGCTTGGTCCGGCCGTAGGGGTTGATGGGCTGAGTCGGGGTGTCCTCGGTCACGGGAATGACCTCGGGCATGCCGTACACTGCGGCCGTGGAGGAGAAGATGAAGCGCGGGATCCCGTGGCGGACGGCCAAGCCGATCAGTTCCGTCGTGTTGTTGGTGTTGTTCCGGTAGTATTTGAGAGGGTTTTCCACCGATTCGGGGACCACGATGGAACCGGCAAAATGGAGGATGGCCGAGAAGTTCTCCCTGCGCATCAGGCCGTTCAGCCGATCCGTCTCGGCCAGGTCGCCGACAACGAGGCGGGCCGGGGGGATGACCGCCTCGGCCCGGCCCGTGGACAGGTTGTCATAGACCACGACCTCGTGGCCGGCCTCGGACAGAGCCAGGGTGGTGTGGGACCCGATATATCCGGCGCCGCCGGTGACCAGAATCTTGGACATGGTCTTCTCCTCGTTTGCGGTTGACTTTACCGTTCCGGACTTTACAGAAAGCGTTCCGCCTTGCAAAGGGAAATGGCCCCGGGCCGTGTTCCCGCGGCTCCTGTGCGCAACCTGTTTCGAGGATACCTCATGACCACACCCAGCGGCTTCACGCGAATTTGGACCAAGCATATACTGGAAATCGCCTCCGAGGCAGACCTTTTTGTGCATGACAGGACCGGGGCCCGCATCCTGTCCGTGCGCAACACGGACGAAAACAAGGTCTTCGGCATCACCTTCCGCACCCCGCCCGGCGATTCCACGGGCGTGGCCCACATCCTGGAGCATTCCGTCCTGTGCGGGTCGCGCAAGTATCCCGTCAAGGAGCCTTTTGTGGAGCTCTTGAAGGGTTCGCTGCAGACCTTTCTCAACGCCATGACCTACCCGGACAAGACCTGCTATCCCGTAGCCAGCCAGAACCTTAAGGACTTCTACAACCTGATGGATGTCTACCTGGACGCGGTCTTTTTTCCGCGCATCACCCGCGAGATCTTCGAGCAGGAGGGCTGGCATCTGGACCTGGAGGTTTTGGGCGAGCCGCTGGCCATCAAAGGGGTGGTCTACAACGAGATGAAGGGCGTCTATTCCTCGCCCGATTCGCAGCTGTCCGAACTTTCCCAGCAGTCCCTTTTTCCGGACACGACCTACGGACTGGACTCTGGCGGGGACCCCAGGGTCATCCCAGACCTGACCTACGATCAGTTCCTTGCCTTCCACCGTACCCACTACCATCCGTCCAATGCCTGGATCTTCTTTTACGGGGACGACGATCCCACGGCGCGACTGGAGAAGGTGCGCGCATATCTGGACCAGTTCGAGGCTGCGGACGTGGCTTCGGACGTCTTCGAACAGCCTTTCCAACCACATGGGCGGGTCCTGCGCCGGGCCTTCGAGGCCGCGGGCGAGGGGGACGAGGCCCTGGGCATGTTGACCATGAACTGGCTGCTGCCCGGCAAGGCGGATCCGGAAACGGTCCTGGCCTGCAAGATCCTGGACTCCCTGCTGACCGGGATGAACGCCTCCCCTCTGCGCAAGGCCCTGATCGAATCGGGGCTGGGCGAAGACCTGACCGGTGCCGGCGTGGAGCACGAGATGGCGCAGATGTACTATTCCGTGGGCATGAAGGGGGTACGGCCCGAGAATTTCGAGGCCGTGCAGAACCTCATCGTTCAAACCCTGCAGCAGATCGCGGGCAGCGGGTTCGAGGCGGACCTGATCGAGGCGGGGATCAATTCCGCGGAGTTCGACCTGCGTGAGAACAACACCGGGTCCTACCCGCGCGGTCTCATCGTCATGCTGCGGGCTCTGGGTTCATGGCTCTACGACCGGGATCCCCTGGACCTGGTCGCGTTCGAGGCCCCCCTGGCCAGCCTCAAGTCGCGCCTGGCCGACGGTGAGAAGGTCTTTGAGGATCTGATCCGCCGCCATATCTTGGACAACAAACACCGCACCGTGGTCCTGCTGGAGCCCAAGGCCGGACACTCGGCCCGGGTCGAGGCCGAGGAGCAAGAGCGGATACGCTCCCTGCGCGAGGCAAGTTCTGAACTGCACGACGAGGATCTGGTGCGAAAGACCCAGGTGCTGCGCCGGATGCAGGAGACGCCTGACCCAGCCGAGGCCCTGGCCTCCATTCCCATGCTGGGCCGGGAGGATATCGATCCCCAGGTCCGTACCGTACCCACGGAAATCGGGCAGTGGGACCTCGCCACGGTCCTGATCCACGATCTGCCGACCAACAACATCTGCTACCTGGATCTGGCCCTGGACCTGTCCGGGATGCCGGACCGGCTCGTTCCCCTGGTCCCCCTCTTCGGTCGGGCGCTGACCGAGATGGGCACGACCAGGGAAAGTTACGTGTCCTTTTCCAAACGCATCAACAGCAAGACCGGCGGAGTGTATGCCCGCAGCCTGCTGTCCCAGCGGGAAGAAAGCCCGGACCCCGTGGCCAGAATGGTGGTGCGGGCCAAGGCAGTGTCCGCCCGGGTGGGGGATATGCTCGATATTGTGCGCGACGCCCTGTTGCTGGCCCGTTTCGATGACCGGGAGCGGTTCCGGCAGATGCTGCTGGAGGAGAAGGCCGGGCTGGAGCAGGCCCTGATCCCCTCTGGTCATCATTTCGTGGGTCTGCGCCTGCGTTCCCGCTTCAATCAGGCCGACCGCCTGCAGGAGCGCATGGGTGGGATCGAAAACCTTTTCTTCCTGCGCGAACTGGCCCGGCGGGTGGATCAGGACTGGCAGGGCGTACTGGAGGACCTGGAGGCCATCCGGCAGACCATCGTGCATGGCAAGGGGGCGATCCTGAACCTGACCCTGGGCGAACCCATGCTGCGTGAGCACGAAGGCCGGTTCCGGGATTTCCTGGAGGCCCTGCCCAGGGCAGAGCCTTCCACACCTTCCTGGGCCGGACTGGACGCACGTCTCGACGAAGGGCTCCTCATTCCCGCCCAGGTCAATTACGTGGGCAAGGTCTGCGACCTGAACCAGACCGGTTACAGGTTTCACGGCTCGAGCCTGGTGGCGAGCAAGTACCTGCGCACCACCTGGCTGTGGGAGCAAGTGCGCGTGCTGGGCGGCGCCTACGGGGGATTCTGCAACTTCGGCCGTCTTTCGGGGCTGATGACGTTCGGCTCGTACCGCGATCCCAACATTGTCGCCACCCTGAAGGCCTTTGACGGCTGCGCAGCCTTTCTGGAAAAGGGCAGTCTGGACCAGGATGAGCTGCTCAAGGCCATCATCGGTACCTCCGGAGACCTGGACCCCTACCAGCTGCCCGACGCCAAGGGCTTCACCGCCCTGAACCTGCATCTGGCCGGGGTGACCGCGGCCACCCGTCAGCGTGTCCGGGACGAAGTCCTCGGGACGGGACCCGAACATGTGCGGGCATTCGGGGCAGCGTTGCGCGAGGCCTGCGCCGCAGGCCTGGTCTGCGTTCTTGGAGGCGAGGAGGCCTTGGCCAAGGCCGGATCCCAGGGTCTGTCCCTGGCCAGGACCTGTCGGATTTTGTAGGGTTGAAGTCCCTGTCCAGTCCTGAACCCGGCCATGCGTCGGTCTGGGTCTGATCCGGTGCGAACAGGGGGCTCCCATTTTGCCTGTTTTTGGTGTATGATACAAAAACAGGCGGATGCTGCTTCCAAGGCCAGGGTGGTCTCGCGGCCTGCTGTGATGTTCCTTTTCAAATCAAGGAGGTGTGCATATGGATCTGAAGAAATCCGGCGATGGAGGGTGGAGCCCGTATCTGGCAGGGGCTCTGGTCGGATTGCTGGCCATCTTTTCCGCCTACGCCACGACCACATGGCTGGGCAAAACGAGCTATCTGGGGGCCTCGACAACCTTTGTGCGCGGGGCGGGCCTGATGGTCCAGCAGGTCGCGCCGGAACACGTGCAGGCCAACGAATACTTCGTGAAGGAAAAGGTCCGGGTTGATTGGCAATTCATGCTGGTGTTGGGTATTTTTGTCGGTTCGTTCATCGCCTCGGCCACGGACAAGAGCTTCAAGCTGGAAGCTGTTCCTCCGGTGTGGGAGAAACATTTCGGGCCTTCTGTAGGCAAGAGGGCCGCGGGCGCTTTTTTCGGGGGCATCGTGGCCATGGTTGGCGCCAGGATGGCGGACGGCTGTCCCAGCGGCCACGGGTTGAGCGGGATGATGCAGCTTTCGGTCAGCGCCCTGGTCGCCCTGACCATGTTCTTTGCGGTGGGCATTATCGTGGCGGCATTCGTTTACGGGAGGAAGCAGTGATGGGCACGGACGAAATTCTGGGACTGGTCACCGGCATCCTTTTCGGTTTTCTGCTGCAGAAGGGCCGGGTCCTGCGTTTCGACAAGCAGGTCGGGGCCATGCTGCTGAAGGACATGACCATCCTCAAATTCATGTTGTCGGCCATTGTCGTCGGCATGGTCGGGGTCGCACTGCTGTCCGGCGCGGGCGTCATCACCCTGAGCCACAAGCCCATGAATGTGGGCGCCATTCTGGTCGGAGGGGCCCTGTTCGGCGCGGGCTGGGCCGTCATGGGCTTCTGTCCGGGGACCTCTGTGGGGGCCCTGGGGGAAGGGCGCTGGCATGCCATTTTCGCCATTGCCGGCATGCTGGCCGGGGCGGCCATTTACGCCGAGCTCTATCCCGTGTTCAAATCAACTGTCCTGGCCTGGGCCGATCTCGGCAAGATCGGGCTGCCAGAGGTATTGGGCGTATCACCCTGGGTCGTCATCGCAGTTTTCATCCCGGTGGTGCTGGCCCTCTTCCGCTGGTTCGAACGCAAGGGGCTCTGATCCCGCGCACTCACGGGGACCATCCTTCCTGGCGATTGCACCTTTGCGATTCTGCGGCGTGTTTTGGGGGGACCGCCGTCCAGTTCACACCCCCCCGCAATCTCCGGATACTGCGAATCCTCGTCCGTTCTAGGACGAGGGGCGACCTTCCATGGGTCGGCCCCAAGGACTTTCGCTTTCGGGGCATGGACAAAATGACAATAACCACAGAGGTCGACCATGAACACCAAACCGCACATCATCATTACCTCTCTTGATGCGGAACGTCTCGAAATCCTGCTGGACTCCCTGCCCAAGGACGCGTTTCCCGGCAAGGCGGACCTGGAGGACGAGCTGGAGCGGGCCCAGATCGTGGATCCCAGGGAGGTGCCGGGCACGGTGGTGACCATGAACTCCAAGGTGAAATTCAGGATCCAGCCTTCCGGAGAGGAGTTTTGTCTGACCCTGGTCTACCCTGGTACGCCCGACGCCGAAGGAAAGACCATTTCCATCCTGGCTCCGGTGGGCAGCGCCCTGCTGGGCCTTTCCCAGGGCGACGAGATCCAGTGGCCCAGGCCCGGAGGGGGGGTGCTGCGGGTGCAGATCAAGGAAGTGGTGTATCAGCCCGAGCGGTCAGGGGAGTACGAACGCTGAGGGGAGCGGCCCGTCCGGAAATCCTGATTGCATGCCGTTTGGGACGATTGGACAGTTCGACTGGCAGGGTTGCCGACCAGGGGTCGGAAAACACGAAACGGCATGGGCCGGGGCACATGCCGTTTCAGGTCGGTGCAATACGGGAAATTATTTGAAGCGGTATGTGATGCGACCGCGGGTCAGGTCGTAGGGGGAGAGTTCCACCTTGACCCGGTCGCCAGGAAGGATGCGGATATAGAACTTGCGCATCTTGCCGGAAATATGCCCCAGAACCTGGTGCCCATTTTCCAGACGGACCAGGAACATGGCATTGGGCATGGCTTCCTCGACGACACCTTCGACTTCAATTGACTCTTCCTTGGCCATATAAAACGGATACCTTCTTTGTGTTCAACGGTTTTGGGGGGTGAAAGACACGCTTCCTTATCCGCTTGGGGTCCAAATGACAAGACCGAATTGCGGACCGTGATCCGGGGCGGGACATGGAGGTCGAATCAGCCCGCAGGGTCTGGACAGCAGGCCCCAAGGGTTTTACATCGACCGGGCTCCTGGCGGACGGGTTGCCCTGCAGGTTGCGTCGGGTGTGCATGGCCGCCGGGAAACAGTTCAAATCCGGGCTGGCCGGCGGCCTGTTCTTTTGGGAGCGAAGACAAAATTAGGGTGCAGGCCGGGAGGGCATTTGTGGACAGCGGGTTCATGCAGGTTTTTGCGGTGGGTGTGGCCGTGGCCGTGGCGCCGGGCCCGGATTTCTTCATGGTGCTCAGGAACAGCCTGTCCCGTGGCCGCCTGGCCGGAGTCATGACCGCCCTGGGCATCGGATCGGCCCTGGTGGTGCACGTGGTCTATTCTGTCCTCGGCCTGGCCCTGGTCATCGCCTCCAGCCCGGACGTGTTCGGGCTGATCAGGATTTGCGGGGCGCTCTATCTGCTCTCCATCGCGGCGCGCTGCCTCGTGGCGCGGAAGTCCGAAATGCCCGATGTCTGCGTCGAGGCGGTGCCGGCCGGATCCAAGGATTCCCCCTTTCGCGGCTGGCGCGAGGGGTTCTGGTGCAACCTGCTCAACCCCAAGGCGGCCCTCTTTTTCCTCAGCATCTTCTCCCAGTTCATGACCCCGGACACGCCCGGCGCGGTGCGCTGGATCTACGGGGCCGAGGTCATCGTCATCGTCACGGCCTGGTTCACGCTCCTGGCCCTCTTTCTGTCCACCGGGCGGATGCGGTCCATGTACGCGGGCTTGGCGCGCTGGATCGATGCCGCGGTGGGGGTGATCTTCGGCGGGGTCGGGTGCTCGATCCTGTGGCAGGAGGCGCGGCGGGTGCTGTAACGGCGAAGGGGCGGAATTTCCGCCCCTTTCGCGTTGTGGAGTCTTATTTGAGGTCTTTGGCTTTGCGCGCCCGTCTCCTGGCGTGCAGGATGGGCTCGGTGTAGCCGCTCGGCTGCTGGATGCCCTTGAAGATGAGGTCCTTGGCGGCCCGGAAGGCCTCGCTGGCCTCGAAGTCCGGGGACATGGGGCGGTAGGCCGGGTCGCCGTGGTTCTGACGGTCGACCACGGCGGCCATGCGCTTGAGGGTTTCGAGGACCTGCTCCGGCGTGCACAGGCCGTGGTGCAGCCAGTTGGCGATGTACTGGCTGGAGATGCGCAGGGTGGCCCTGTCTTCCATCAGGCCCACATCGGTGATGTCCGGAACCTTGGAGCAGCCGATGCCCTGGTCGACCCAGCGGACCACGTAGCCCAGGATGCCCTGGCAGTTGTTGTCCAGTTCGCGCTGGATCTCTTCCGGCGCAAGTTTCCCGTCCAGCAGCGGCAGAGTCAGCAGGTCGTCCAGGGAGGCCCTGGCCTTGCCGGAGAGTTCGGCCTGGCGGGCGAAGACGTCCACCTCGTGGTAGTGCATGGCGTGCAGGGTCGCGGCCGTGGGCGAGGGCACCCAGGCGCAGTTGGCCCCGGCCAGGGGGTGGGCCTGCTTGGTCTCGACCATCTGGCGCATGCGGTCGGGCATGGCCCACATGCCCTTGCCGATCTGGGCCTTGCCCGAGAAGCCGCAGGCCAGGCCCGTGTCCACGTTCCAGTCCTCGTAGGCCAGAATCCAGCGCTGGTTCTTCATGGCCGCCTTGGGCACCATGGGGCCGGCTTCCATGCTGGTGTGGATCTCGTCGCCGGTGCGGTCCAGGAATCCGGTGTTGATGAAGATGACCCGGTCCCGGGCCTGGCGGATGCATTCGGCCAGGTTGACCGAAGTCCTCCGCTCCTCGTCCATGATGCCGATCTTCATGGTGTGCCGGGGAAGTCCCACGGCGTCCTCGACCCGGTCGAAGAGGTCGCAGGCAAAGGCCACTTCCCCGGGTCCGTGCATCTTGGGCTTGACGATGTACACGCTGCCCGCGCGGCTGTTGCGGTAGCGGCCCAGGCACTTGAGGTCGTGGTGGGCCATGAGCCCGGTGACCATGGCATCGAGGATGCCTTCGGGGATTTCCCTCCCGTCCAGGAGCACGGCGTCCGTGGTCATCAGATGGCCGACGTTGCGCACCAGCAGGAGGCTTCGGCCGTGCAGGGTCAGCATCGATCCGTCCGGGGCCGTGTAGGCCCGGTCCGGATTCAGGCTGCGCTGCAGCGTGCCCCCGCCCTTGGAGAAGGTGGCCTGCAGGTCCCCGCGCATGAGCCCCAGCCAGTTGGCGTAGGTCAGGGCCTTGTCCTCGCCGTCCACGGCGGCGATGGAATCCTCGAAGTCGACGATGGTGGTCATGGCCGCTTCCAGGACCACATCCTTCAAGCCGGCCGGATGGGCCGCGCCAATGGGGTGGGTGCGGTCGAGACGCAGTTCGATGTGCAGTCCGTTGTTGACAAAGAGCAGTGCGCCCGGCGCGAATCCGGCGAAGGCGGCCTGATTTCTGAGTGTCGTGGCGCCGGTTGGAAGGACGAACTCCACCTCCCAGGCCCTTCCGCGCTGGACCAGGCGGTATTCGGTCACCTGCGCGTGGCTGCCGTGGGTCAGGGTCAGGGCCTTGTCCAGGAAGGACGCGGCGTATTCCATGACCTTGGCCCCGCGCACGGGATTGTAGGGGCCGCCCCGCGTGGCGCCGCCATCCTCGGGCAGGACGTCGGTGCCGTACAGGGCGTCGTACAGGCTTCCCCAGCGGGCGTTGGCCGCGTTCAGGGCGTAGCGGGCGTTGGTGGCCGGCACCACCAGTTGAGGACCGGCAAGGGAGGAAATTTCCGGGTCAACCCCCGTGGTGCCGATGGCAAAGGGTTCACCATGGGGGACGATGTAGCCGATGTCGCGCAGGAACTGGGCATAGGCTCCGGCGTCATGGGCCTGGCCACGTCTCTGCAGGTGCCAGGCGTCAATGCTGTTCTGCAGTTCCTGTCGTTTGTCCAGCAGGGCCTGGTTGCGGGGAGTCAGATCGCGCAGAATCGATTCCAGGGAACGCCAGAACCGGTCCGGATCGATGCCCGTCCCCGGAGTGGCCTGGGTTTGGATGAAGGCATACAAAGGGGCGGCGACGTGCAGAGCACCTACGGAAACATGGGCCATGGCTGTTCCTTGGGGTTGTGGTGAAAATTGGTCCTACCAAAATATCAGCCGGGTTGACCAGGGTCAACCCGGGAGGATGAACAGGGTTGGAGGAGAGCCTGCATGCAGGGGGATGGTGATTCCCGCGAAACGGTGGTCATGAACTACGGGACTGTATCTACCCCCCAGAACTTGTAGGCGTTTTTCGCTTTGATGAATTGGAAGACATGCAGGCGGCCTTCGTGGCCCCGGGCGAGTTCCTCCGGTTGCGATGTTGGAATGAGCACCTCGTATACTTTTTCGCCATTGATCTGTTCCAGGATGAACGTTGGTTTGCCGCTTTTCAATTTTTCGATGAATGCAGTTGTGAAGAGGAGAGGAAAGTCATTTTTGCAGAACTGGTCGATGGGGATGAATATTCTTTCTGCATAGAGTTTATTGTACCATCCCTGTTCCCTTTCCATAAATCGCTCCAGTTCTTTTTCTTCTTCCTTTGTATTGTCAACGCACAGGAGGCAGCGAATTGAACAGTGAGAAATACGCCTAATTTTCATAATGTCATTCTTTGATACTGCCTCAAGGAATGTCATCCACGCATTCTCCAATGCGAGGCGCTCACTTCTTCCCAGTGTATCAGAACAGCATGCCTGGCTCTGGAGGGCCAGGACGCCAACGAGGAGCGCGAGGACAGAAAACAAGTGCTTCATGATGAGCTTCTCAGCTTTTTGCATGCCCAGTTATTGGGGCGGCCATTGGGCGACGGGAGGAATCGTAGCTGGGGCGGTTTTCCGCGCCTCTTCCTCCCAGGTCCGGTATCCCGCCGGGTAGCGGATGACGTTGGTGTACCCCAGGCGCACGGCCCAGGCTGCGGCGATCTCGCTGAGCATTCAGCGAAAATCACGGCAATAGATGATGATCGGGCGCCCCTTTTCTTCCCCCAGAGCGTTTCTGAAAGCCTGCAGACGGCCGCCGGAGAGGTCGCCCCGGTCCCCCAGATCCATCGGCATGTTCACTGCACCAGAAAAAGGCCGCGTGAAGCGGCCTTTTTCATATCGGAATGGCTCTTTGCGATTTGAAGAAAATGTATGATTTGTGAATGGACAGATTTCGTATAACACGTCTGTATAATTTATTTCCCAGCGTGAAATGAATTCAACAACTTGCCAAATGTTTTGAACGAATACTTCTTGAAACTCTCCTCATCCACATAAAGAAAATCAAAAACCTGATCGGTTTGCGCCGAATTTACATCCTCACACCACTGTTTGAGTCGTCCCAGCTTGTTGGGCAAATCCAACTCCTCACGACCTTTTGTTTCAACAATGACGATGTGATTGTCTGATGTCTTGACGAAAAAATCCGGATAATAATTTGCGATATTGCCGGAACCGTTGACATAATCGAGCTTGAAACCCACCGCGAAATAATTCTTGGCGAAGCTGACGACATCGGAACATTTCTCCAAAAACGCCGCGAATCGCAGCTCAAAGCCCTGATCGCCGACAATTCTATTGAACACGCTCTTGGTTGGCAGAACATAGTCCTGACTTTTCACGGAAAACGGGCGCGTGGCGCTGATCTTCAGCCAATCCTTGACCATGACATGGCGTTTGCACGCACCGTGACGCTATTGATGGCCCGCAGCAGCACGTCCCGCAGCGTTTTGGCGGCGGCCGGTTCGGCCAGATTGCGCAGGGTCATGGGGGCTTCCAGATCCACGGGCTGGCCGAAAAGACGGTGCTGCACGAAAAATTTGGTCAGCCCGTATAGCTGCTCGTATCCGCTGAACAGCTTGAGTTCCTTCATGACCGACCGCACGAAATAGGCGATGACATTACGCCAGTCCGTAACTTCGCCCCCTTCCAGAATGGTGGTGTGGGTGATTTGGTTGGTCGTGATGTCCTTGAAAACAATCTCCCGCAGTTCTTCATCCGCATAGGTATGATACATGACAGGGCGAAATTCGACACGGGCCAGATCGACATGGGCGAGGCCCGCGTATTCTCGACTGACGCGGGGGCTGAGCAGGGGAATCCGGATGTCGAGATCAGCAATGTTTTTGGCCCCGTTGTCCGTTTCCACCTCGATGAGCAGGGTCGATCCACCCGTGCCGCCACCCATGGGTCGATGCTCAAAGACCACGCCTTCCTGCTGGATGGATTCGACGAACTCCATGAACGCATCGGTGCCGATGACGCTGACGTATTCCCCCCCGAAACCGGGATACATCTTGCGCAGACCACGTCCAAGGGTCTGCTCGGGCAGAATATTGCTCTTTGCGGAGTAGGCCCGCAGGCCGACGATGGTCGTCACGTTGCGCACGTCCCAGCCTTCCTTGAGCATGAGCACCGAGACAATGACCTTGCACGGGCTGTCCCAGGAATCGATTTCATTGGCCAGCTTGCGCAACCTGCGCAGTTCCTCTTCGTTCTTGCCGGACGCGGCTTCGAAGATTTCGCCGTTGTTCTTGGTGTGGATGACCAGAACGGCGTCATCCCCGGCCAGGTCCGGCCCCAGGGAACGCAGGTATTCCGCCACTTCGTCACAGTTGCGGGTGTCGTCGGTCATGACAAAGAGGATGGCCTTTTTGCCCCGTTTTTCATGCTCGACGTAGGTCTTGCGCCATTCAATGACACCCAGATTCAGATGGTCCGCGTACATTTCCGTGTATTTGGCGCTCGTCTTTTCCACGAGCTTGGCGCGACTTTCGGCATCGGGCAGCACGGGATGCTTAACCACATTCTGCTTGATGGCCTCCACCAAGGGGTAATCCGCGACGGTCTGCACAAAGATCGCGCCGTTGTTATGCTTGGGCGTGGCCGTGACGTCGATTTGCAGGGACAAGGCCGCGTCCTTCTGCAACATGCGATTGTGGATGTCCTGGATGGATTTGAACCAGGCCAGACCCGGATCGTGAATATGATGCGCTTCATCGTTGACGATCATGAGTTCGTCGATGTCGCGCACGATCACGCCCAGATCGACCTTGGAGTCCGTGGTCTTGCCCGTGGGGCGCTGCCCCAGAAAGTAATCCATGGTGTTGTCATCATCCGGTGTTGGGGGCACGTCATCGCAGGAATAGACGCGGTGGATGTTGGTCAGAAAAATGTTGCCCGTGGGCTGGGTCACGCGCACTTCGTCCTGCTTATGCAGAGTCAGCTGGAAATCACTGCGCCAGTTGCGTCCCTCATACCCGTCGTCGGGCAGGACAGGGTCATGAAAGAAAATGTCCAGCCCCTTGAAGTCATGATAAATTCTGTCCAGGACGATGATGTTCGGCGCGATGACCAAAAAATTGCGCGCCAGATCGGAATCCGGCTCGTACAGTTTGTGGAAAAAACTCCAGGCAATAGCCAGACTCATGACCTTGGTCTTGCCACTGCCCGTGGCCATCTTGATCACAAAACGTCGCCACGTCTCGTCAAAGAGCTTGGCCCTGACTTCCCCGCTGGTATCAAAGCGCATCAGATCGTGCTTGTCGCGTACCCCGACCATGTCATGCAGATAGACAATGGTTTCCAGAGCCTCGCGCTGAGCAAAATAGTAGGCGAATTCAAACATGGAACCATCGGCCTTTTCCAACAAGTGCGGTTCCACAAACCACCAGTTCAGCAGGGCCACGCTGGTGGCCGAGGCCCCCACGTAGCCGCTGTCACGAAATTCCCGCACCTTGCGGCGCAGGGCTGGCACCAAGGGAGGCATGAGCTTGTCCATGGTCGTGTCGCGCAGGGCCTCGTCAGCGGGGAACCAGCGGATGGCCGGGTCAAGAATGGCGTGGGGAGAGAGGGGAAAGTCAGGGTGCAGGGCCATATGGAGTTACTCGTTTTCCGGATTCGCGTTGCCTTCTGTAATTCCGAGCGGCTTGCGGTGCTTGCGCTCGATTTTCTTGATGCTTTCCTCGGCGGGCAACTCTTCGGGCATGACGCCGCCAAGCTCACGGATGGTCTGGCGAACTTTGGCCCCCACCTCGTGATGCGTCCGATTCGCCGCGGCCTTGCCCTTGATGTTGTCCCGGCGCAATTTTTCCTCGGCCTGGGTGGCGCGGAACAGATTGGCGGCCAATTCCGTGCTGCCCATGTGATCCAAAATTTTCTGGCTCTTTTTCAACCCTTTTCGTCTGTGGATATCTTCTTGTTTCAAGCCGCCGTAGAGTCCCATGTAGCCGTGATTCTGGAAAATCGCGTAATCGAGCGGTTCCAGGACTCCGGCGTTCTTGGCCGCGTCGGCCAGCTGCACGTTGTGCCGCCGGATTTCCTCCCGCAGCAGCAGGCGCCTGCTTTCTTCGATGCGCTCATCGGCCAGCTCCTGCCGTCGGGTCTGAATGGCGAAATACGATTGCCCTTGCGCGACGATGGACTTTTTCGGATCGGCATTCTGAATGGCCAGATAACACGCGTACCGCGACATGAGCACGGTTTTGACCGCCCGTTGACCGCCCTTGCCGATTCCGATCATTTCGGTGACCTCAACGAAATGATCCTCGATGCGATTTCCGCTTTGAAAACAAGCCATCCTGGCCTTGCCGAGCACGCTTTCGAAGTTGCGGTAATCGCCATACCCGAGCGTTCCGGCAAAATCACGACTGGACCAGTACTCCGCCCCGGAATCATTCACGCGCTTGATCCGCTCGAAAGGCGACGCAGCGTGGCGCGGTGATGCGGCGATAACGCCGTTTTCATCACCATTCGTGACGCTCATATGCTCACCTCCACGATGGTCATGGTGTCGTTGCCGAAGATGTCCACGACCTTGACCGCGACCTTGCGACGGCCGGGCGTGCATTCCTGGGCCGCGCTTTTCAGGTCCAGGCCACGGTCCTTTTTGGTGCGGAAAGACTGCCATTCGTTTTCAAAGACGTAATCGCCCGTCCATTGTTCTTCCCATTCGCCCGTGTCCGGATTCTGGATTCGGATCAGCTCGCGCTTGCTTTCGTAGTCAAAATCCACGGACCAATAGTCGATCCAGTCCGTCCAGTGCTTGGTCAGCTGTTCGCGGGTGACGATGCCGTCCTTGGTTTTGGACAGTTTCACGACCTGGCCGCGTTCGACCACGATGCGGCTGCCGGCCTTGGATGCGCCGCTCAGGGCCGCCTCGGCGCTGGCGATGGAATCCTGGGAATAGAACACGGAAAAATCCGTCAGCTCCACGGACAGTTTCTTGCCCGCCACGTGCGGCTTGACTTCAATGAAAGACACGTCATGGAACACGACCTGATTCTTTTCCACGGCCCGTTTGTCAAAGACTTCGGCCGGGATGTACTTGGGCGCGATGTCGATGCCCTTGGCCCTGGCCTCGTCCAGCACGTTGGGGAACAGGCCCATTTCGAACTCAAAGCCCAGCACGTCCACGCGGGTGATGTGCTTTTTGCGGCATTCCAGAATGATTTCTTCCACAAAGAGCCGCGTCACGGGCAGATTGATGGGGCCGACCGCCACCAGCCGTCCGGCGCGTTTGCCGTGAAAGGTGGCGAAGCCGTCCACTTTTTCGGCGCGGTAGGCGCGCAGAATGAGGGCCAGGAAAGCCTCTTCCCTGGCCGCCAGCTGGGCCTGCTGCTCGGCTTCGCGCAGGTTCGGGTTGACGCCCACGTAGTGCTGGCGCTCGTATTTGCCGAGGTTCAGGATTTCAAAGGCGCGGTAGTCTTTGTTGTCTTTCTTGAGCTGGCGCTGGACCCCGATGAGGCGCTTGCGTGTGGTGTGGATGGCGAACTTACCCAGGTCCGTGCAGATCCATTTACGGCCCAGCTTTTCGGCCACGGCCGCCGTGGTCCCGGAGCCGCAGAAGAAATCCGCCACCAGATCGCCTTCGTTGGACGAGGTTCTAAGAATACGCTCCAGCAATGTTTCCGGCTTTTGGGTCGCGTAGCCAACAAATTCCTTTGCCTGAGAATTGATGGGGTTCAGATCAAGCCAAAGATCCTGCACCGGCACGCCGGGCATTTCATCAAGGTAGCGTTTGTATCGAGGCACAGCGCCAGGGCTGGGCTGGATAATGCGACCTTGGCGATACAATTCTTCCATGCGTTCTTTTTTGAAACGCCAAAATCGTGTTATTCCTAAAAATTCGTATCGAGGGTTGCCTTTTGATGCTCCACCAGGCGCATTTAAGTCAGCAAGTTCATATCTTCGCCCTGTCTCCTCTTCAACTTTTTTGTAGTGAGTGCGCAGATATTCTTCGCCGTATGGAGCATGTTGAACATTCCAAATATATTGACTATTTTTTGAATATAGAAATAGAACATCATGTAGACGACCAAGATGTGAGGAACCTTGGCCACTGTCACTATGCGCAGTCTGCCTTTTCCATATAATTTGATTGATGACTTGTTGTTTTCCAAATACTTCATCAAGGATGGAACGCAGGTAATGCGATACGCCCCATCCCATATGCACATAAATGCTCCCATCCTCCGCCAACAAATCCCGCATCAATTTCAGCCGTTCATAAATCATGGAAATGAACGAATCCGCGCCCTTGCCCCAGGTGTCGCGGTAGGCGATTTCTTCGAGGATGTTCGGTTTTTTGGTGAAGGTGTCGCCGCCGATCTCGATTTCCATGGAAAAATCCGCGCCCACGTCAAAGGGCGGGTCGATGTAGATCAGCTTCAGCCCGCCCTGCTTCTCGATTTCCTCGCGCAGAGGACCGTTTTTGAGGCTGGACAGAATGAGTTTGTTGTCGCCCCAGATCAGCTTGTTGGTCCAGCCCTTGAGCTGACGGCCCCGGTTATCCAGGGACAGATTCATGGCCTTGAGCAGCGGAAAAGCACCCGCGTCCTTTTTCTCGGCCCGGGGCTCGTCGATCTGCTCAATGACTTGAAAGGGCAGCACGATGTTGCAGACATCGCCGCTCTTGCCGTTCCAAACCAGCTCCACCTCGCGTTTGTCGTCAAACAGCAGAAAACGGTATTTCTCGGGCAAGGGCTTGTCCGCGTCGAGATAGCGGACGATGTCCTGTTTTTCCTGGTCGGTCAGTTTCATCAGGTGTGAGTCCTTGATAGATTCGTTGCAAAAGCAGGCCGTGCGCGAATCCCTGCGCAGGTTCGCCAAACGTGCTGCGCCGGGAAATATTTGGCCACGCGTAACGCACTTGGGCGGTAAGGCACAAGTCGGTATTTCAGGCCATTACCTCGGGTATAGGGAAGCCGTGTCGAGCATGTATGTGAGTGGAAGAGCGGAGCCGAACGCCAAGCTTGGTAAACGATTTTTAGAAGCTGTTTGCGTCATTTCCAATGACCTTGACCAATGATCTGAGATGGGCATGTCCTCCGTAAGGCGCCCCAATGTCCTGCCGAGCGATCAGAGGAAGATCAGCCCCTGGACCAGACCGATGAGCCCGCCCAGCACGGCCCCGACCACCTCGATGAAAGGGGATTGATGCAGAAGTCCTGGAATAGAGAAGTCACTCTGCCTTCCAGAGCTTTGAATGCCTAGCCTGATACATTGTGTTGTGCAAGCAGGGCGGATCGCGAATGAAGCGTTACGACTTGAAATATCGGATAATTTTACGTTGCATCTCAGCGTGTGGGGCTCGTTGGGTGTCCACCGGCTGTGTAGGCATGCCGGGAACCGACCTGTGATGGAGAGATTCTCTCCCATGGACTGCAGAGCCCGACTGTGGAAGAAAACACATGGGCTGCGCGGCATTCGACATCGTGGAGGAATGATCGGCGTTGCCTTTGATGTGCACACCAACCAGCATCGCTGCTGCAGCAGGAAAACCATGAAAAGCTACCGCAAGGAACTCTGGTTCCAGGTGCCCACCCGCAGGGCGTTCATCAACATCACGGGGGAGGTCGAGGCCTGTCTGCGCGAAAGCGGGATCAGGGAGGGACTGGTGCTGGTCAACGCCATGCACATCACGGCCTCGGTCTTCATCAACGACGACGAATCAGGCCTGCACCACGACTACGAGAAATGGCTGGAGAGGCTGGCCCCGCACGAGCCCGTCGGCCAGTACCGGCACAACGTGGGCGAGGACAACGCCGACGCGCACATGAAGCGGCAGATCATGGGCCGCGAGGTGGTCGTGGCCGTGACAGGGGGGCGTCTGGATTTCGGGACCTGGGAGCGGATCTTCTACGGCGAGTTCGACGGGCGGCGGCGGAAGCGGGTGCTGGTCAAGATCATCGGGGAGTGACCCGACTAGAGGAAGATCAGCCCCTGGACCAGCCCTATGGCCGCGCCCAGCACGGCCCCGACCACCTCGATGAAGCGGAACTCCCTGGCCATGATGGACATGAGCAGCGCCTCCAGGCGCTCCATGGACAGCCCTTCGATCTTGTCCTGGATGATCTGACGCAGATCAAGGCTGTTCTGCAGTTCACTCGTGGCGGTCTCCAGCAGGCCCGGTACGATGCGGTCCATCTCAGCGTCCAGCAGACCCTTGATCCTGTCCATCATGGCGCTGTCCAGGAACATGGCGATCATGGGGTTCAATCCCCCCAGACGCTTGGACAGGAAATCCGTGAATCCATCCAGGATCCTGTCCTTCAGCCGCCTGGCGAATTCCGGCCGGTGCATGGCCTGCCGGATATCGTCGTGGGAGAGCAGTTCACCCTCAATGACAGCGGCCAGGTTGAAGGCCAGGGCCTTTTGCCTCTTGGGGAAGATGCCCTGGACCGTGAGGCTGCCCACCTGCAGGGGCTGCCTGGGGTGGAAGAGCATCTTGATGGCGATGAAATTGGTGATCCAGCCGATGAAGGCGCAGATCACGGTGGAGAAAAGGAGTTTCAGCAGCATGGCATGTGCGGTTCCATTCTCCACTACTCGGATTGGGCGGGGATCTGACCGTCCACGGTGCGGGGGATGTCGTTTTTGAGCACGGATTTGAGCTGGCTGGTGAAGGCCGCCAGGCCCTGGATCTGGATGCCATCGAGCATTTCAGCGTCGGACCCGACGCCGGAGCAGGGTTTGGGGCTGGACCAGATCAGGTGGATGCCTGCGGTCTGCTTGACGCCCCGGGCGTCCTTCACCTCGATGACGGCCAGGGCGTTGGAGCGGCGGACCTGCATTTTGACCTGGGGCGGGAGGGCCGGAACCTGCAACAGGTCGTTCTTGTTCAGGAACAGGTAGGTCAGGCTCATACCCTGGCTGGACATGGCCTGATTGCGGAATCCGTTGTCCACGCCCACACCCTGCTCCCGGGCAGATTGGATCATGCGGAACAGGTCACCGGCGATGCTCTGGGCGTAGTTCTTGTCTGACATGGAATACCTCGCGTTGGATGGAGCCGGAGTCGAATGGTCCCGGCGCCCGGCTCCTGTACACGCAAGGTCTCTCCGACGCAAGGTCCCGCGTCAGCCGAAGGTCTGTCCGCCCTGGGCCCAGTTGGTTGGGTCAGCGTCCGAGAAAAGGGTGTAGATCCTTGATCTGTCGACGCCCAGTTCCTGGTACACCAGATCCGCCAGGCCGGGGGTCAGGCCCTTGATGGCCTCCGGTCTGATACCCAGGGTTTTCACGTGCAGGAAGGCCGCGGGTTCCACGTTGCCGCTGAAGTACATGGGCGTCTCGCCGCGCAGGATGACCATCATGTAGATTTCAGACTTGCCCAGGCCGGTGCAGACTGTTTGGGAAAGGCGGCGCATGAGCCGGTCCTGGTCCGGGATGCGGACGTTGGTCACCAGTTCAAGACAGGGCATGGATCTCCTCCGTGTCTACTGCACCACCCACACGGTGCAGTCCTTGGCCAGATGGGTGATCTTGGTCGTCACGCTGCCGAACAGGAACTCCTCGGCCCGGGACACGCCGCGCCGGCCGATAACCAATGTCCCGTATCCGCCGGCGAGCTGGTACTGGAGAATGTCCCGGGCAATGGATGTGCCGATGCTGCACTGCTGGGCAGGCTGGTTGACCGGTGACTGGCAGTGGGGAACATAGTCGATATTCACGGTTTCAGGGCCCAGACCACGTTCGAGCAGACTGGTCTTGGCCTGCTGCAGAAAGGTGCGGATGCGCAGTTCCTGGGCCTGTCCGGCTTCGATCCAGGAGGCTTCGTCGGCGAACATGTCCCGGTTGGGCGGGCGCTCGATATAGAGCACGGTGACCAGGAAGCCCGTGGTGGCCTGCAACAGGTCGGCCACGTACTGCACGGCCCGGGCTGAGTTTTCGGAAGCATCCACGGCGATGAGAATTTTTTTCGGATTCATGGCGTCTCCTTAGGCGTTGATCCGCCCCAGGCGGATTTCATCGATACAGGGCCGCAGGTCATCGAGCATTTCCCCCACGGTGGGGTAGAAGACCTCCGAGGTCGAGGAAAAATGCATGAGCACGTTGTTCAGATTCTGGCTGACATAGGGATAGACCTTGCGCAGGTTGCACAGACGGTGTTTGAACAGCATGGAAAAGTCCGCCGCTTCCAGGGAGATGTCCGTGCGCCCGTCGAATTCGGGTTTGGACATGTTGAAGGTGGTGCAGAACTTCTTGCCGCAGAGGTACAGGAGGAGATTCCCCAGGCCGAAGATGTCCAGACCGAAGGGGCTTTCCTGGAACTCGTAGGTGTAGTCGAAGTCGATCCAGACATAATTGCCTGTGCCTTGCTCCAGCCAGAGGTGGTCCCGGCGGATGTCGCCGTGGTTCTCGCCATGCCGGTGCAGGAATTCGATGGCCCGGCAGGCCACGACGAACTTGTCCAGGATGTCCGGGAGAAGTTCGTGGTAGTAGGTCCTGTGGTCTGCCTCCAGACGGTCGATTTCCAGGGACAGCAGATCCCCTTTGACCACATCGAGAACCCGGACGTTGTTGCCGACTGCGTCGTCGCAGGAATAGCCCTGCATGAAGCGGCTGTCTCCCCGAACCAGGTCCAGAATGCGGGCCTCCTTGCGCGGACTGCGGAAGCATTCGATCTGCATGGAGCCCAGTGAAACGGGGAATTGCTCATAAAAAACCAGCTTCAGGATTTTTCTGGCCCCGGTTTTCAGTTCGCGGCAGCGCTTGACCCAGTATTTGGGGTCCTCCACCCCGAAACTGCGTTCCTTCTCGTCCCTGAGCACCAGAAAATGGTTGCCGTCCAACTCGATCACGTCACCGTACTGGATGTTCATGAATTCCGAAGTATCTTTCAGCAGGCTTCCGGCCCTCTTGCGGGGGAAATCCGGATCGAAGCGGCTGATGATCTCGTAGGCGTCGTTCATGCGTGTCTCCTCTGTTCTGGCCAGATCTAGGCGTGGTTTCGGAGCTTCAGTTCCACGGGGTGCGGGTGCAGGTAGGTCTGGTCCTGCAGGTAGAATTCGTCGTATTTGTTCACATAGTGGTTCAGCAAGGTCACGGGGACGATAAGCGGGATGATTCCCCTGGCGTATTGGCTGATCAGATCCATGAGTTCCTGCTTTTCGTCGGGGTGCAGGTCGTTCTTGAAATAGCCCATGATGTGCTGCAGCACGTTGCGGTGCTTGGGAGGGGTGGCCTTCATGCGCGTGGCCTGCATGAGATGTTCGTGATAGCTGCGGAAAAGCTGCTCCTTTGGCAATTCCTTGCCCTTGGCCACCAGCTGACCCATGGCCCGGTACAGCTCAGGACTGTGGGCCATGAGCTGCAGCTTGTGGCGGGTGTGGAAAGTGACCAGATTGCCCAGGGTCTGCCCGGATCTGAGCATGTCCCGATAGCGGCGGAGTACAAAGATGCGGTCGATGAAATTTTCGCGCAGCTGGGGATCGTGCAGTCGGCCTTCCTCTTCCACGGGCAGGAGGGGAAAACGCTGCATGAACATGCGAGCGAAAATGCCCACGGACTGCCCAGACAGATTTCCAGATTCCGAATAGACCTTGATCCGTTCCATGCCGCTGGAAGGGGACTTGCTCTTGAAGATGAATCCGCACAAGCCTTCGGTTTCCAGCTCTTCCAGACGACCCCGAGCCCAGCCTTGCATGCGCGCGGTGTGATCGATCCCGGTTTTTTGGGTCACCAGTCTGGGGGAGTCGGGGTTGCCCACCAGGCGCATGGCCTCGCGCGGGATGGGCAGGCCGCATTCCACCTCGGGGCAGACCGGGACGTATTCCACATACTGGCCCAGAGTCTCAATCAGAAAGGGGTCGCGCTTGTGCCCGCCGTCATAACGGACCTTGTCCCCGAGGAGGCAGCGGCTGACTCCCAGCCGGATAGGTCGATTCATATGTGCTCCTTATGGGTGCGTCGTATCGGTCGGCTGCAGTGTGCAGACTTTGGGATCATGAATCTTTTCTGTTCGTCAACTTTCGCCAATCCTCCCCCGCCTGTCCAGTCCTGCCTTGGTTTGGAGAAAACTTTTCCGGGAATCACTGCAGACCGATGCGTGTCACCTGCTGGAAATTGTTGACCAGAATGTAGCTGTCCACCTTCAGTTCCATGACCGCACTGCCCGGGGCCGAGGCAAAGGACAGCATGTCCGGATGCTTTTGGGCAAACAGCGTGACCGCCTGGTGACGTCGCTCGCCATCGAGTTCCGTGGCAAAGGCGGTTACGGTCAGGGCCTGGGCCGTGGTCGGATCGGACGGGTCGTTGCGCGACGTGCTGACCAGGAAGGATACGTTGGGGTTGGAGCTCATGTTGTCGTATTTTGTGGTCTGCCGGGGCGTGACGACAATCAGAGTGCGCAGATCCTCGGCAACGGCAAAGGCCATCTGGCTGCACAAGGGAATGTCCATGAAGCAGGTGCAGAGCACACCTGAGCGCTGTTCGCGCAGGATATTCTCCAGGTTGCTGCGAATTTCGGGCTGCGCGATGCTGGCTTCCGAGAAACGCGGCTCTGTCATCAGAGTCGACATGACGAGACCTCCTTGGCTGGTTTTGCCGGACCGGACAG
>JAAYCS010000088.1 GCA_012729655.1 Desulfovibrionales bacterium | reverse complement strand
GCAGGAGGAGCATCTGCCGGAGATACTGCCCCGGGATCTCGAACTCGAAGCGCAGGCCGTAGGCCACGAACAGGGCCAGGGCAAACAGCCCGGCCTCTCCGAGGAGCATGATGTAGAAGTTTCTGTTGCGCAGCAGGCTCATGGGTCAATGGCCCCCGGATTGCGCAGCGCGGAGTGCAGGACCCGCTCCACCGCGCCGGCGTAGCGGTGCAGGTCCTCGTCTGTCAGCGTCGGGTGGACCAGGAGCAGCAGGCTCCGGGAACCAAGGTCCCGGGCCACGGGAAACGGTTTTTCAGGGACGTAACCGGCCCGCACAAAGGCCTGCTCCCTGTACATTTCCGGGCAGACTCCTGCAAGACAGGGCAGGCCGGCGGCATTGATTTCGGCCACCACCCGGTCCCGGCTCCATCCCCTGGCCAGGGCCCCGGGTTCCAGCGTGACGTAGAGCTTGTAATAGGCATGGAAAAAATCAGGACCTGGAGACTCGATGCCCACCCCGGGCACAGTTCCCAACCGTCCGGCCAGCAGGCCGGCATTGCGCCTGCGCCGGGCGACCCAGCCATCCAGCTTGCCGAGCTGGACCCGGCCGATGGCGGCCTGCATCTCGGTCATGCGCCAGTTGGTCCCGAAGGACTCGTGCACCCAGCGGAACCCGGCCGGATGGTCCCTCCGGTGCACCGCGTCCCAGCTCTTGCCATGGTCCTTGTAGGCCCAGGCCCGCTTCCAGGCCTCTTCGTCATCCAGGAGCAGCATGCCCCCCTCGCCGCCGGTGGTCACGATCTTGTCCTGGCAAAAGGAAAACGCCGCGGCATGACCGAAAGAACCCACGGGGCGGCCCTTGTACCGGGCGCCGTGGGCCTGGGCGCAGTCCTCGATGACGAGGAGCCCGCGCTCCCGCGCCAGATCCATGATCGGGTCCATGTCGCAGGGCCAACCCACCAGATGCACGCAGACAATGGCTCTGGTCCGGGGGGTGAGGACCCGGCCGATGCTGTCGGCGGTGATGTTGCGGGACTCGGGGTCCACGTCCGCCAGAACGGGCACGGCCCCCCTGGCCACGGCGCAACTGGCAGAGGCGATGAAGGACCAGCACGTGGTCACCACCTCGTCGCCGGGGCCGACCCCAAAGGCCTGCAGGGCCAGTTCCAGGGCCACGGTCCCGTTGGCCAGGGCGATGGCGTGCCGCCGCCCGACGTAGGCCGCGTATTCGGCCTCGAACAGGCGGCATTCCTCGCCGGTCCAGTAGTTGACCCGGCCGGACTCCAGCACGCGCTGCACGGCCTCGCGCTCGTCCGCGGCAAAATGCGGCCAGGGAGAAAACCCGCTTTTCAGCATCGGTCGTACCTCACAATCCTTGCCGGCGAGCCGACGACAACCGCGTTGTCCGGTACGTCGCGCAACACTGTAGATCCTGCCCCCACAGTCACGTTTGCCCCGATCGCCACGCCCTGGATGACCTGACTGCCGATGCCGATCCAGGATCCAGTCCCCACATGCACGTTTCCTCCGAGGTGCGCCCCGGGACAAACATGCGCGTAATCGCCGACGCGACAGTCATGATCAATCGTCGCTCCTGTGTTGATGATGCAATGCCTGCCCAGCACGCTGTCTGGCTGCACCACCCCGCCGGCACAGACGATGGAACCATCCCCCACATCGACTGAAATATCGACCCAGGACGAGGCGTGCACGACACGCAACCACTCGGCCTGTGGGAAGGACTGTGCAGTCCTTTGCCGGATTGTGGCCTTTCCGATGGCGATCACGCCTCTCGGGCGTTCAAGAAGGCCAAAATCCCTGACCGGTCCGAGCACGGGGATGCCGCAGACAGATCCTCCCAGCAACCCCGGATCGTCGTCGAAAAACCCCCCCACGGGCATCCCCATGGTGCGGAGGGCCGCCTGCACGACCTTGCCGTGGCCGCTCGCCCCGATGATATACACGTCAGTCATTGTGCGTTCCTGTGAGATGAGCCCTCGAATTTCGGCATGGTCTCGTGCCCCTCCGCGCTGATTCCTTCCCGCCGCAGGACCGATTTCACGGTCAGCCACAGAATTTTCAGGTCCAAGGTCAGACTCTGGTTGTCCACGTACCAGACATCCAGGGCGAACTTCTCCTCCCAGCTCAAGGCATTGCGCCCGTTGACCTGGGCCCAGCCGGTGATGCCGGGCCGGACCTCGTGTCGCCGGGCCTGTCCGGGGGAATAGAGGGGCAGGTATTCCATCAGCAATGGCCGCGGCCCGACCAGGCTCATGTCCCCCTTGAGCACGTTCCACAGTTCCGGGAGTTCGTCCAGGGACGTGCCCCGCAAAAACCGTCCCAGCCTAGTCAGCCGCTGGGCGTCGGGCAGGGGAGCGCCCTGGGCGTCAGCCTGCGCGGTCATGGTCCGGAATTTGATCATCCGGAACGGACGGCCATGCAGGCCGGGACGGATCTGCGTGAACAGGACCGGCCAGCCCATCTGCCACCAAACTGCCGCTCCGATCGCGGCCAGCAGCGGAGACAGCACGCACAGCGTCACGGAGGAAACCAGAAGGTCCAGCGCTCGTTTCATCATCTGGCCCTGTACACCCGTGTCCACGGGTTCCTGTCGTCCACGAGTTCGAAGTGCGGTTCAAAAGGGCGCGGTTTTGCGATGAGCATCCGTCACCACCCGCCCCTCGGCCGGGAAGGGCTCGAATCCGGCCACACCGACCCCGTCATGACACGCAGGCGGCTCCTCCAGAGCCTTGCGCACCAGGCGCGACACCTCCTTACCGAGCGACGCGCCGTGCTGCCGGGCGAGCAGCCGCGCCCGCTCCAGGATGTCCTCGTCAAGATCCAGTGTTGTCCGCAGGAGGCCTCCTTGATGCGATGATGCACCGATGTCCAGATGCGACAATGCTAGCAGGTCCCGCAGCCATGCTCAAACATATATGACCGATGCTCTCTCGCCGCGACTTTTCGCAATTCAACCTACCTTTGACCTCGAGGAGGCCAGAAGACTATCCCAGTCATCCGGCGGATGTCCACGCGACAGCATTTTCCTGAACACCACATACGGGTCGGACCGGCCGCCGGCGCAGCGCAGAGTCTGCTCGTCGTTGATCCAGACGAAGACGATTACCCGGGACGCGGAGTCATACCGGAAAAAAACGCGAAACCGCCTTCCGATCTTGGCCCTGCGCCAATGCCGGAAGGCGGTCCCCATGGTCGTCCCGAGGCGATACTCGGGACGCGACGGGTCCGAAGGAATCGTCTCTAAGACAAGGCGGGAAACCGCAGCCAGAAGTTTCACGTTGGCGTTGGACGCATGGCCATCAGGGTCGCTTCGCCTGGCCCGCTCCGCCGCTGAATCCAGCCTTTCCAGCTGCTCCAACATGCATGCATGGAAAAACAGTTTCCAGCCGTGACGTTCGATCATAACTCCACATCGCCCTGGATGTCGTCATCGGCAGGAAGGTCCAGGGTCGCGGCCATGCGCTGCGCAAGCCTTTCGGGAAGGGGCCGGATATTGCGCCCGGATTCGATGTCCTTTTCCAGAAGCGCCAGGAAGCGGGTAATAGCCGGATCCTCGTGTTCGGCTTCCTCGCTGCGGGTGACGACGACCTCGTCGCCGCGCAGGCTGAAAGACACCTTCCCCCCGAAACCAACACCCAGGGCCTGGCGGATGGACTTGGGCAGCGTGATCTGACCTTTCGAGGTCACCGTCGCCACTTCGTGAATGGTATGCATGGATGTTCTCCCGCTTGTTTCGGCACAATGTAAGGATTATTCCTTACTTTGTCAACAATCGCACCTCACTGCCTTTTCGCAATTCAACCTACCTCACCTTGTACGCCCGTACCCACGGGAATCTGTCCACGACCAGGGTGAAATCCTCGGCGAATTTCTCGGGTGGGGCGATGAGCATCTGCACCATCATGGAACGGTACATCCCCTCGTCCATCAGAAAGACCTGCCTGGAGAGCTGGTTGATGAGCACGTGCATGCCCGAGCCCGTGGGCCATGCAAAATGTTTGGTCCCGGCCTCCTCCACCACATCCAGGGAGTCCACCGGAACGTTCTTGCCGTTCACGATCATGGCCCCGGATCCGGAATCGATGCGGACCTCCCCCTGCACCTGCTGGATCTTGCCGGGAGACGACGTGCCCGCAACCAGGTCCCAGTTGCCGTAATAGCCGATCCACCCGCCCAGACGCAGGTTCTCCCAGGACACGACCAGGTATTGGGCCGGCAGATCGGCAGGGAAGTCCATCTCTGTCCGGGCCAAACCGGCCACAAAGGCTGTGGCGTTCTTCGCGCCCATGCTCTGGAAGGCCTCCACTGGACCCACCCCGTAGAACGCCGCTGGCGCCTTGTCCGCCGAGTGCGAGCGCTGGGACATGGTCACGAACCGCATCATCTGGCTGGCCAGACGCGGGGAGTCGGTGCTGTGCACCCGGGCCAGAGGGTACAGCCACGCCCCGTCGTGGTTTCCTCCGTCCCCGAAGGTCGCGCGTTCGGCATAGTACTGCCCGGCGTAGCCATAATCCCACCACTGCCACAGCCTGGCGTCGGGTTCCGTTTTCTGGCGCAGGTCCAGGAAGGTCTGGGCATAGACCTTGGGCAGCACAGGCACGGGCCCCATGTCCCGCATCATGACCCCAGCCGGCCAGAAGGCAAAGCAGGCCAGCAGAAGTTGGGCGATCCAGCGCCGGCCTTGGCCCTGCCCCAGCAGACGCATCAGTTCGGCCAAGCCGAAGCCAAAGCCAGCCCCCAGGGCCACCCCTCCGAACATGGAAAAACGGTTGCCGAGCTTCACGCTGGCCAGACCAAGGGCCAGAAAGGGCAGAAAGAGCAACAGCTGCGGCCTGCGCACCACGGCAAACCCGTAGCCGGCCAGACCAATAAGAAAGAGTGCCGTGCTGCCGGCAATCCGTTCCGCCACCTGCTCCCAGGGCAGGTTCTGGGCCTCGCGCACGCTCTGGGCGATGGCCGGGAGTTGCAGGGAACTGGCGTTGTAGGCGATGTCTGCGGGGTGGATCTTGGCGTAGTTCATGACCATGCGCGCGTAGTCCATGACCATGACGTGCAGCCCGCCCAGGTACAGCACCAGGACGGTGGCCAGGGCCAGGAGGCCGGGGGCCTCCCTGCGCTGCAGCAAGGCGGGGCGGAAGGCAAGCAGGGCCGAAAGCCCCAGTGCCGCAACGGCCCCGGGCCATCCTCCGAAGGTCAGGGCATAGACCAGCAGCAGCCCGCACCAGACCTGCCCACGCCGGGATGCCGGGGCCAGGATCAGGGAAAGGGCCACGGCCACACCCAGCACGGCCAGGATGAGGCTTCCGCCCTGGGGATAGAAGGACACGTTGAGTGCGCCCATTCCCCCGGCCAGGAGGGCCAGGGCCGGGGCCAGGCGGTTCTCCTGGGCGTGCTCCACGGACCGGGCCCGCCATGTCGGACGGGTCTGCGTCGTCAGCCACGCGACCAGTGCGCAGGTAAAGGCCAGAGGGAAAAAAAGCGTGACCAGGTCCGTATCGCAGAACCCCAGCCGGGTCCGCACCAGATAGCCCAGACTCGATCCGGCCGTCAGCGCGAAGATCGCCCCGGCCTCTGTCAGATGCAGCGCGCGGGCCAGCAGGCAGGCCGGCAGGGCCAGCCAGGGCACGCTGATCACGGGCAGCCAGAAGCCGATGGTGCCCAGCGGCAGGCCAGTCAACTCGTGCAGCCACTTGATGACGGCCGAGAAACGGGATACCGCGTAGTATCCCACCCCCTTGGCCCCGGCCAGCCACGCGTAGGCGTCGTGGGTGGCCATGAGGGGCTCGTTGCCGACGAAAAAGGGCTCCGCCTGCCAGGCCCCGTACTCGATGAGCCGGATGCTCGCGTTCAGGAAAAAGGCCAGCGCAAAGGCAAAGATCAGCTCGCCGTTTTCAGGCATGGTCCAGGTTCTGGCCACCCCTGCGGATCGACCGTCCTCTGTTTGGGTCTTTCCCATCACTCCACCCCGTAGAGTTCAAGATATTGACGCACCACGTGCCGCACGTCGAATTCCCGGACCGCTTTTGCCCGTCCGGCCGCGCCCATGCGCTGGCGCAAGGCCTCCTCGTCCAGCAACTCCCCGATGCGGGCCGCCAGGGCCGCGCTGTCCCGGACCGGGACAAGGAAGCCGTTGACCCCGTCCTCCACCACCTCCCGGCAGCCCACCGTGTCCGTGGTCACGATGGGCCTGGCCATGGACGCCGCCTCCAGCAGGGTGCGCGGCACCCCCTCGCGGTAGCTGGGCAGGACGTACACGTCGCACAGGGCGGTCAGTTCCGCAATATCCCCCCGCTGCCCGAGCCAGCGGATGTACGGATTCCCCTCCAAAAATCCGCGGGTCGCGGACGAAGGATTCCCGGGGTCCACGTCCCCGGCCAGCAGGAAGACGGCCTCGGGATGTCTGGACCGCACCAGTCCCGCCGCCTCGATGTATTCGGCCAGCCCCTTGTGCCGGATGGCCCGGGCGACCATGAGCACCACAAAATTAGCAGGATTCAAGCCAAGTTCACGGCGAACGGCCGAGGTGTCATGCCTGTGCGGATCGAAGTCCTGGGTGTCGATCCCCACGCTGCGGATGATGCGGACCTTGTCCGCGGCGATCAGACCCTTGGACCGGAAATAGGCCGGGTCGTCCTGGTTGACGAAGACCGTGGCCCGGGACAGCCGCCCCGAGAGGCGGTACAGCGTTTCCATGCAGGCCCGCACGCAGCGGTTGCG
>JAAYCS010000087.1 GCA_012729655.1 Desulfovibrionales bacterium | reverse complement strand
TCTTGATCTTGACGGTCTGGTCTTCTTTCATGACCCATCCGGTGATCTCCTGATTGGCTTTCAAGCCTTCAATGACCACTACGCCAACGCCATCCGCAGCTTCGTGAACCAAAAAATCGATAGCCATTGTTCCTCCTGAGTAGGTTGTGGGGCTAAAGTACCCCGAGTTTTGCATAAATTTCAGGGAGTTTTTCCTTGATCTTTTCCCCGACCTGTTCGTACAGGTGCACCCCATGGCTATCCATGGCCACGGTCAGGGGACCGAAGTTTTTCACCCGGAAGCGGTACAGTGCCTCTGGGTGCAGCTCCTCGAAGTAGACGGCCTCCACCTCCTCGATTTGCTCGGTTTCCAGAGCGGCCGCCCCGCCTACAATGGCGAGGTACACGGCGCCGTACTTTTTCATGGCCTCAAGGCTGCCCTGATACAAACCACCCTTGCCGATAATCGCGCGTACACCGTACTCGCCGATAAGGCCGGGCGTGAACCGGTCCATGCGGGTGCTGGTGGTCGTGCCCACGCAGATCTTTTCCCACTTGTCGCCAACCCGGCGCAGACTGGGAGCGGTATGGATGCAGGGCATGCCCTCTAGGCTTACCGGCGGGCGGTTACCCTTGTCGAAGATGTGAATCTGGGTGAGATCACGGATGCCGAACAGGGGGCCGTCAAAGTACACGATGTCGCCGGCATGCAGGGAACGAATGACGCTTTCCGAGAACGGGGAAGTGAGATGATGAACCTTGCTCATGGTGTCCTCCTAGAACCCATACGTAACGTTGCCGGCGGGGGTGATGATGGCTCGGGCGCGTCTGGCGGGCCAGCACTGGGTGTTCACGGCTACCGGGTTCTGGGTGATGTGGGTGTAAGCGTATTCGATATGCACGGCGAGACAGGATACGTCGCCGCCGAGCCCCATGGGGCCACGCCCCGTGGCGTTGATGGCTTCTTCCAGTTCCACTTCCATTGCGGCAATCATCGGGTCGGGATGGCGCTGCCCCACGGGCCGTGTTATGGCGTCCTTGGCCAATTTCATGACCAAGTCCGCGGTTCCGCCGAGCCCGACCCCGATGATGCCGGGAGGACAAGGGTTGGCCCCGCTTTCAATGACCGTGTCCAGGATGAATTTTTTCACGGCCTTGATCCCGTGCTGGGGGTAGAACATCTGCATCTTGCTCATGTTCTCGGAGCCGGATCCCTTCGGCACCATCAGGATGTCGAGCTCGTCGGAATCTTCGGTAAAGTCGAAATAGGTCACGGGCAGGCCAGGGCCCACCGAGGTCTGCGGGTTGAGACGGGTAATGGTGTGGGTGGAGCTGCTCCGGAAGGGGAACTCCTGGGTGGCGCGTTTGGCCCCTTCGTACAGGGCCTTTTTGATTTTGGCTCCGTTCCAGGCATATTGCGAGCCGATGCGCACCTTGTAGATGGGCAGGCCCGTGTCCTGGCAAAGCAGGGTCTTTTTGCTGTCCGCGATGTCAATGGCTTTGAACATAGCCTCAAACACGCTGCGTGCGGCCGGGTTGGTCTCCCGAGCATAGGCCTTTTTCAGGGCCTCGCGCACGTCCGGGGGCAGGTCGCAGAGGGCCTTGATGTAGAGTTGCTTGGCAGCTTCCTCGACGATGTTGTAATCCAGTTCTTCCATGGGGAACTCCTGTAAATGACGATTCATGGGGTGCCGGTATCACGGCGCGGCCCTGAGGGCGGCAGAACGTATGCGTTTTTAGAGGAGGGTGGGGCGGACACGACCGTCCGGCCTCCGTCAGGGCCGCGCTGCAAATTCAGGACTCTTGAGAGCCTATTTCCCGGCGGTCTTTTTTGCTTCCTCAAGCACGTCAGAACAATTGCGCTCCACCGGTTCGATCCCACCGCGAAAATCCAGGGACAGCAGGAAAGCCGCCAGATCCTTGAGCTGCCCGTCAGTCAGGACATATTTTGGCATGGTGGTGGATTTCATCTGGGACTGGGGGTCCTTGATGTAGTTCGCCAGGTACTCGGGACTGCGCTTTTTGCGGACCATGTTGCTCATGTCCGGTCCGGTTTGGTGGCCGCCCTGGCCGAGAATGTTGTGGCAATACGAGCATTGCTGGTCCACGTAGAGCTGCAACCCCCGGTTTTCCTCGGCCGTGAGGGGCCTGCTGGGCACGAGAACCGTTTTGTTGTAGGGCGCGACTCCGGCGTAGGCCATGACGGTCAGGTACACGATGCACAGGGCAAAAGTGGAGGCCACGGCCACTGACACGGGCCTGTTGCCCATGCCTTTGAGCTTGCTTTCGCTGAAAAAAGGCACGCCGAAGAGCAGGGCCAGACCGCCCGCGAATATCAGGAGAGTGCCGATGATTTCCCAGGAACCCGTGAAAAAGGTCAGAAGCTGGAAGAGCCACATGTAGTACCATTCAGGCCGGGGCAGGTAGTCGGCGATAAAGGTGCCGGCCTGTTCCTCCATGTGCGGGATAAATAAGGCCGCCAGGAGGAGGAGAAGGAGAAAGAGGATGCCGAAGCCCAGGGATGAGCGGTTGGTGTGCTCCGGATAGAAGCGGTAAGGCTTGCCGGTGTATGGCGGCAGGGCTTCCCCGGCCAGGCGCTCGCGCGGGTCGGAGATGTTGTGGACGCGGATAAGATAGATGTGCACGGCCATGAAGAGCAGCAGGCAGGCTGGCAACACCAGGGTATGCACGGAATAGAAACGGGTGAGGGTAAAGCCGGAGATGTTCTGCCCGCCCAGGATAAAGCGGGTGATGGTGCCGCCGCCGGGGAACTGGTTCGGCATGTTCGCGCCGACAATCGTGGCCCAGTAGGCCTTCATGTCCCAGGGCAACAGGTAGCCGGTAAAGCCGAGCCCGAGGACCACCAGGAAGAGGCAGGCCCCGGTGATCCATGTGATCTGACGCGGTGCGGCGTAGGAACCGTGCAGATAGGAGACCATCAGGTGGCAGAAGACCAGGAAGACCATGGCTCCGGCGCCCCAGTGGTGCAGGCCGCGCACGATTTTGCCCAAGGCGACTTCCTCGGTGATGAACTTGACCGACTCCCAAGCCTTGTCCGGGTCCGGAACGTAATAGAAGGCCAGGACCATGCCAGTGACGGCCATGATGATGAATGTAAGGGCGCACAGGGTGCCCAGGATGGCGCTCCAACCCGTAGTCGGAGGGAGTTCCTTGTACAGAAAGGGCTTGAGATACTTTTCCCAGCCCATGGTATTGCGCAGATTCATACCACCTCCACCATGATGATGCCGTTTTCCAACTTCCAGGGCAGCCGGTCCAGGGGCCTTGGCGGGGGACCGGCAATCACGTTGCCGTCAACGTCAAAGGCGCCGCCGTGGCAGGCGCACTCGAAACGCTTGGTCGTCGGATCCCAGGAAACCGCGCAGCCCAGGTGCGTGCAACTGCTGTTGAAGCAGATAAAGTCTTGTTCACTGTCGCGCCGGATCAGGATGGGCACGTTCACGGTCTCGGTGTGAATGGCCTGCTTGCGTTTGTAGGTGATCATGGTCGTGTTCACCGAGCCGACCGGGTAAGAGGCCGCATTTCCGACCGGAACCCACTGCGCCGGCTGGTCCGCCAGGGTGGGGACAACGGCGCTTACGCCGAGAATGCCGGTGAGGGAAATGGCCACGCCCAAGCCCACCATGCCGGTGGTGCTCTTCAGGAATGCCCGCCGGGAAGGGTCAGGCAGTTCATGACATTTGCAGGAGCAGGGGGTATCGGGCTCCGCGGCTTTCGGTTTGGGGTCGTTTTTGGCCTTTTCCTCGGCCGGGTGAGGGGGCAGAGGTTTTATGTCCTTCAGATGGGTCACGGCCAGACGCTGGATGTACTTGATGGCCCGGGTGCCGCTGATGGACTTGGGGCAGACCTCGGTGCAGTTGAATTCAGTGCGGCAGTTGTAGCAGCTGTCCAGGGCCCTGGTCAGGCGGGGCTCAAAGAGGGCGTCGCGCTTGTCGGCCAGCAGAGTGAAAGCCCGGGTTAGGGCTGCCGGACCGGCGTAACCTTCATGGTTGTTGACCATGGTACAGCTTGACACGCAGCAGCCACAGGCAATGCAGTCCGTGTCCATGGCGATGTCCACCCGCTCTTTGGTGTCCGGCTTGATGACATAGGGTTCGGAACGCTGTTCGATCGGCTCGAAAAAAGGCAGGGTGTCCTCGTACTTGGCAAAGAAGGGGCTCATGTCCACCACCAGATCCTTGATGACCGGGAAGTGGTTGAGTGGGCGCAGGGTAATGTCCTGTCCGGAAGGGAGGTGAGCCACGTTGGTTTTACAGGCCAGGCCTTCGCGGCCATTGATGACCATGCCGCAAGAGCCGCACATGTTCACCCGGCAGGCAAAGCGGAAAGCGATGCTGGGGTCCTGCTCCTTCTGGATGCGCAGGAGTACGTCCAGAATGGTGGTGATTTCCGGTTGGGGGATGTCCAGGCTGTAGCTCTGGAAGTGCCCTTCGCCACCCTTTTCAGGATCGTAGCGGAATATTTTCACCGTCCGGAGGTGGTTGTTTTGCATAACATCCTCCTTTTAGTAGATGACGAACCAAGCCAGGGCAAACAGGACAAGACCGAAGCCAAGGACCCAGGGGATGAGCCAGCGATGGTGGCGGATGTTCACGAGGTCGAAATCAAGCAGAATGACCCTGACCCCGAGCGAGGCGTGAAAAATGACCGTGAGCAGCAGCAGAAACTGCAAGTAGGGCTTGTAGGTGAAGATCAGGTGCAGACAGAGGAAGATCACGATCATCACAGCGCTTACTCGCTGCAACAGCCACGCCCACATGCCGACATGGCTACGGCCGCGCCGGTATGGGTCAATTTCTCCCCATTGCAAAGGCTTTCTGTATTCCTGTTGGGACGCATTCATCAGAGTTCTCCGTGTTTGGCAGGCTACTTTTTATGTTTTTGACAGGCTTCCAGTGACTTGTGTTTGAATTCGACCGCGCGCTTTTCCCACTGGGGCAGGCCGTCCGGACCACGCCAGAGGAAGGTGTTGAAGAGGCCGTAATCGTCCCGTTGCTCGGGGAAATCGCTGCGGGTGTGGGCCCCGCGCGTTTCGTCGCGCTGCAGGGCGGAGGTGGCGGCCATGACGGACACGTCCATCATGTTTAAGGTGTCAAGGTGGACGTTGAACACCATGTTGTAAGCCCCGCCGGAAACAGCGGCAGCGTCCACGTCCTTGCGCAGGGAGGCAAAATCGCCAAGGGCGCTTTCCATATCGGCCTTGTTGCGCACAACACCGACCTTGTTCCAGTTGCTCTCCTGGATTTCGGTACGGTTATGCAGGGGATTCGTGCCCGTTGCGCGGGAAAGGGGCGCGCTCAGCCGGGCCACCATGTCGGCGGCGAGGCCCGGCTTTGTTTTCTTGATCGAGCGGTTCTCTGCCTTGCCGAGGTAGCGGGCGATGGATTTTCCGGCCAGACGGCCGTAAACGCAGGATTCACAGATGCCGTTGCCTCCCAGACGGTTAGCGCCGTGGACGCCCCCGGCGTCCTCCCCGGCCACAAAGAGTTTGTCCAGGGAAGCCCGGCACTCGGTATCTATAACCCCACCGCCCATGAAGAAATGAGCAGAGGGGGAAACCGGCACCATGCCCCGGGCCAGATCGTACTTGAACTGGGCGCAGCGCTCGGCCATGCCCGGGAAGTTCTTGAGTACGAAGTCCGCGCCGAGGTGGGCGGCATCAATGCGCACCCCACCCTCGGGGCAGGCGCGTCCGGCCATCATTTCCAGGTAGGCGGAGCGGCTGACCACGTCGCGGGTGGCGCGTTCGGCCACATCCGGGGCGTAGCGGAGCATGTAGCGTTCGCCCTCGCCGTTATACAGATGCGCCCCTGCCCCGCGCAGGCCTTCTTCAAGGAGCGCCCCAGCCACGACGCTGCCGGGCACGATGAGCCCGGTGGGGTGGAACTGGATCATCTCCATGTCCCGCATCAAGGCACCGGCTCGGTAAAGCATGGCAATGCCGTCGGCCGACTTTTCCGGACCGGGTGCGTGGAAGCGGTACTGGGTGGGGCCGCCGCCGGTGGCCACCAAGGTGGCAGCCGCCTCGACGACCAGGAACTCGCCCCGGCGCATGTTGAAGAGCAGTGCCCCGGTCACGGTTTTGCCCTCGCTGTCCAGCAGCAGCTCCACGGCCCGGGTTTCCTCAAGCACCGGGATACGGCGTTTGAAAATCTGCTCCGTGGTGCGGCTGATGATTTCGATGCCGGTAAGGTCGCCCTTGTGCACGGTGCGGTCGAAACATTGTCCGGCAAAGGCTTTCTGATGGATGTGGCCGTCTTCGCGGCGATCGAAGAAACAGCCGCTGACGGTTTCCAGTTCCTTGACCGTGGGGGTGGCTTCCTCGACCAGGGCTTTCGCGAGATCCTGGTTGTTGATGTACTGGCCGCCCTTGAGGGTATCCATGAGGTGCTTCTCATGGGAGTCGCCGGGGTCCAGTACCACGTTGAAGCCGCCCTGTACCATTCTGCTGCAACCGCCCTTTCCCTTCAGCGCCTTGGTGGCGATGAGGATATTCAGGTCGGGCCTGGCGTCGTGGGCGTATATGGCGGCCAGCTCGGCCGCGGCGCCCATACCGAGAATAAGGAGATCCACTTGCATGTTCGCTTTCATCATCACAAACCTTGGGTAGAGGGGTGTTGATCAATTATATTTGTGCATTATCAAGAAGGGTGCCAGGGCAATCACTCTTTATATCATATTGACATAATTGATTATATTTTCAGAAGGCAGAGTGAGTAGTTAAAAGTGCCAGATAGTGAACCTAATTTATGATTGATATTGGGCAAATTTGATTGATATTGGACAAATCAAACGGATGCACGCCCGGGGCGGCAGCGTGCTACCAACAGAGCTTGGCGGAAGTGACAAAAATGATTCCCAGAATCAGCCTGCGGAACAATTCCTGGTTCATGCGTTTGTTGAGACGGTTGCCGATAGCGCTGCCCACCCACACCGCCGGAATGGCCGGCATTATGTCCAGCAGCGCCGAGGCGGAGAGGGTGTCGGTGGCCACGTAGGCCACTGTCTTGTAAATGTTGGTAACAAAGAAGAGCAGCACCACGGTGCCGACAAAGATGCGGCGGTCGGGGACGGCCCTCGTCAGGTACAAGGACCAGACCAGCCCGCCCGCGTGAGCGAGAACTGTGGCCGCGCCGCCCAGGGCGCCATAAAAATAGATCTGCCCGCCTTCAATACGCTGGTTGACCCCGGCGAGCCCCTCCCTGAGCAGCCGCACTGGAGTGGAGGACGGGAAAAGATAGCTTAAAGCATAAGCCATTCCAAAAAGGCCCACGCCAAGGCGAAATCCTTCCGCGGAGATGACCGGCAGCAACAATGTGCCCGCCAGCAAACCGGGAAAGGCTGCGGCCATGAGGCGGGTCAGTTCCCCCGCTGCAACCCATTGCTTCCAGTAATAACGGAGGCCAATCACGTCCGAGGCCAGCATAAGCGGAGCGCCGAGCCCGAGAGCCGTCTTGGCGGGAAAGGCGAGGGAAAGTGTGGGGAGCAGAAAGATGCCGGCGCCGATGCCTACCCCGGTTTTGATGACACTGGAGCAGAATCCAGCAAGAGCCACAATGCAGATTTCCAACAGGTTCATGCCGGCCTCCTTCGGTTCGCGTGGCATGAGCCGAATCAGCAAAGAGCATGCCTGTTCGGATCAGTGGCGCCAAATCGTTGCGGCACGAGACAATCGAGGCTGAAAATGCTGGATTCCTGTTGCCGTTACTCGTCTTCAACTTGTCTAAGCGCTTAATATTCGGCATTAGCCCAATATCTAGCACTATTTAGCCCAATATTTAGCTTTCTTTTGCCCCCTCTGGCTCCGCTCATCATAAAACAAATCGTATATTCATATCGCGCTACTCTGATATCTTTTTGATATTATATTACAAGATCAAAGCGGGGCATGATTTTTGCTTGGTTCGACATAAACCCCGGCATAGCGAAAGGCGGCTGGCATTCCGGATCAGACGTATCTGGACCGGGCTGCAAAGTCCGGCCGAAGGGTTACCCAGGAAGTGGCGGATGCCATCGAAAACGGGGAACTCCCCCTGCGCTACCAGCGCAACGCCCAGACCCTGCGGCCCCAGGATCAGACCAGTCTGGCCAGGGCGCGGGTCCTGCTGGTCGGATGCGGAGGACTTGGGGGGTATGTTCTGGAATTTCTGGCGCGAGCCGGGGTCGGGACCATCCTAGCCTGCGATCCGGACCGGGTCGAACTGCACAACACCAACAGGCAGCTCCTGGCCACGTCAGGAACCCTTGGGCGATTCAAGGTCCAGGCGGCCTGCGAACGAGCTGCTGCAGCGAATCCCCTCATCTCAGTCGAGCCCTTTCCGGAAGGGGTTCATGCCGGGTTATTCCGGGGAGTTGGCATTGCCATCGACTGCCTGGGAGGCGCAACCCATCGCAAGGGGCTGCAAACCATGGCTGCTGCGGCGAACGTCCCCCTCGTCTCGGCCAGCGTCTCGGGATGGACCGCCCTCCTTAGCACGACATGGCCCGGGGAGACGGGCCTCGGCGAACTTATGAACGGACGGGAAAACGGCAGTGAACTTTCGCAGGGGATTCCGAGCCCGGTGGTCGGGTTCGCGGCATCGCTGCAGGCAGCGGAGGTGATCCGGATTCTGGCCGGCGCATCCTCGGCGCTTCGCAGCAAGCTCCTGGTGGCCGACCTGGCCAAGATGCGATTCTCCACAGTCAGCCTGGAAAAAAGGATTCTACGGTAATTTCTGACACCCGCTGACGCTGCTCCAAGCTGATTTGCGCACGGACAGCGTGCCAACCCGCCAACAGATCACAATGGGGACTCTTGCTCCAACTTCACCGATGAGCCTCCAATTCCCGGCTTGACCAACTTTCTTTGCAGCGTCGAATGCGGCAGCTCAAGCATTCGCGGCCCTCTTGGGTTCGGAAGTCACACAGGAGCTCACTTAAGGGCCTGTGAAGTGGCGTGTTAAGATTTTTTGAGGATCGAATACTTAATCAGGAAATATTATATACTAATATGCTGTAAATATGAAAAAAAAAGACGTGTCTGTGAGTGTTTCAAAAAAAATGGTTCTTCGTCGTTTGATGTGGAATTCATGAAGCCACAACGAGCTGAATCGGGGCCGCAATCAGGTAGACCATGGTGATGAAATTCTCCACGTTCCGGTATCCTCGGGCTCTGGCCCTTGCCGCCTG
>JAAYCS010000086.1 GCA_012729655.1 Desulfovibrionales bacterium | reverse complement strand
CCAGGCAGGATTTCTGGAATTTCGAGCGGAAGAGCCCATCCTCGGCCCGGTAGCTGGTGTAAAAAAGTCCGCATTTGTGCATGCTCATACCCGTTCAATCTCCTTGGTCCCGAACAGTCCATAGGGTTTGACCATGAGGATGATGACCAGGACGATGAACGAGGCCACCTCCTTGAACCCGCCCAGCCCGAAAAGGTCCTTGGCCGCGCCTTCACAGATGTTTTCCAATACCCCGATGATGAGACCGCCCAAGGCAGCGCCCAGGAGGCTGTCCAGGCCACCCAGGATCACGGCCGGAAAAACCTTCAGGCCCAGGTGTCCGAGCTGGACGTTGATTCCGTTGATGTTGCCCAGGATGATTCCCCCGATGCTGGAGACCACGGCCGCAATGCACCAGGACAGGGCAAAGATGGATTTGATGCCGATGCCCATGGACTGCGCGGCCTGTTGATCAAAGGCCGTGGCCCGCATGGCGATGCCGACGGATGAATATTTGAAGAATACGCTGAACACCGCAAAAAGGAGCAGGGACAGCCCAAAGGCGGCCAGGTAGACAGGGGCGATGGGCAACCCCAGGACCATGAACGGCTCCTGCGGGAGGATTGCGGGGTAGACCCGGATCTGGGTGCCCCAGATCGTCTGCACGAAGCATTTGAGCATGGACGAGAGGCCGATGGTGACCATGATGACCGAAATGATGGGTTCACCGATGAGGGGCCTGAGAATCAGGCGCTCCACCACAATGGCCAGCACGGTGGCAAAGGCCAGGGTCAGCAGAAAGGAGACCAGGAACGGGAGCTGATACTGCACGGTCATGGCGAAGCACACGTATGCCCCGACCATGACCAGTTCCCCCTGGGCGAAGTTGACCACCTTGGTGGCCTTGAAGATGACAACGAAGCCCAGGGCCACCAGGCTGTATATGGACCCGACGACCAGACCGTTGATGATGAGCTGGAGATAGTATTCCATGAGATGACCTTATGGGTTGTCGCCGCCGACAAGCGTGTCCCGGCGTTTTATGGTCGAGTTGAAGGCATGGATCCTCGCCTTCGCGGGGATGACATCGGCGGGCGGCGGGTAAGCGGACTCCGTACTGGAACAGCGCCGGCCTCGCGCCAACCGAAGCGTCATTCCCGCGAAGGCGGGAATCCATCTTCCTTCCCGTTCCATGCCCGTCCTTGCCGCCATCACTTCCCGCCCTCCGCAGCCACGTCGCGGATGCAGATGGCGCCGGTCATCTCGCGGCGGGAGCCATCCTGGTAGATGATGGCGATGCACAGGTCCGTGGTCTCCGTGGTGTCGTCGTAGAGGGCCGCGATGAGATCCGCATACCGCTCGTTGATGACCTTGCGCCGGGTCTTGCGGGTGCGGGTCAGTTCCCCGTCGTCCGGGTCCAGTTCCTTGAAGAGCAGGGCGAAGCGTTTGATCTCCGTCCCGTCTGGAAGGCTTGCATTGACGCCCCGGATTTCCGCTTCGATCAGGTCGTAGAGCTCCGGCTTGGCTGCCAGATCCTGGTAGGTGGTGTAGGTCAGGCCTTGGGATTCGGCCCAGCGACCGGCAATGTCCCCGTCCAGGCAGATGATGGCGGTGATGAAGTCCCGCCCGTTTCCGAGGACCACGGCCTCCTGCACATAGGTCGAGAACTTGATCTTGTTCTCGATGAACTGGGGTGAAAATCGCACGCCAGTGGCCGTTGTCATGACGTCGGACAGGCGGTCGATGATGACCAGCTGTCCGTTGTCTTTGAAGTACCCTGCGTCGCCGGAATGGAGCCATCCGTCAGTGACGGTCTCGGCTGTGGCCTGGGCATTGCCCAGGTAGCCCTGGAACACGGCCGGGCTTCGGGACAGGATTTCACCCTGGTCCGAGATGCGGATTTCGGTCTCGGCGATGGGTTCGCCCACCGTGTCGAAACTGACCCTGCCATTCCGGTGGATGCATGAGATGCCTGCGATCTCGGTCTGACCGTAGATCTGCTTGAGATGGATGCCCAGGGCGTGAAAGAAGGTGAAGGTGTCCGGCCCCAGGGGGGCTCCGCCCGTGGATGCCGAGCGGACGCGGGTGAACCCCATCCGGTCCCGCAGGGCCCGGAAAAGAGCCCAGTCAGCAAGCCTGTACAGGATGCCCAGGCCAGGCCCGGGCTTCTCCCCGCGCAGGAGAAGGCTTGCGTACCGCGTCCCCACGGGCATGAACAGGTTGAAAAGCAGGCGTTTGAAGGGGGAGGTCTCCATGATCCGCACCCTGACCTTGGCGGCCATGTTCTCCCAGACCCGGGGCGGAGAGAAAATGAGGTGCGGCCCGATTTCGCGGATGTTTTCCTGCACCGTGTCCGGCTCTTCCGGGAAATTGACGCAAAAGCCGAACAGCAGGGCCGAGGACACGGCCATCATCTGTTCGCCCATCCAGGCCAGGGGCAGAAAGGACACGAATTCGTCGCTGGCACGTTTGGGATCCGACAAGCCGAGGTTCCAGGCCATGGACAGGAGATTCTTGTGCGAGAGCATGGCCAGTTTGGGTCGCCCGGTGGACCCCGAGGTGGTGGCGATGAGGGCCGTGTCGTCGGGCTGCACATCCTGGATCCACTTTTCGAATTCCCCGGCCAGGTCCCGGCCCATGTCCCTTATCTCGTCAAAGGACTTCAGGCCAGGTTCATCGTAGACGGAGAGTCCTTTGGGGTCATGGTAGATGACGAACTGCAGATGGGGCAGGTTCTCGCGGATGGACAGGATCTTGTCCACCTGCTCCTGATCCTCGGCCACGACGAGTCGGGCTCTGGAAAGGTCGAAGACGTACCCGATCTCATCGGCCGGGGAATCCTGATACAGCCCCAGAGAGATTCCCCCCAGGCCCTGGATGGCCAGCTGGGCCCACAGCCATTCCGGACGGTTGTCGCCGATGAGGACAATGATGTCCCCCCGGCCCAACCCCAAAGATTTGAGCCCCGCGGCAAACTCCGCGGTGATGGCATAGTAGCTGGCATAGGAGAAGGGCTGCCAGATGCCGAAGTGTTTCTCGCGCAGGGCCGTGCGGTCCGGACGGGAGCGACTGTTCTCCAGGAGCAGCCTGGGCAGGGTGGTTTCATAGGGGGCGCTCATCATCTCCCCTTGAAGAGGCTGTCGTCGTCGCCGAGGTAGGCGCTGATGACTTTGGGATTGGATTGGATGGCCTCCGGCGTGCCAGTGGCCAGGACCCGGCCGAAATCCAGGACAATGACATGGTGGGACAGGTCCATGACCACGCCCATGTCATGTTCAACCAGAAACACGGTCACCCCCCACTCCTCGTTGATGTCCAGGATGAAGCGGGCCATGTCCTCGGTTTCTTCGAGGTTCATGCCCGCCATGGGCTCGTCCAGCAGCAGCAGCTCCGGCTCGGCGGCCAGGGCCCGTCCCAGCTCCACTTTTTTCTGCACACCATAGGGGAGGTGCCCGGCTGTCTGGTGCCGGTACGGAGAGAGGTTCAGAAAGTCGATGATCTCCTCCACCCGCAAGCGGTGCCGATCCTCCTCGGCCCTGGCCTTGCCCAGGTAGAAGATGGAGGACAGCAGGCCATAGCTGAGGCGGGAGTGGCGGCCGACCATGAGATTGTCCAAAACCGACAGGCCGCGGAACAGGGCGATGTTCTGGAAGGTCCGGGCCAGGCCGAGCTTGGTGCGCCTGTGGGCCGGCACTCCACCCAGTTCCTGCCCTCTCATGCTGATGGAGCCTTTGGTCGGGGTGTAGCGTCCGGAGATGCAGTTTAGCATGCTGGTCTTGCCGGCCCCGTTGGGGCCGATGAGGGAGGTGATGCTGCCTTTGGCCACGGTGCAGGACACCCGGGACAGGGCGGACACGTTCTTGAAATTCAGGGTCACGTCCCTGACTTCCAGCAGTGGACTACTGCCATTCATGCTTGAAGTCCTCGGGACCGACCACATCGTATCCGGTCTTTTGCAGGGCCGCGGCGATGGAGGAAGGGTTGGGCGTGTCCACGCGGATGACCACCATGCGCCGGGTTTTGTGGGTGAAGGTGCCGGTGGAGATGATGGAGTAACCCAGTGCGTCGATGATTCCGGCCACTTCCTTGAGGACTCCGGGGCGGTCTTCGACCTCGAACACGATGCGGGAACCGCCTTGCCCGAAGCCCATTTCCTCTGCCAGCACCGCGAGCATGACCGTACGGTTGATATACCCGATGAGGTCCCCGTTGGGATTGACCACGGCCAAGCCGGCCAAATGCTTGTCATGCATGAGCATGGCCGCTGATTCGATTTCGGTCTCGGGCGGGATGGGGGTGATGTCCTTGCGCATGATCCGGTCCACGGTCAGCTTGGAAAGGAGGTAGTTGATCTCGTGCTTGTCCAGCCCGGTCATGAGCGACGGCATGGCGGCCTTGATGTCCTCCAGCCGGACATAGCCCACGAGTTTCCCCTCCCTGAGCACGAAGAGCATCTGGGAGAGCTGTTCTTCCATGAGCCGCAGGGCATCTTCGGCCAGGGCGTCCGGAGGCATTGCAATGAAATTTTTGAGCATCTTGAGACCGACAAACATGGTTGCACCTGCTTGATGTTGGTGTGCTGGTTGCCGGTCTGTCTTGAAAGGATCGTGCCAAGGGGGGCAAGTCGGGCGGGCTCAGAACAGCTGCCCGAAAAAAATAATTAGTTATTTAATTTCAATATATTAGATATGTACAGCGGATTGCAGCGGGAAGAGGTGGTGAGCCGCTGCGCCCGTTCGCATCGCAGGGGCGAAGAAAATCTTGCAACAAATTTTGACAAAAAAGGGAGCCAGCCCCGAAACGCCCTGATTCGCTCAGGATGCTGGCTGCAATTTTTATTGCTTTTGCAATATGCGTTGCGCAAGGGTTGTACCGAACACGAGGGACATGAGCGGCGTGGGGGATCCGGCCACAGACGGGGCTTCCCTGCCAGAACAAGGGAAACCCCGTCATCGCGCGCTGGCCGCATGCGACCATGCCAAAGCCGAGGCCGGGGGGTTCAGGCCTTGGCCAGGACTCCGTCGACCATGGCCTGAGCCTCGGTCTTGATCCGTTCCAGGTGCTCGCGGCCCAGAAAGCTTTCCACGTAGATCTTGTACATGTCTTCAGTGCCTGAGGGGCGAGCAGCGAACCAGCCGTTGGCAGTGACGACCTTCAGTCCGCCAATGGCGGCACCGTTGCCCGGGGCATGGGTTATTTTGGCCAGGATGGGCTCGCCAGCCAGGTTTGCCGAGGAGACCTGTTCGGGTTTCAGGCTTGCGAGCAGTTTTTTCTGGGCCATGTTGGCCGGGGCCTGCAGCCGTTCATACAGGGGGCTGCCATGGCGGGCTTCCAGACTCCTGTAGATGTCGCCCGGATCCCTGCCCGTCACGGCCGTGATCTCGGCGGCCAGGAGATTCAAAAGGATTCCGTCTTTGTCCGTGGTCCAGACCCCGCCGTCGCGGCGCAGGAACGACGCCCCTGCGCTTTCCTCCCCACCGAAGCAGCAGGTTCCGGCCAGCAGGTCATCCACAAACCATTTGAATCCCACGGGCACTTCCCGCACCTGTCGGCCATGGGACTGGACCACCCGGTCCACCATGGAACTGGTGACGAGGGTCTTGCCGACCTGAGAGGTGGCATTCCACCCGGGCCTGTGCTGGAGGAGATAGTCGATGGCCACGGACAGGTAGTGGTTGGGATTCATGAGCCCATGCTTGGTCACGATGCCGTGGCGGTCCGCGTCCGGGTCATTGGCAAAGGCGATGGAAAAGGAGTCCTTCATGGAGATGAGTTTGGCCATGGCCGAGGACGAGGAGCAATCCATGCGGATTTTGCCGTCCTTGTCCAGGCTCATGAACATGAAGGCCGGATCCAGGGATGTGCTGACCACCCGGATGTCCAATCCGTAGCGCTCGGCAATGGGATTCCAGAACTCGATGCAGGCCCCGCCCAGGGGATCCACCCCGATGGCGATGCCGGAACGGGCGATGGACTCCATGTCGATGGCGTGAACCAGGTCGTCCACATAGGGCCTCACATAGTCGTACTCCTGGCAGAGGTTTTCGCGCAGGGCCTTTCTGAACGGGACGCGCGCGATGGATCGCGGATCGGACAGCAGGGCATTGGCCCGTTTCTCGATCCAGGCCGTGACCCCGGTTTCTGCAGGACCGCCATGAGGAGGGTTGTATTTGATGCCCCCGTCCTCAGGTGGGTTGTGGGAGGGAGTGATGACCATCCCGTCGGCGAGACCGGCGTTCCTGCCACGGTTGTAGGTCAGCACGGCGTGGGAAATGACCGGTGTCGGCGTCAGTCCGAACCCCTTCTGGAACCGGCACTGAACGTTGTTGGCGGCCAATACCTCCAGGACGGTGCGCATGGCCGGTTCTGAAAGGGCGTGGGAGTCCTTGCCCACGAAAAGCGGTCCGTCGATGCCTTTGTCCTGGCGGTACTCGCATACGGCCTGGGTGATGGCCAGGATGTGGGCTTCGTTGAACGAGGTTTTGAAGGCAGAACCGCGATGTCCGGACGTGCCGAAGGCCACTGCCTGATCGGGCCGGTCCGGGTCGGGAAGTGCCGTGTAATAGTCTGAGACAAGGCGCGGTACGTTGATGCGCAGGGATTCGGGTACGGGTTTGCCGGCAAGGGGATGCATGGCCATGTCTGCTCCTTATGGGATGATAATGGGAAAAGGGTCACGGATTCTGGTCCTGCCCCGGGTGCATGGTCTGGGAGCGTTTCAAGGCCTCCCAAAACCGTTGGTCATTGGGATCCTGCTCATAGGCCTTCTTGAAATAGGGCGTGCCGTTCTGGCCGCCCTTCTGGAAAATGGTGCCGATGTTGAAGGCCACGTTCTTGCCCGAGGCGGGCAGGTTCGGGTCGCATTCCAGGGCCCTGCGGACCATCTCCAGGGCCTTGGCCGACTCGCGGCCCTCGCTGTAGGCCAGAGCCATGTTGTACAAGAGGCCGGCATGATGGGGCACCACGGCCAGGACGCGGCTGTATTCGGCGATGGCCTCCCGCCACTTACCCTGCTTGCGCAGGGAAATGCCCAGCACATTGACGGTGGCGATGTCCGCCGCGGAAATCTCACCCCCTTTCATGTCCAGGGCCTTCTTGGAATAGCGGGCGGCCAGGTCGGGGTTGAGGTTCACGCAGATGTCCGCGATGCGGGAGGACAAGGCGGAGATCATGCCTGCTGCCTCGCGCTGGGCAATGTCGAGGGCCTGATCAAAAATTTCCTCGGCCCGGCCTGCATTGCCTCGGGAGATTTCCAGTTCCCCGATCTGCAGGATGCGCTGGGTATTGAGGGGGCTGATTTCATTGAGTCTGCGCAAGAAGATCAATTGCTTGTCCCTGTCCCCGGACTGTTCGTAGAGTTCCGCCAGTCGCTTGAGGGGGGTGATATACAATTCCGCACTGTTGATGGCCCGCAGATACATCTCTTCGGCCCTGCCGACCTGTTCCAGGCCCTTGTAAGCGTCGCCCTTGATCATGAAGCCTGCGGCACTGTCGTGCTTCTGCTCCAGAATTTCCTCGGCCACCATCAACGCGTCGCCCCAGTTTCCAGCGTCCAGGAATTTCTTCCCCTTTTCGATGAGGCGGCTCAGCTTGCCCTGGGGGGCGATGGTGAAAGCCAGTTTCTCGGTGAACGAGGCGATGGAGATGGGCTTGGTGATGATATTGTGGGCGCCGTGTTCCACCAGCAGGGCTGTGGAGAATTTGTCCACTTCCTGGGTCAGGACGATAATTTTGGCCCCTGGGCAGATATGCACGATGCCTTCCATGACCTGGGCCATGTTCACCCCTGCTGCCGTGCGTTCCAGACAGATGACGTATCTGCCTTCGCTGTCCTTGCGCAGCAGGTGATATATGTCTTCAAGTCTGCTCAACTGGACAAAGGATTTTTTGGACAGGCCCAGGACCTGGTAGAGGACGGCCTTGATCAGTTCCACAAAGCCTGCATCGCTTGTCAGGCTGACAAACTTGCCTCCGGCCATGGCGAAATCGAAGATCGTCGGCGCGTAGGAGTCCTTCCCAGGCCCTGAGGCCGCCATAAATGTGTCCATGAAGAGTACCTGTCGGGTTCGGTTGGAGGCCGCCGTGAAATGAGATTGGCGCAATGAATCAAAAATACACCATGCGGCATGGATGTTCAACGCGTTCATGCCCCGTCTAGTCGGCAAAGAGGCAGAAAATCCGGCAGGGATCCTGTCTGCTCTGCAAGTCTTCCCCGTACGTCCTGGCGGGAGAAACGGCTGCCTCCGGAGGATTTGTGCTTGATTTTAGAACACGCCTCGCCTAGGAAATTTGCTCCACAACGGGTGTGCCCCCATAGCTCAGGTGGATAGAGCACAGGATTCCTAATCCTGGTTTGCCCATGTTCGAGTCATGGTGGGGGCACCAGATTCAAAAAAGGTTCCGGCAAGTGTGCAACTTGCCGGAACCTTTTTTTACCTGGTACGCTGTTCTGATTTAACCTTTTTGAATCAGGCAAATAGGGAAGAATAAAAAAATGCTCGTCAAGTGGCACATCGGATTCAGGGAGAGCAAGGATTCCCTGGAACCAAAGACAACGAGCGCAGGTGAGAAGTAGAAAGAGCCCTTTGCCCTTGAGAAAAGCCAAAGAGAGGGGTAACCCTCCATGCGGGCGTACGTTCGAAAAACAGAGGGCCAGAAAATGTCGCCCGCCAGACGGGACCGTTTGCCATGAATCCAGGAACAAATTATTTTCATACGAATTCAGAGGGAGCCTCAACCTGAAAGGATGCGCCACGATGAAAATGACGGGCACGGCCATGCTGGCCCTCCTGATTTGGGCAATCAGCAGCTTTGCGGAAGGAATTTGGCAAGCAAATGGATTTGTTTTTTCCAATGTTCACGCTTGGCAAAAGGGCGGGCAAGTCACGGTCAGCGGTAGAGTGAGCGGAGGGACTTTGAAAAATCCACTCCAGGCGCATATCGTTGTCCAAAACGATGAAGGAAGAACGTACCGGGCGCTGGCCACGGTGAGGAACTACACCGGGAAGGGCGAGACCTTTCGGGCGACGTTTGTCGCAAGGAAAAAAGCACAATGGTGGAAGATAGTCACCATCGATACGAATTGATATTGATGAAAAAATGGGTGACGTAATTTGAGAATCAATTGACAGTCAGGCCTGCTAAGGTCTAGACAAAATCTGTTTTGCAGGGGTGGCGAGGAGCCTGAGATGATACCCGTTGAACCTGATCTGGATCGTGCCGGCGAAGGGAATTGCAAGACAGGGGCTGGATTGTCCGGCCGATCCTCTTTTCCTCGCCTCTGCTGCCCCAGATCGTTTTTGCAGTGAGAGGTGCAGTGTGTCGAATCTTGCCCGCAAAGCCGCCGAGAACCTGTCTGCCATCCGGCGAACCAGGCCACTGGTCCACAGCATCACCAACTTCGTGGTCATGAACTACAGCGCCAACGCCCTTCTGGCCTGCGGCGCGTCCCCGGTCATGGCCCATGCGGACAACGAGGTCGAGGACATGGCCGCCATGGCCTCCGCCCTGGTCCTGAACATCGGCACCCTGACCGACGTCTGGGTTGCGTCCATGCTCAAGGCTGGCCGCAAGGCAACGGAACTCGGCAAGCCCATCGTCCTTGATCCCGTCGGCTCCGGGGCCACGCCTCTGCGCACCAGGGCGGCCAAATCCATCCTGGGTCAAACCAGGGTCAGCGTGGTGCGTGGCAATGCCTCGGAAATCCTGTCCCTGGCTGGCCAGGGAACCCAGACCAAGGGCGTAGATGCCATGCATTCGGTTGCAGACGCGGCCAAGGTCGCAGGGGCTCTGGCCCGCGAGCTGGGCGTGACCCTGGCCATCACCGGGCCCACGGATCTGGTCACCGATGGCTTCCGGACCTTCCTGGTCGAGGGCGGGCATGAACTCATGTCCTGCGTTACAGGTATGGGCTGTTCGGCCTCCGCCCTGGTCGGGGCCTTCCATGCCGTGGACCCCGACCCTGTGACCGCCGCAGCCACGGCTCTGGCTTTTTTGGGGGTCGCAGGGGAACTGGCCGGGAAAAAAGCGAGCGGGCCGGGCACGTTCCAGATCCATGTTCTGGACGAACTCCACAATCTTTCCCCCGAAGACCTCTGTCAGCGCTGCCGTGTCCGTGAGGGTGCCCATGCCTGACCTCTCCCTCTATCTGGTCACGGACCGCGGCCTGTCCAAGGGCTGGGCCACTGTGGACATCGTCCGGGCCGCCGTGGCGGGTGGTGTGACGTGCGTCCAGCTTCGGGAAAAACTGGGCACCACGCGGGAGTTCGTGGCCGAGGCCAGGGCCGTGCGCAAACTTCTGCATGGAACCGGCATCCCGCTTGTCATCAACGACCGCATCGACGTGGCCCTGGCCGTGGGTGCCGACGCCGTGCATCTGGGCCAGTCGGACATGCTGATCCAAGACGCCCGTCGCATAGTGGGCAAATCCATGCTGATCGGCATTTCAGCGGGATGCGTGGAGGATGCCGTCCGTGCCCAGGCCGAGGGAGCTGACTATGTGGGAATAAGCCCCGTCTTCGCCACCCCGACCAAGACCGACACGGCTCCGCCCTTGGGGCTGGCGGGAGTGTCAGCCATTCGTGCGGCAGTATCCATCCCCCTGGTGGGCATTGGCGGTATCGGCATCGGCAATGCGGCTGACGTCATCCGGGCCGGGTGTGACGGAGTGGCCGTTGTTTCGGCCATTGTCGGGGCCCTGTGCCCCGAAACCGCCGCAGCAGATCTCAGAACCATCATCCGTGCAGCCAAGGAAAGAGCATGAACCAATACAAGACATATCATCGGGTGCTGACCATTGCCGGATCTGACAGCGGCGGCGGGGCGGGCATCCAGGCTGACCTGAAGACCATCGCGGCCAACGGCTGCTATGGAGCAAGCGTCATCACTGCGCTGACGGCCCAGAACACGGTGGGCGTGAGCGGCATCCATGCCGTGCCCGTGGATTTCGTGGCGGCCCAGATGGACGCCGTTCTGGGAGACATCGGTGCCGACGCGGTCAAGATAGGCATGCTCTTCTCCCCCGAACTGATCCGCACGGTGGCCCAGGGTCTGGTCAAACACGGGGTGCAAACCGTTGTCCTGGACCCGGTCATGGTCGCCCAGAGCGGTGACAAACTCGTGCAGGACGAGGCCATTGATGCCCTGAAGCTCGAACTCATCCCTCTGGCCACCCTCATCACCCCCAACCTGCCTGAGGCCTCGGTGCTTCTGAACCGGGCCATCGACGCCCGCGATGCGGTTCGCAGCGCGGCGGTGGAGTTGCTTTCCCTTGGCTGCGGCAACGTGTTGATCAAGGGCGGGCACCTGGAATCAGGGGACAGTGACGACTGCCTGTACCTGGGGGACGAAGGCCGGACCGTGATCCTGCGGGGCCCGCGCATTGTCACCCGCAACAACCACGGCACGGGGTGCACCCTGTCCTCGGCCATAGCCGCCGGCTTGGCCAAAGGCCAGGACGTGGAAACAGCGGTGCGCCAGGCCAAGGAGTACATCAGCGGGGCCATCCGGGCCGGGGCCGATTACGTGCTGGGCCGAGGGCACGGGCCTGTGCACCACTTTTTCCGCTTCTTTTGATCCGGCCCCTCATGCATGCCACCCCACGGTCTGCCTCCCATGTCAAACAGGACGCCGTTTCCGCAGATGCGGGGCCAGGCGCAGTCTCCGGCAGTGCCTGGCCGGCAATGGCCGTGGCCATCCACAGATTGCCCGGCGGGCCGGGGCACAGGCTCCTGCATGGATAGTTTCGCCGCTTCACGTTCCCGTGTTGTGGACATGCGGGACGCCCCGGGTATCACCCTGGACCGCATCCACCTGAACTATGCAGACCAGCCCCTGTTTGCCGATTTTTCCCTGCACATTCCCGGGGGGCAGACGACCTGTATCCTGGGCCCCAGCGGATGCGGCAAGTCCACGCTCTTGAGGCTTCTGGCGGGTTCGCCGCACCTCGCCTGTGCAGGGGAGGTGCGCTTCGCATCCCGGCCGGATGCCTGCGGCCAGGTGTCCTGGATGAGTCAGAACGATTTGCTCCTGCCCTGGCTGAACCTGCTGGACAACGTCCTGCTCGGGGCCAGGCTGCGGGGCGAGCTGAGGGAACGCGACCGGGACAAGGCCCTGTCCCTGGTGCGGGAGGCAGGCCTGTCCGGATGTGAAGGGAAACTGCCCGCTGCCCTGTCCGGGGGCATGCGCCAGCGGGTGGCCCTCCTGCGCACCCTCATGGAGGAGCGCCCCGTCATCCTCATGGACGAGCCATTCTCGGCCCTGGACGCCCTGACCAGGCTCAGACTGCAGAACCTGGCCGCACGCCTGACCCAGGGCGCAACGGTGGTCCTGGTCACCCACGACCCGCTGGAGGCCCTGCGCCTGGGGCACCGGGTCGTGGTTCTCGGCGGAACACCCGCGCGGGTGTTCGAAACCATCGATCCGTCTGGCCCGCCCCCGCGTGACCCGGGGGACCCGGGCGTGACCGCCCACTATGCCGGCTTGCTGGCACGGCTCATGAGCAGGGAGGGAGAGTGAACGTCCTACGCCCGATGATCCTGGCCCTGGGCTTTCTTCTCCTGTGGCAGGCCGTGGTCAGTCTGAGCGGGGTTCCCCCCTACATTCTGCCTGGCCCGCTGCCCGTGGGCCAGGCGGTCGTGACCCATTTTCCCGCATTGGCCAGGCACCTTGGCACGACCATGGCGGAAATCCTGCTGGGTCTGACCCTGGGGACGATCCTGGGCACACTGGCCGCCCTGGTCATGATCATGTCCCCGTTCTTCAAGCGCTGGCTGCTGCCCGTGCTCGTGGTCAGCCAGGCCATTCCGGTTTTTGCCCTGGCCCCGATCCTGGTGCTGTGGCTCGGGTACGGCATGGCCTCCAAGGTGGGCATGGCGGTGCTGATCATTTTCTTTCCGGTGGCCTCGTCCTTCTACAGCGGCATGCAACGCACGGACCCGGACCTCCTGGAGCTGGCCCGCATCATGGGCGCCCGGAGGCTCAAGGTCCTGTCGGTCATCATCGTTCCCTCGGCCCTGCCCGCCTTTGCCTCGGGATTGAGGGTGGCCACGGCCGTGGCGCCCATCGGGGCCGTGGTCGGCGAGTGGGTCGGTTCCAGCGCCGGCCTGGGTTTTTACATGCTGCACGCCAACGCGCGCATGCAGATCGATATCATGTTCGCGGCCCTGACTGTCCTGGCGGCCGTGTCCCTGGGACTCTATTTCCTCGTCGACCGCCTGCTGGCCAAGCTTGTCTTCTGGCAACCGCAGGGAGGGATTTCATGAATACGCGAGACATCATGTCCCCCAGACGTACTCGCCCCAAAGCCGATGCGGGAACGGACCCCGGCCGCCGGGCCGCGAGACATCATAACCCTTTTCCACAACCAAGGTGACCAATTATGAAACAATTCTGCCTCCTTCTTGCCGCGCTGGCGCTGAGCGTCTCTTCGGCCCGGGCCGAAAAACTGACCGTGCTCCTGGACTGGTTCGTCAATCCCGATCATGCGCCCCTGTATGTGGCCCTGGAAAAAGGCTTTTTCAAGGCCAGGGGTCTCGACGTGGAGCTCATAGCCCCGTCCAACCCCAATGACCCGCCCAAGCTCGTGGCCGCAGGCCAGGCCGATATCGCCGTGTCCTACCAGCACCAGCACCACATGCAGGTGGCCGAAGGCCTGCCCCTGGTGCGCATCGCCACACTCATCGCCACGCCCCTCAACTCGCTGGTGGTCCTCAAGGACGGCCCCATCGCGTCCATGGCCGACCTGAAAGGCAAGACCATCGGCTATTCGGTGGGCGGATTCGAAACCGCGTTGCTGAGGGTCATGCTGGCACGGGAGGGGCTGGCCCTCGACGACGTGAAACTGGTCAATGTCAATTTCTCCCTGTCGCCGTCCCTGTTCACGGGGCAGACCGACGGGGTCATCGGGGCGTTCCGCAACTTCGAGCTGAACCAGATGGACATCGAAGGACGCCCGGGCCGGGCCTTTTTCGTGGAGGAGCATGGGGTCCCGCCCTACGACGAGCTGATTCTGGTGTCGTCCGCCAGGAGCGTCCGCGACCCCCGGCTGCGCCGGTTTGTCGATGCCCTGGAAGAAGGGGTGCAGTACCTGGTCAACCATCCCGAGGAATCCTGGAAGCTCTTCGTCGGCAGCGGACGGGAGGGACTGGACGACGAGCTGAACCGCCGGGCCTGGAAGGACACCGTGCCCCGTTTCGCCCTCCGCCCCGGGGCATTGGACCACAAGCGCTATACCCGGTTCGCCGATTTCCTGCTGCGGGAAAAGGTCGTGACCCAGGTTCCGCCGCTGGAGTCCTGGGCCGTGGAATTGCCGTAATCCAATTTTTGAATAAAAACGGCATGGTAATAGAATAAGGCCGTCTGCGCTTCTTCCGCAGTTCGACGTTCTGCGCCGCGGCGGCCCCTGTCGGGGCCCGGGTGTTCTGAATAGGTTGTGCAAGTTCATGGGGCTGAAGGAACGCTCGCTCGACCTCAGGGCGCGTCCATCGACGAAGCTGTCGCACGGACCGCAATGTCCGGTCCACCCCAACGTGGAGGCTCTGATGCTGAATACCCTGGCCGCCTGGATCGAAAGGAACTACCTGGTCCTGGCCGTTGGATTTTCCGTCCTGGCCCTTGTGCATCCGCCGCTCTTTTCGTGGATTGCTCCGCACATCTCCCTGGGCCTGGGTCTCATCATGTTCGGCATGGGACTGACCCTGGAGTTTGCGGATTTTGTCCGCGTGGGCCGGGAGTGGCGCGCGGCAGGTCTGGGCGTGGGGCTGCAGTATGTGCTCATGCCGGGCATCGCCTGGGCCGTCTGCCTTCTCCTGGACCTGCCTGCCAGCGCGGCCGTGGGCGTCATCCTGGTGGGATGCTGCCCCTCGGGCACGGCTTCCAATGTCATCGCCTATTTTGCCAAGGCGGATGTGCCCCTGTCCGTGGTCATGACCCTGGGTTCCACCCTCGCCGCCCCTTTGGCCACTCCGGCCCTGATGGAGCTCGTGGCCGGACAGCGGGTGGACGTGGATTTCTGGGCCATGGTCCAGTCCGTGTTCTGGATCGTGGTCTTCCCCCTCCTGGACGGTCTGATCCTCCGGCATCTGCTGCGCGAGCGGCTGAAGCCCGTGGTCCGCATCTTTCCGTCGATCTCGGTCCTGACCATCTCCGCGGTCATCGCCTGCGTGGTGGGTCTGAACCAGAAAAACATCCTCGATTTTCCGGCCCTGGTCATTCTGGCCGTCATCCTGCACAACGGGTTCGGGTATCTGGCGGGTTTTTGGTGTGCGCGCGGTCTGGGCGCCAGAACCATCACGGCCAGGACCATATCCATCGAGGTCGGCATGCAGAATTCGGGTCTGGCCGCCGCCTTGGCCAGTGTTTTTTTCGGCCCTGAGGCCGCCCTGCCCGGGGCGATTTTCAGCCTGTGGCAGAACCTGTCCGGCATGGCCCTGGCCCGAATCTGGGCCGGGCATCAGACCGGGTCTGCGGAGCGGCAAATAACGTCATGACCAAAATGCGCATGGCGATTGTGGCAGGCGCAGCCGCCCCACAGGCGGGGGAGGCGTGTTTTTTGCCTGCGGCCGGCGGGAGGTGGCGGCACAAGTAATTTGCTGATCGCGGCAGTTTGCCCTAAACCATGCGCGTACCGTCTTCAAACCGAAGCACAAGGTTTTTTGACCCATGGAACGAAAAAAGCGTCTGATCCTTGACCACGAGACACGGATGGCCCGGGAACTCGCCCTGCTGGTGTTCGACAAGCCCAAGCCACATTTGTGGATGATTCTGCTCCCCATCTTCTTCGTCTTTTTTGCCCAGAAGATGAAGCAGTATACCAAAGGCCTGGAAGATTTCACCGGAAACTACATGAAATCCCGGCGACGCGCCCTCGATGCGGCCTTTGAGGCGGAGGGGGCAGGGACGCCTGTGGACTGGAACGAACTCCTGGAAGGGGCACGCATCCCGGACGAAGCCCGCCCGCTGTACACGGAGTGGATGGGGCACCTCATCGACCATTACAGGCTGCTCCTGTCCTCTTCCGGAAGCACCCTCGCGGAGCTGGTCCGGGCAGGCTATGCCAGCAAAACCAACTACCTGCTGTTCTGCAATTGCCTGCACAAGGCAGAAAACGCCTTCGCTCAGGCCCTGCTTCCGGCCATGCAGGGCGACGACGGGGACCTGCGCCACATCATTGCGAAAATGCAGGCTGCAGCGGACGACTTGGGGCGCAGGGACGCCGACACGTTCTTTCCCTGATCCGCAGGGCATGGGTCGCGGGCAAAGGGCTCTGGGCGTTTGCCAGCCCGCGCCCGGTCCGTGTCTCCTGAGCACCCTCCGGCGCGCACCCGCTGCGCCCCGGTCCCCCCCCGTCACCTCCGCGTGCTGCCCGCAGCTCCACCCGCATGCCTTTTCCGCCCCCCTCCCTGGTCAGTGGGCCCGCCCCGTCAGCCCAGGTCTCCCAGGAACCTCCGCCCTCGGAGCACGTGCACGCCGGTGCTGCATCAAGGTGTGAGCAAAAATCATACTCTGCCGCCCCTGATTCATACTTTTCCTCTGCCGTGCATGGGGTACACTGATCATGGAATGAATATCGTTTCGCAGATCCATCTGTTTTCCGTGAAATCCACGCCACGGCATGTGCAGGGGATCGGCAGCGCGGGTGCCAGGCGGTCCATGGGGGCTGCATGCATGACGGGAGGCCTGAAAAAGTCGGCGCAGGCCCTCGGAACCAGGCGCATCTCCATGCAGGTTCGGTGTTTCGCGTTTTTGCTGTCGCGAAAACAAGATATTATCCATGATTGTATGTACAATTTTATGGTGGAGAAGAACGTGAGAAACAAATCCATAATAAGATTGGCAGATGCGATGAGAAATTCTGGATTTTCCATCACCGGGGAGTGTTACGACAAGGATACAGAAAAATATTCTGACAATCTTATCGACTACGCACTGTCGTCGGAAACAAATCTCAAGCAGGTTATGGGCATCAGCAATATCGCAAGCCTGATTGCCATCCCTGTCCCACATGGCGGGATTTCCATAGCAAAAATGGCCAAAGCCGCTTGCAGAGTGCGGGACACATTGAAATCTGAATTCGGATATCAGGCAGAAGACAAAAGCAGGGGGGGCATGCCAGCCAGGAAAAGCGCGGACAGGGCAGTCTGAACGTTGCGATCCTGCTGAACGGGTTTTTCTGCCCAGCCGGGGGGCAAAACCCCCTGGCTTGGGTTCCATCGCCCCTCACGATTGGCCATCCGCGGGGAAGAGTGCGCTGGAGGCAATCTTTCCCGCCGGCAAACACGTTTCGTCCGATTCCTTCGTGCGCCTTGGGTGCAGGATTTCCTGCCCACACCGCCAACCATCCCTCCCGGGATGTCCGGGGCCCCATCAGGTTCGTGCATCCCCGAGTCCGTCTGAAGTCAGGCCGGCCGGCCTTCCAGATGGGCCATCAGGCGGACCACGGCCAGCTCCTTGGCCTTGGCCTCCACGTCGACGGTCACAGGGCGCCCCACCCAGCAGGCGGGAACATCTGCCGGATCGATGTAGTCCGCGTGGGGCCTGGGGTTGCCCTGCCAGCCACCCTGCGGGGACGAAAGGTGGCAGTACTGCTCGCGACCCTTCCATGTGGCCGACGCCAGGCCCGTGGCCTCGGCTTCGTCCATGCCGTCGGGGTTGCAGCGGTGGTGATGGACGTCATAGACCAGAGGCAGGCCGAGATCCGCACAGGTGGGCAGCAGGTCGCGCACGGTGTAGGTCACGTCGTCGTTTTCCAGGGTCAGCCGCGAGGCCACGTTTTCAGGGAGGCCCCTGATCACGCTGGCCAGGCGTTTCAAGGCAGCGGTCTTGTCGTTGTAGGCCCCTCCGGCATGGATGTTGATGACGTCGGCGCCGACCATGTCGGCCAGGAAGGCCTGGTACACCAGCTCCCTGACGGAACTCTCGACAACGTGGGCGTGGGGTGAGGACAAGACCACGAACTGGTCTGGGTGGAAGCTCAGGCGGATGTCGTGCTCCAGGGCAAAGGTTCTGGTCGCCTCCAGGTGACTGGTGATGGCCTCGGCCTCGGGCAGATCTTCCAGCCTGTAGCCGACCTGCGGGTGGGTCATGCGCGGGAACAGGGGGGACGTGATGCGGAAGGCCCCGATGCCCAGCCGCTGGCAGGTCCGCACAGCCTGGAGCAGGTTCACGGCGTTGTGCAGGCAGATGCCCGCAACCCTGGCCAGGGCCTCGCGGCGGGTCAGGGCGGACAAGGCCTTGGCCGTGGTCGTGCGGAAGCTGACCGGTTCGGCCACGAAAATGCAACACAGTCCGAAACGCATGGGGATCCCTTGCAGGTACAGGTTCAGCGGCACAGGCTCTCAAGCCCGATGCACCGCGGGGAGGCGGAAGGCCCTGGGGCGCGGGCTGCTTTGACCAGGGACCCTGTTTCCGGTTAGGGTCGCGGGAACGGTCCGGACAAAACTGACCCCAGACCGACCTGAACAAGGAGGCATGTCATGCACGGCAACCCTCGGAACGCGATCCTGGCCGCCTTCGCCGCCGACTCCCTGGCCCTGGGCGTGCACTGGGTCTACGACACCGATGCCATCGCCCGTCGCTACGGACGGGTCACGTCCGTTGTCAAGCCGGAGCTCGCCCCCTTTCACCAGGGCCGGGAGGCCGGCGACTTGACCCATTACGGAGACCAGATGCTTCTGCTCCTGCGGCACGTGGCCGGGGCGGGCGGGTTCGATCCCGAGGGGTTCGCTGCCGCCTGGCGGGACTCCATGCGCTCCTACGCGGGATACCTGGATCAGGCCAGCCGGCAGACTCTGGCCGCTCTGGACTCCGGGCGACCGCCCCTGCAGGCCGGTTCTGCCTCCTCGGACCTGTCCGGGGCCGCCCGCATGGCCCCGCTCCTGATCTTGGCGCTGGAGCCCGAAGCCCTGGCCGGTGCAGCCAGGCTGCAGGCCCAGCTGACCCACAGTTCTCCGCTGGTCCTGGCCGCGGCGGAACTGCTGGCCAGGGCCTGCCCTCTGGTCATGGCAGGGGCCCAGCCCGATGCGGCCCTGGAACAGGCCGCGCGGGAAACCGGGGACCTGACGGTGGCCGATCTCGTCCGCCGGGGGCTGGCCGCGCGGGATCAGGACGTTGTGACAGCGGTCAGGGCCTTCGGGCAATCGTGCGCCGCGATGTCGGCCCTGCCGGGGGCGGTGCAGATCGTGGCCCGGCACGGGGGCGATCTCAGGCTCGCCCTGGAGGAGAATGTCATGGCCGGCGGCGACAGCGCTGCCCGGGGCATGTTCGTCGCCACCTTGCTGGGATGCAGGCCCGGGGCGTCCATCCCGGCGGAATGGCTCGGCGGTCTGCGCTGCCGGGACGAGGTGCTGGGGCTTTTTGAGCGGATAAATCGGAGGTGAAAGCTGCTTTACGCGTGAAAGAGTCCAGAAAATTCAGCATTTCGAATCTGACTCGAGTCGAGATTTCGTGGGAAATCCACCCAAGGAAACCTCTTCTTTTGGATGGCACTAACTTGGGGAGGTTTACAATTGGACTTGAAGTAAAGATGTGAACCTGGCCGACCACGCTTACGTGTGCCTGGAGGACGACGGAATGTGGAATTTGGAAGGGATTTGAGTTGACCCAGGTCGTTTTTGAGGGAGTGGGTTGGGTGCTCCATACAGTCCTTTCCTCGCGCATTTTTGACCCACCTTTTTGACCCAGTTCGAAGTAAGCGCTCAGACATCCGCATCTTCCTGGGACGTGCCTGATGTGTGATATGAGCAGAAGTCTTACTTCTTGCGAGGCTTGGGCTTGGGAAGGCTTGGGAGAAGGGATTTGTCCACGTGCTGCGGCATGAGTACTCGCAT